>CAZENM010000033.1:0-21564 GCA_964513575.1 uncultured bacterium | reverse complement strand
TGATTACTTTGTAAATACCATTAGCAAGCCAATATTTATTAACATTAACGGCAATAATGGCGTTGTTCAGTTAGATGTGAATCTTGGAGAGTGTCCGCGACAAAACCAGGAGCAATTCTTTGGCAAAATGTTAAACGGAAACCTCTTTAGACAAGGAACTTACGGTGCTGTATTAGGTCTTAACGAAGACGGCAAATCTATCGTTCTTCAGCGCGTTATCGATTACCCCCTTGAGTACAAAAACTTTAGGGATATTATTGAAGATTTTATCAATGCCATAGACCTATGGCGTGAAGAAGTGGCAACTCATCAGTAAAGATTCACAAGAATTGTTTTTTTCGCTACACTTTTGGCACATCAATTGCATAGAATAAAGATAGAGTAATTATCAGAAGGCGGAATGTTTTTATGGCTGCTACATTCGTTGCCGAAGACGGCACATTAAAAGGATTAGTTCTTTCCCTTGACGAGGGTTCGGAATGGACGATCGGGCGAGACCCCGAAGAGTCCTCACTTCTTATTGAGGATCCTCTTGCCTCCAGAAAACACCTTTTCTGCCGCAGCAGTCCTGAGGGAATCATCGCTGAAAACCTTAGTCAAACAAATCCGGTGCTTCTTAATAACGAGGAATTCTCTGAACCACGACTGTTAAAAAACGGAGACAGACTCAAAATAGGCAGTTGCATCTATCGATTTAAAGACGGAAATCCCACAGAAATTGAAGATGAACCCAGCAGGGATACAATTTTTGAAGAGGACGACCATCGCTCTTCGTTCGCAGAAATTAACTTTGGAATGGTCAACACAGGACGCTGGCTTCTGAAGGTGATCAACGGCCCCAATAATGGCGCCGAATTTTCAATGCACTCCAATTCCACTCACATTGTCGGAACCGATCCCAATACAGCTGACATTGTATTCCATGACACAAGCGTTTCCAGACAACACCTTAGAATTTCAGTGAGCGCCGACAACATTATTACTATTGAAGATCTGCAAAGTCGTAATGGTACCCTTGTGGATGGCGAGCAGATCAAAGAAAAAAGAATTCTCCCCTTAAATACCACGGTAACGCTTGGGACAACGACTTTTGTGATCTATGATAGAGAAGCTGAAATGAAGACTATCATCTCCCCACTGCTTCCTTCTATTTTGAAAGTCCTTCAACAAGACGAAAATAAAAAGGCTGAAGCCGCTGCTGAAGAAGTAAAAATCCACGAACCGATCATAGAAAGAGCGCCGGCAGAACATCACACTCAAAAGCATACTAGCGGCCTAATTATGATTGGAATTATCACAGGTCTCTTTGTCATCGCAGGGATTGGAGTTTCCTCCCTTTTCAGAAATCAAGAGATTGAAGTGACACAAAACGTGAATGCCGATCAGGAACTCAGTCAGGCTCTGTCCCTGTTCCCTACAATTAAACCCTTCTTCACATCGTCGACCGGGAAATTATATCTCGTCGGGCACTTGCTAAATGCGGGTGAAAAAAACCAGTTGATCTACAACCTGCAAGGGTTAAAATTCGTCAAAGATATCGATGATACCGGTGTTGTTGTTGATGAATACGTGTGGCAAGAGGCCAACCAAATCATCAATAAAAACCCGAACTGGAAAGGAATCAACATCTACGCGTCTGCCCCCGGGAAATTCATTCTGACGGGATATCTGCAAACACGTAAACAGGCAGAGCAACTTTCTGATTACATCACAGCCAATTTCAACTATTTAGATCTGCTTGAAAAACGTGTGATCGTTGAAGAAGACATTGTTTCATCCGTCTCCTCCATCCTGCAATCCATGGGATTCAGAGATATCGTCGCGCAGCTTACTAACGGTGAGCTTACTTTGACCGGAGTCATCGCAAAAGGTAAACAACAAGATTTTGATAGCGTCCTGAACGAGATCAAAAAAGTCCCCGGAATCCGAAATGTAAAAAACTTCGTTACTGAGGTTGCTCCTGAAGCGACCATGATTAACATCACCGACAAGTATGAAGTCACTGGTTATTCAAGAACCGGTGCCGGAAGCGTTAACGTTGTGATCAATGGAAAAATCCTATCTAAAGGAGATTCCTTGGATGGGATGTTTATCACAGAAATCCGTCCCAATGCGGTGCTTTTAGAGAAAGATAACGTTCAATACCGCATCGACTTCAACAGATAAGCCTGTAGGATACACGGGAAGAGCAATTTCACCACAGAGGACACAGAGGGGGCAAGAAAGGGAGGGCTATTCGCAACCCAAAACAAGAAGGTGCCTCTTCTTATTTTACATCCTAGGCGTCATCGTCGATTTAGCGGCTAATGTTGCATTTTAACTGGAAACATTGTGCTTTCGTGCAACATTAACGCCTAAGATTTCAATTAACAAACAAAAATTAATTCATTTTCATTTTGGGTTGCAAATAGCCTTCCCTTTCTTGCCCCCCTGTGTTCCTCTGTGTTCTCTGTGTTCTCTGTGGTAAAATTTCTCTTCTCGTGTATACTACAGCCATTTTTCAACTCTCTAGCTCACCGATCGGCTCCGACCGGGACTATCATAATAAAAATTTCTTGAAATCACTTCATCTATTTTGGTACAAGTCGGTCATCTAACCGGTTAACCTATGCTAAAAATTTTCCAAGCTTTTCTTTGCTGCTTTATCCTACTAGGATCTGAAAAAGCATTTGCCCAATATATTCCTTATTCAGGAATCCCCCCTGATTACTTGCCGCCGCAATCCTTTGTGAATTTTGGAGATTATATCTCACTTAAGCTCGTAGAACGAATCGTCAACACTCCGGTAAAAGTTCACAAGAACTTCCCCTGGAACAAATATGTCAAACTAATCGCCGTGGGATCAATGATGTCCTTTGCTAAGGATGGCGATGTGATCTGGGGGACCGGAATCAACGGGAAGTTGCTGGATAAAAAGCACTATCCGTTCACCCACCTGGACATTAGGTCGGTCCGAGGTCCACTAACCCGTGCTTATTTAAAAGAAAACCTTGGGATCATCGCTCCTGAAATCTATGGCGACCCAGCCTTACTAATCCCCTATTTGTTTCCGGAATTCAAAAAGAAAAAAAACCCTTCCAGACCCTACATTATTATCCCTCATTTTACTGAAAATAAACTGTTTCCAAAAAACGAATGTCCGCAGGTTGTCTACCCGACAGAACCCTGGGATGAAATTATTCGACAAATCCTAGATAGCGAATTTGTAATATCCAGCTCACTGCACGGTCTTATCATCGCAGATGCATTCGGAATCCCCTGTAGAATGCTAAAAATCACAGACACCGAACCTTTATTCAAGTACCAAGACTATTACTTTGGAACTAACCGCCCCAACTTTACCTTCGCCACATCCATTGAAGAAGCCCTGCAAATAGGCCCCGAAGCCCCTTTATTTTGCGACCTTCAAAAACTCTATAACGCTTTCCCTTTTGACTATTGGCCTAACGCCTCTTTTGCCCGACCAAATTTTTTAATCAAAACAATGGATGTAAAAAAATGAACCTTCGAAATATTTTTCTGCCAATCCTGTTAATGACCTCCGCGCTTACATCAGCCCAAAAACCTTTAATAAATTTTGAAGAGACCTCCCAAGACTTTGTTCTTGAAACAAAACGAATTCAAATTCCGGGTTATGACACCGCTTTTAACCCCTCTATCATCCGCCTCAACGATAAAATTTTAATGTGCTTCCGGATACGGGATCCAATCACAAAATTGACTCATCAAATAGGCTTTGTCTGGCTTGATCAAAATTTCAACCTGATCAGCGCTCCACAACTTCTGGAAATAGAAAATGAAAACCCCTATCACCCCCCCTACCTCCAAGACTCTCGATTAATTACAAGTGGCGGCCGTCTCTATATTGTTTATAACAACATTATAGGCCCCGTTAGCCGAGAAATGCGTCGCATGTTCATTGCGGAACTTCGTCAAGTCAACGGCCGCTTTATCATCACCCACTCCTATGCCCTTTTAAAATTTCCCGGAGCCAACGATAAACCACGTGAAAAAAATTGGGTTCCTTTCGATTACCATGGGTGTCTTCTTCTATCTTACAGCATCTTCCCACACACGGTTTTCTATCCCCTCCCCGGAACTCACGCCTGTGAAACATTTTCTTCCACCGACGCGGAGCTTTCTTGGAAATGGGGGGAAATCAGAGGAGGCACCCAAGCTTTCTTGGAGGGACATGAATACCTTTCTTTCTTCCACTCCGCTAAAGACATGCGATCGGCACATTCCCCTAAAGATAAAATTTCACACTATTTTATAGGCGCCTACACTTTTGCGGCTCACCCCCCCTTCAACATCACCCAGATGAGCCCAGAACCGATTGTGGGAAAAGACTTTTATCATGGAAATACCTATAAAACCTGGAAACCTCTTCGGGTGGTTTTTCCCGGAGGATATATCTCTGACCAGAAAAACATTTGGATTGCCTATGGCAAGCAAGATCATGAAATTTGGATAGTAAAACTCGATAAACAAGGGCTCCTTAACAGCCTTGTTCCCGTAAAAAACAAATGGTGACCTGTTGAAGTGGATTGACAAAAAGATAATTCTAATTTTTTCCATCGCTCTGCTTGGGATAGGAACAAAACTCCATGCCTTGCTAGACCTAGATGATCTTGCGAATGAATTCATTTTAGAAAGCAAGCAGATCAAGATCCCTGGATATCCCCATGCGTTTAATCCCTCCATCATTCGATGGAACGACTCTTATCTAATGAGTTTTCGCATCATTCCCGATCCCAAATTTTCATTTAACTCAAGGTTAGGCCTTATCAGGCTTGACCGGAATTTTTCACCGATAGGAAACCCCCAGATTCTCGACACGCAACATGAAGATCCGTACCCCATTTCTACCCACCCCTCTAGAGCTGAAGACGCTCGACTTCTTATGATAAATGATCGTTTATACATGGTTTATAGCGACAATAAAGACTTTGCTGTTACCAGGGGCGGTTTCCGGGTTTATATCTCAGAGCTTCGCTTTAACGGGTCTGCCTTCATCGTCCACAACAACGAATGCGTGTCTCACTTTCCGGGGGCAAGCCTGCAAAAGCGAGAAAAAAATTGGACTCCCTTTGACTACAAAGGGAATCTATTACTCACCTACAGCCTCTCACCCCACAAAATCTTTAAACCTCTGATTGGTCAGGGAAAATGCGAAACTTTTTGCAGCACATCAGGTGATATCGATTGGAAATGGGGAGAGCTGCGGGGCGGTTCTCCGGGTCTTCTGCATGGTGATGAGTATTTTGCATTTTTCCACTCCTCAATTTCGATGCCCACAGTCCAATCACAGGGAAGACATATTCCGCACTATTTCATGGGAGCCTATACCTTTTCTTCTGAACCCCCTTTTCAAATTACAAGTATAAGCGCCGCCCCTATCATCGGAACGGGTTATTATTCGGGCGCTGAATATAAACCTTATTGGGGTTCTGTAAAGGCTATTTTCCCCTGCGGATACATTTACGATGACAATTTTGTATGGATCGCTTATGGTAAACAAGATCATGAAATTTGGATAGCCCAGCTCGATAAAGATGCCCTATTTAATAGCCTTACACCGGTTCGCACCAAAGTCGATTCTCGTCAAAATAAAATCGTGGATTAATCCGTTATCGCCATTATTCACCCTTATTTTCTTAAGCTTCCAATTATTCTATTCTTCGCAATTCCTTTACTCCATCAATCTAGAAGACTTTGATTCCGACTTCATCATCGAAAGCCGCAGGCTTGAAATTCCGGGACATCCACACGCTTTTAACCCCTCGATTACACGGTGGCGCGGATCCCTTGTCATGAGTTTCCGGGAAATATCCTCTGACCGTCCTCCGCCCCCCTCAACGCTGCATTCTTCTGCCGATTCTATCATAGGCATAGTTTGGTTAGATGACGACTTTCACCCCAAAACTCCCGCGCAAATTCTGCAGTTTACTCCGGATGACCTGCACTCTCAGACATACTCTCGACTCGAAGACGCTCGACTGGTTACTGTGGGTGAAAAACTCTACCTCGTGAACAGCGACAATACAGATCCTGTCGTTACCGAAGGGGGATTCCGAATGCATGTCGCAGAATTAGACTTTGATGGAGAAAACTTTCTGATGACTCAGCTGGATCGCCTGCTAGAATTTCCGTGGGAAGACTCACGACGAAGAGAGAAAAATTGGACTCCCTTTGATTACAATGGGAACATGTTACTAGCTTACAGCTTGACGCCCCATCACATTCTAAGACCCTACCCCGGAACCTCAACATGTGAAACTGTAGCGAACACCTCATGCACGCATTATTGGGAATTAGGTGAGATTAGAGGCGGCACACCGGCCCTAAAAATCAGCGACACTGAATATTTAGCCTTTTGTCATTCATCCATGGAAATCCCCACACTTCATTCCAACTACAAAGAAAGCCTGCACTACTTCATGGGAGCTTATTTATTTTCCGCCCACCCCCCATTTGCCATCACACATATCAGCACCGATCCGATCATTGGGAAACAATTTTATCAGGGAAAGGTTTATAAACCGTATTGGAAACCCGTCCAGGTTGTATTTCCCTGTGGTTATATTTTCGACGATTCGTATATCTGGATCTCCTACGGAAGGCAGGATCATGAAATCTGGATCTGCAAACTTGATAAAAACGCATTCCTCCGAAATCTACGTTCCGAACCGGTTAAAAAATAACAGAAAGGACGCTTGGAGTGTTCAGAAAAACTTCAGAAAAAAAACTGCGACCCTAAAACAAAACTCCGATACCACAATCCGCGACTATAGTAACTTCGTATCTGAAAAAACAGATCCACAGAAGTCCCCTTACCTAGATCAAATTTCCCAACCAAAGGCGCAAAGCGGTTTTGGGTAAATCGATTGGTCACTAAATCAAAAATAACTTCGTCAAACATGTAAATGGACTTCAGACTACCCCAGTTTTCCACCGGAAAAATTGTCATTAATCTGTGCCTAAATACGGAGTTAAGCTTATTCACACCTTGTTTTTTAATCAGCTCATACCGATTCCGCCACTTCAACTGAATCCCGTTGTCAAATTTGTAAGAGGGATTCACTTCGATTTCAAAACGACTTTTCACACTAAAATTCTTTCCCCCTCTCGGCTTACTATAGAGGTAGCTGTAATGCGCCTCCAAATCTAAAAAGGGAAAGGGACTGTAGGCTATATTTTCAGTAAATCTAAAATAGGTAAATCTCGAAAGGTCGCGGGTAAGACGTCCCTCCGCGACTGTATAAACTTTAAAAGGTCCCCGCTCCCAATTTTTCCAGTTCCAATATTGCCAATACTCCAACTCCCAGTCAGAAGCGTGAAGAGAAATTTCGCATGATAATATTAAGAGACTTAAAAAAAATGCACTTGCGGATCTAAACATGTTGACGAATTAGGATTACCAACAAAATCAATGAAATGATGATCAATACAACTGAAATAATCCCGACTGTCCAGAGTGTGATCGCGTTTTTGCTTAGAATTGTTAATTTTTGATAGTTTTTTTTGTAATCAAAAAATGCCAACGTAAACATGGAGACTCCCAAAATCACAAGCACACACCCCACGATCTGTGAAGCAGCCTGATCGGTAATATTTTGAAAGGTTAATAAACGAATCACAGCTAAGCCACCACCTACACTAGCTAATCCGGTTCGTAACCAGGCTAAAAAAGTCCTTTCGTTTGCTAGTCGGTTTCTTTCGTTTGCCAAGAGCGTTCGCTCCCTAGCTAATAACGTTGTCTCATCTCCATTCCCTAACATCTATTTCCTTATTAACGGTTCAATACTCGCATATCACAGTACAAAAATAGACGTCAACAAACAATTCTTCAGCTACTTATGAATAATATTATGGTGGCCGAAAACGTCTCTAAAAATGTAATATCATTCATATAAACAAATACATATTGCGAGAGAAAAATGAAAAACTTGATTGAAGGAATTGTAGACTTCCGAAAAAACCTTACAGATGAACATCGAGATCTTTTCGCAAAGTTAGCTTTGGGACAGAAACCCGATGCTCTTTTTATTGCCTGCTCAGATAGCCGCGTAGTTCCCAATCTCTTCGCATCAACAAATCCCGGTGATCTTTTTGTTCTGCGAAACATCGGAAATCTGATTCCTCCGTTTTCTGCCGATTCACAAGAAAACAGCGCTCAAGCGGCAATAGAGTTCTCAGTCTTTTCTTTGAATATTAACGATATTATTGTGTGCGGCCATTCCGAATGCGGTGCCATGCAGGCGCTTACCCAAAACATTGATACAGAATGCTGCCCACATCTAGCTTCTTGGTTGAAATACGCGGATGGATCACTAAAAAGAGTTAAAAACGGCCTCAGCCCCAACCCGTTGTTATCTGAACATAACCAAATCTCTCAGGCTAATGTTCTACAACAAATGGAGCATATCGTCAGCTATCCCTTCGTTCGAGAACGCTTAGAAAAAAAACAATTACGTGTGCATGGATGGTGGTTCGACATTGCCAAAGCCGACGTTTATTGCTATGAACCGAGCCAAAATCAATTTGTCCTTATCGATGATAACGAAGCAAAATTGATCCTGGCAAGGATATAAAATTATTAACAGACTGCAAGTCTTCTTAATCCTGTATGTAGCACGCTAGGACGCAAACACAATAGCGCTGCTAAAGTAATACCACCATTAGGGATAATCATACAAAAGGAAGCAAAACGATCTAGAGGTGTTGTAGGACCGCTATGAGTCTCATAAAGTTGACGATAAGTAGTTCTTGGGTACCCAAACAGCTCACGCAAAACCGATTGGGCAAGCTTGGACAGAATGATTCCTGGCTTATGTAAGACATCACGGCGGTGGTGGTCGGCATTAATTAAATGCTGGCGATAGTTACTAAATTCACGTGCCGCTTCTTTACCTTTGCAGATGCTGTAGATTGCTTGATAGGGAACAAAAACCTGCAAAATACCATTTGCAAGAATAATAATAGATTCTAAGCCGCTAAAAATAAGCGTCACCGGGGAACACACGAGACAAGTAGCAGACCAAAGATAACCCGTTCCGCCCCTGTTAAATTCATGCTTAATATTTGCCCCTATCTCTATCACACGAAAAATAGGATTTACGGCAGCCTGTATGACTCTGTCAATTGGCTTTGCGAAATAATGTCCAACAGAGATTAAACGAGCCTTAGATTCACTTGTAGCATTTATCGCACAACTATGAACAAACTTCGTACAAGGCATAAAAAGTTGTGTATTTTCATTCATTACTTTTGCAGCAGGAAAGGCTATATTACAGGCCAATATTTCCACGGTTGCTAAACTTATCATTTCAAGATCATCCTTCGTATTTTTCGTTTAATAAAAATTTTTAACATAAAAAATGTATTTTAACAAACTAAATCACACCACTTTACGAACAAAAACCCGTACCAACAAAAACACTCTAAAATCGGACGGCCTCCGGACTTAGGGCAATCTACTTTTTGGAAGAGTTTTAGCCTCAAAATTAGATCATTTTTTGACAGCCCCCCTTTTGACAGCCCCTTACTGTTTTCAACCTACAACTCCACTTGTAAAAACAAATTTAACAAATAATTATTGCCAACCTTAACAATCCTTAACAATTAAAGGCAAAAATTAAGATTAGAAAGAAAAATAATAAAATGAGGATTATATGATAAATCGAAACATTTCTGAAGGTTCAAGCCAAAATATCTATATCCCCGATAATAATACTTCTTTACCCGAAGCTTCTAACGTAAAAGCAAAAGTGGCCATTTGGGATAACAAAATTGCAGTTGAAAGACAAAAATCCATTGCCCCGCGAGAAGCCTTTAAAGTTGCCCAATTAATCCTACATGCAATTGAACCTACCGAGCCGACGATGCCGGAATCACTGACTCCCTCATCAAGCACCACAGCTTATACTGTGGAAGATGTCGAAAACCCCAATATTCATTCCGCGACAATCATTGTCGTCGAAAACGAAGACGAACCAAGCATCGAAAAATCAAAGTCGTCAGAAAAATTATCCCAGGCCGAAACTTCTACGGCCGAACCACGCATCCCTGTAAGATTACGCCTGCAAAATCTGGCATCCAAGGTGCGAAATACACTCACTGTTAGAAGCTTTCGGGATTCTCACGACTATCTGGAAAATGTAGCTAATCATTTCACTCTGAACGGACTAACCTCCGACCGAAGTATCCATGCCCTGGAGCGAGTCGTGATCAAAACGATGGATCGCGGGGAACTACGAAATGAAGCGCTCCAACACTTAAATGAAGCCCGAAGATACGCCCACCGACAAAAAACTGACGATGCTGTCACCGAAATTAAAACGGTTCTTGAAAATTATCTTCCAAAAGACCTCGAAAGCAGCCCCAAAAATAAAACCGAACCCAAAAACTGGATAGAAGGAAGAAAATTCCAAAAAAGAGCAGAAAGACACGGCCAAGTTGAAACCCTTCCCGGAAAACTCCTTCGCGGAATTCAAGGGGAAGTACAGAAGCAACAAGCAGAAAATATTCTTAATAAGCTCGAGAACGTTGAAAAAAATCATAGAAATGGTGAATTTGCCTACTACCTATCAGACGAGGCCATGGCAGTCTACGGGGAAATTATTGAGACCTCAAATCTAAGAGGCGCTAGACCCCTATATGAGCAATTAAAAAATGAATCTAATATCAGCATTAGGGAATACGACCTTCCTACAATGCTCGACAACATCACGAATGCGCCGAACATCAATGCAGAAATCCGGCAGAAACTACAAGCCATCATCCTCCAAGCACGAGGCTACTAAAAAGCAAAACCCTACGGATTAATTTAGGCAAAACCCGGCTTTCCTAAATGCCACTTGATTCCTGCAATTGTGAAAGGGATGAGTTCATTCTTTAATCCATTCGCTCGCAGGGTTCTAGCGGCTTCCTTAAAAGTATTTCCCGATCCAATGTAGTCATCTAACACGAGGATGGCCCCTTTCGTAACAGCCGAGGGCTGCTGGGTTAGGCGCATCTTTGTGTGGACATTATGGTGGCGCTGGTCATTATTCAACAATTCCCCCTGTCGCTTTTCGGGCAGAACATTCCATTCCAGCAAATCCGTCATGACCGGAACGCCTAAATATTCTCCGATCATCGCAGCCACCTCACACCTTGCCTTCCAGGTTCGGGAAGGGATCACAATGATGCAAGCAATAACTTTATCGGCAACAAGAGTTTTTAGATGGATCTTCACCAATTCAATAAGCCCATCGGGAAGTCCCAAAGCGCCCGGTGGACACTCCCCTCTTTGCCGCATAAAATGAATAAAGTAAGGTGAGCGCAGCTTACCATCCAGCACGCTAAGGCCCGCGGAGGTTTTAGTCGCGTAGATTGGGGAAATAGGCTGCGGACGACGTGACAACCATTCATTTATCGCCGCGATCTTCTGTGGAGGGCACTGCAGGTGCAAAGGGGATTTCTGACAAAGATCGCATTGGCCGCACTGTTTCGCGTCTTGATCTCCTAACGCAGAACGAAGGGTTTCCATCCTACAGGGAGAAGTCATTTCCCCATATTGCAGCATCTTTCTCAATTCAACTGTCTTTACTTCGTACTGATTCGTGTAGCGGGATAAATCCGGTGTCATGTGATTTTCTAAACTGCCATAAACTTGAGATCCATTATTACTAAACTTCTTTAAAAAACCTTGTTCAAGGAGTTCAGCTACAACAATCATCACTCTAGTAGGATGTAAACCTGTAAGCCGTTTAATCGTTGTCAAATTCGGTGCCGTTTCTGCTTGACGAACCACTTCAATCACCTGATTAAAGTCACCCACCTTCGGCTGCGCGGAATCGATGAAGTATTCCTGAATTTTCTTATCCGATCTGTCGTACAGCAGTATTCCTTTCGCCATTTGTCCATCACGACCACAACGCCCCACTTCCTGGTAATAAGCTGTAATAGATCCAGGAACGTCAAAGTGGATAATGAACCTCAAATTCCCCTTATCAATCCCCATTCCTAGGGCATTTGTCGCCACTAAGGCTTTATATTTGTCCTCAATGAACTCAATTTGGAGCTTACGCTTACTGTCAACGTCAAATCCGGCATGATAGGCCGCCACAGGCTTCCCCAACCCTTTAAGATATCCGGCAACGAGCTCTGTATTTTCACGCGTGGCGCAATAAATCAAACCGCACCCCTCCAATTGCTCCAGCAGCTCTCCGCAAGCGGCAAGCTTAAAAGCCAGGCCTGTGGTCTCAACCGCATAAAGCTGGATGTTAGGACGATTCATGGTTTCCCGCAACACCACGACGTCTTGCCCGGAAAGGGTTAACTGTTTTGAAATATCGTTCTGGACCCTTAAATCCGCGGTTGCCGTCAACCCAAGAATTTTAATTGCGGGATTTTTTTGATGAGCTGCCTGGACGAACTGGATAATTTGCCGGTAGCTCGGACGGAAATCATGACCCCAAGTGGAGATACAATGAGCCTCATCCACAACAAGGAGCCTCACATCTAACTCAAGGAGAAAATCAAACCTGTCCACATGGTCAAGCTGTTCCGGAGCCACAAAAAGAACCTGTACTTGCCCACCACGAACAGCATCACGTGCGATCGCATTCTCTTCATCGGATTGGTCGCTATTAATAGATGCCGCAGAGATCCCAAATCTATTCCTCAGGTGATCAATCTGATCGCGCATCAACGCCAACAAAGGTGAAAGCACCACAGTGACTCCCCCTAACAAACAGGAAGGCAGCTGATACAACAGAGACTTTCCATGTCCCGTCGGCTGGATGCACAGAACTCTTCCCTTTGTCAAAAGCGCGATAATAGCTTCTCGCAGCCCCGGACGAAACTCCTTAAAGCCAAATGTTTTCTGGAGAACTGTTTCCAACTGACTATCAAAATCTTGAACCATCACCACACCTTCCCGCTAAATCACGGAAAATTTTTTAAGAATAGCCAATTAACGTCCCTAAATTATTGGAGGTCTTACTAATCGCAGGATTAATGTTAAGCTGCCTTCCCATCTGTTCACCCAGCGCGGACGACTCCTGGCAGTGCCTTCCACTTCGTTTACTCGTGGTCAAGCGTTGATAAACCATTGCTTTTGCATCAACAAGCGCTTTTTCAATCACCATTAAAGCGTCTGTCACATCACTGGGATAATCCCGCTTCAGAGCCTTAATTTTATTGCAGTAGCCCAATGCTATCCCAATGAAAAAGGAGTTCTTAGCGATCATCCCTGTTAAATTAGCTGTCAGTCGCGCATGATCCCATAAATTCTCCAGCTCATTCTGTAGAAAATTTGCCACATATTCAGCAATCTCTACATTAACCGAGGTTCCCAAAATTTCTAGATAAGTATAATCACCTGCTCGAACGTACACAGAACTGACAAAAAACGTTTCTAAAATATTCGCTATGGCGCGCATTTTAGCGTTGTCTTTTTTCTGCTTCATGATCCGTTTCAAAAATACTTTTTCTTCGTCAAGGTCGCCAAGAAACGTGGAGTCGATGTTGTGCTTCAATAAGAGTTGCTGAGATTTAACCATCGCTTGTTCGGCTTCATTCTCATTACTGCTAGTGGCTAGGGACATTAATTTTTGAATTTTTCTTAACACACTGTTTTCTTCAACTAGTGAAGGCCCCTCCCCTGTTTCTAAACAGAAGGTGGCGTGATAAACCTCCTCGCCCCAACCCACCCGACGGCAAAACCCCCTAAATTCAGCAGCATGTGGTTGGATGCCACCTCCATACTCGTTAAAAGTCATATAATGGGCTAACTCATGCCTAATCACATTGCGGAGCTGTTCCTTGCTGGTACGCATTAAACATTCATGAAATCCGAGCTCGTAAAAATTTGGATCAAAATACCCCAACATGCTTTTATTGTTAAAAATCACAACCTTGATGGGGTATGACACTCGCTCCAGTCGATCACAGAAGCGATCTGTGATAACTTTCAGACCTATCTCTCTAGATATAACTTCTTTGATGGTATGTTTAATTTCCCCAACAAATCTAATGATATTTTTTGAATAAACGAACATAGACTCAATCCATATAAAATTCACGCGCAAAACTTTCTTTACAAAGTACCTGTACAACAACTCATTTAAATGATTTGTTGTACTAGGGTGTTGATAAGCAGCTTAGATTGTAGCCTGGAAACGACTTCTAGTACAATAAAAAAGGTCAAACAGGTCAGCCCCTAGCTGAAACACGAGAGGGGTGACCTTGATTTTTATGCTAGTACTAACAAACGATGGCTTTTTCTTCGATCGACTTCTTGAAGGTGCGCCCCAGAAAAATCGCGACAACCATCCAAACAATCAACAATGGAAACCCAAACCCTCCGCTCATCATCAAATAGTAAGAACGGCCAGAGATGGCTCCAAAAGCGGTTTGTAGAGGAGTCAGCATCATATTAAAAATCGACCCGGCTTCTTTAGAAACACGGGAACCAAACGTTTCAATCCAAGCCTGAGCTTTAAATCGTACGTCCGGGGTCGTAGGGATATAAAGCTGTTTCAGCGCAGGCCCATTTAAGGCGTAGTTAATGGCTTTTGATCCCACCATAAGCATAAATAAGAAGGAAAGGCTATCAATGGTTAAAAAGCTAAATAACGCCCCTCCAACAATAATCGGCATCGCTGCTAAAGCCACACCTACACCTAGGAATCGTGTGATATTGCTTATCCCCAGTAGAAGGCAGGTTAACGATAAGACATTCACACTAGAGCTATAAATACTTAAATAATTACTTAGGGCAACGCCGCTGTATTGAGCGCTTGCCGCGACTTTGAAGTTAAAATCAAAAATCGTGACGATCACTTCATAAATAAAATTCACTAAGAAAATTCCCATCAGATATCGGTGCTTCAATACGAGTTTAAACCCTTCAAGGAATCCGGGTTCTTGTTTGCTCTCGACCTGAACTTCGTTTTCACCACGAAATGATGTAAGCAGATTTGACGGAGTCGCTTTCAGGAAATAACGCACTAATGGAATAATGAGCAGTGTTAAAAATCCCAACAAAACCATCGATAAGGCATCGGTTTCCAGACCCAACCGATGCGGAAGCCCAGCAATTCCATAAGGCGAGATCATGCCCCCCACCTGTCCGATGGCCACGACTAAAGGAAAGCCCCGCTTTGCGGAAGAGGGTTCCGTCGTATCGGCTGAAAATGCCCAAAAGAGCGCGACCATTAGCGAACCAAAACTTTCAACCAAAAGATACCAAGAATAACCCAACAGTTTTGTGGCTATAAAAGGGAGTGTCGATCGCGCGGCTATCACCTCCGCAGGTGCCTGTGCTATAGCCATTAGCCCGGCAAAACATAAAACGGTGACACCATAAAACGCGGGTAGAATCACTAACATTTTCTCGCGAGAAACTCGCTCTAATAACTTAGTGTAAAACATTACAAGGGGTAATAAAGCCAGCACCGATACTGTTTTGGCGTAAGGAAGCTCCAGCCTATCTACAAGCTGAATAAAAATAGCGTCCTTTAATGGCTTCAAAGTCCAATAGACCCCTACAATCAAAGCGAAGATCAAACCCATTCGGAGAAATTTTTTAAACTCTTCTTTTTCGAAATTACCAAAATTAAAAAGACAGACCCATTGAAAAAAACTTAAAAAACGACTGCTTATATCCATAATAAAAAACCTTTTTAAGTACGAGAAAACATTTTACCAAGTAATACATTTAATTTCAAGTTAATTTATTGATTCTGGAATACATGAAATATGAAGCCTGACCTGGATTCATGACACAAAGCTGACATCCCTTATGAAAGGGAGTTTTCGACAAGCATTAATTTTTCTTTACGACTGAGTTTCTTGATGGCGATTTCTCGCTTCGTTGCTTCTGAACGGTTGGGATACCGTTCTTGATAGAGCACTTTTTCAGGACTCGAGAAATGAAAAAAACGAGCCCCGGTGCTGTTTTTATGAGCGGCGAAACGGCGATCTAAATTATTAGTAATCCCCGTATAGAGTTTTCCTGATTTGGCTTGGATGATATACACGACCCATAGGGTCTCGATTAATTTAGTCATAAGCTTATTATATACATGTATGTCGAGTTATATACAACCTCTTCAACTAGGCGCGTTTGCGCGATTAGGATCATCTTCCTATTATTTACTTTTAAAAAATTCATATACATGTTATTATTTTATTTAAATAATAACTTATTACACACAAAAAATATGTCGATTAACAACTATAATTACTCAACCCTCTCAAACGCGTCCTCATCCTATTTAAGCGATGATTCACCTCCCCCCGAACCAACTATTAGATTCCCCCCCCTCGCAATCAACGTAAAATTTCCTCTTCAGTATATTCCTATTGGACTCCCCACTCTTGATATACTCGAAGAATTACCACCACTCGAGACAATTATAAATTCATTGCAACAAAATGCGATAAACCAATTTTCTTCACCCAATACAAGCGCCTTACAACCGGGCATCATAAAATCCATTAAATTTACTTCACCAAATACAATTGATGGATTACCTTCACTTGAAACGATCGAAGAGTTTATAACGCCAAAAACAATGATTAATTCTCACCCACTTAATACAAGCCAAGAGGCGACTCCTTACGAGACCAACCCTTGGAATTCGAATCCTCCCCCTTTTGGATCCGAATCAACGATAATCGTTACGAACCAAATATTCCTTCAACATCTTCCCATCGGGATTTTCCCCGCAGCCACCACACTTGAAAACGCTAGTAGATTCTCTGTTATTGAAACATCACTTGCAGCCTTAAACCTACCTATCATTGACACTCGCGAGGCTATAAACAGCGATCTTCGACTATGTCATACCCAAGATTATATCAATCTAGTGGCCAAAGAAACCTCCGAAGTTCAACACATTAAAAAAATAACAAGAAGAAGCAATAATTTAAGCACTGATCGCCTATACGACACCAAAATTTCAAACTTGTCTTTTCAAGTTGCATCCCACGCCGTTGGGGCTGTCTTAGAAGCTGTTGATAGGGTTTTTAAAGGTGAAGCGAAAAACGCGTTCTGTCTAGTTCGGCCACCGGGTCATCACGCTAATATGGTGGGAGGAGAAGGCGGCTGCATTTTTAACAATGTAGCCATTGGCGCACGTTACGCCCAAAAAACCTATCATATTTCACGAGTATTAATCTGCGATTGGGACGCTCATCATGGCCAAGGAACTCAGGATATTTTTTATAACAATCCTTCCGTCTTTTACTTTAGCACCCATCAAAACATTGGGTATCCCGATACGGGACCTTCTGAAGAGGTTGGAGTGGGAAATATCTGTAACATACCCATCGAAGGAAATTCAAATGCGCGAATTAAAATTTTAGAGGCTTTTCAAAAAACCCTTCCTGATTTAATGGAAAACTTTAAACCTGAATTAGTCCTCATTTCATGCGGCTTTGACGCTAGAGAAAACGATCCAATAGGACATCTAAATCTTACTGATGAAGACTTTAAAACGTTGACTCATACGGTAAAAAAAATTGCGGAAAAATACGCGTTTGGACGCCTTGTCTCTGTTCTCGAGGGAGGCTATAATCTAACAGGAATTGCCACAGCCGCAAAAACACACGTCGAAGAACTGATGCAACCCAATAGCGTTGATTAGAGGCTGTAAAAAAATTTGAATCCGTTTAATTTAGATCGAGAATTTTTGATGCCTTCGCTACTAAATCTCCACTAGCTCTTTACTCAACTGAGAAATTTTTTCATAATCCCCACAAGCATTTTCTTTATCCGAAGGAATCGCGATCCTGTAAAGATACAAACACCTTGTCTTTAGATAAATAGAGGCTTCTTTATTCTGTTGAGCTTCGCTAATAAGCGCTAACTCATACAAAAGATCCGCACACATTGTACATTGCTCAGAATCAATATGCCCTGCTGAATCCCTAAACTTGTCGGCAATTTTTTCAGGACTGTAAAGAAGAAGAGTCTCTAAATCCTCCCTTAGAAAAAGGCGGCTTGCCGCTTGTATTTGCTCCATTGCAGCCTGGTGCTCTCCTGCTTCCCGACGTTGCATGATCGCCAATATCGCTTGGGTAAACTGTTCAATCATTCTCATGATGTAATCGTTCTGCATGGTAAAACTCCCTTTATTCGAGAGTAGTATCATACAAGATGTCCAGTTATAATAAAACAGATACAAGAGCCAAACTTTTTCGCATCAGTCCATACTGCCATTTTAGAGTGATGATGAGGGGTTTTTCGCAATTCTTATAACGCAGATGGACCTCTGAGGCTGTGAAAAAATAGAGATCCAGTTTGCTTTCGCCGATCTTTTTTGTCTTTTTATTCAAATGAGGTGATTCCGTAATTAACAGATGTCAGCGTTGTCAGCGGGTGCATTTAAATAAAAACCCTAAAAAATCTAGATCGAAATCAAACGGATTCTAATTTTTTTCACAGCCTCTCTGCGTTACAAAAAACGAAAAGCACCCCCACAAACCATTCCCCTGCAGGAATCTGATGTAGCAATAGAAAAGATATCAAAAAGGGACAGATCAAATATTTTTTTGACATAAATAAACCAAGTGATAAATTGCTGCTATAATCACATAAAGAAGGTTCCGATGGCCGCAGAATGCTTATCACCAATTCCCCGCCTCTCACTAAATCTTATTCAAGATACCCCTAGGGAGACTCCCACCACCTGCCAAGAAGAGGTGATACAGACCTTCGTCGCTGAGTTATTTGAGGGCAAGCGAGTCAATTCCCCCAGGCATCAAAATATTCTTCCTGAGTTCTACAGACGCTTTAACGCGACATATTTTCCGCTCCAGGGAAATATAGAAGTGCCGAAGGAAGGGTACACAATGATTTTAGGGAATCAATCCGCAGGAATGATTGCTTGCATTAATCATCTAGTACGCTACTCTGCCACAGGGGTGAACACGACCCCGACTATATTGAATGGGAGCGATTGTGAATATCACATCTTTCGCAACTATGTTTGCGTTAAACTTCATGATTCGGAGAGTCTTCATAAATCCCCATTTCATCCACGAATAAACTTACAAATAGTCCTACAAATCCTGAATCCTAAACGTCTTATTATGCTAATAGAAGCAGAAAACTTGAGCGAAGCTGTGAGCATGCCTAATACAAAAACGCCCTTAAACTCACTCTGGAAATTTCTAAAAAGAGATTACTGGAAGAATTCTCTGGAGTCGATTCTATTTTTAATCGACACACGAAAAGGAACGCCTTCCGATACAATTGAGGCCTATCAAATTTATTTTAGCGCAATCTTAAGTCAATATCAGACAGCTTTTAAGGCCAAAATCAAGAAAACCGGGGAAACACCGGCACGTT
The DNA here is from genome assembly GCA_964513575.1 of uncultured bacterium. Lineage (GTDB taxonomy): Bacteria > Chlamydiota > Chlamydiia > Chlamydiales > Parachlamydiaceae > CAMFKA01. The sequence continues at coordinate 2,216 of CAZENM010000033.1, read as the reverse complement.
TACAGCACCAAAAAAATATTGCCAAAATCAAGAAAAATATCAACCAACATAAATCACTTCTTTTGACGGATTTTGAAGCAGAAAAATCAGCGCAAACCATTTTACTTTGGGAAGAGAACAACAATGCTTTTCACAAAATGATGTTTAATATTTCCGCCAAACCGATTGATCCGAATGTAAAACTCATGTTATCTAGGGGCGCTAAGCAGCTCACAAAGTACATTACTACAAACAACCACGAAAAATTGAAAGAATTATGGAGCCTTAGTAATTTGATTGCAGATTTTATTGATCTTTTCGATCTGGGAAGCACTGAAAAAAGTTTTTCGATCTTTATGAAAGCAAGGTGGCGCTATCTGGACCAAAATTATCGGCCTCTATAGCCCAAGTATTCGAAAGCTGTGACAGAAAAGTTCCTCACGCAACCTTTGTTGCTCTTCTGTAAGCAACAGTTGTGTAGAAGGGATAATATCTTTGATTTGAAATTCCAAATGAGCTCCCTGCGCCCATACTTTTCCCCGGTTTTGACCATAATCTCTATAAAGAATTGCAGATGTATCTGAATCTAACGAATTTTCATAACAACCTAAGATAATATCGCGACCAATCGCATTGCATTTCTCCCAACCGGAACTGTCGTAATCAAAAAAAGAGACCGAGCGACCTCTTAAAGATTCAGGAAAAATTTCGTTGTCGACGAGTTTTACCCTTCAATAACGCAAAGTATCTCCTTTGACATGTTCCTTGCCCTCTTCAAAATAGAGAGGTGCCACAGCTATGGAATCTAATAATTTTACAGGCAATTCTTGATGCTTTCGAGTGGTTGTAAAAGCTTTCTTTGAAAATCGATTGAAGTCGCATATTAGCGAGGGTGATAACGTGATTGCTCCCGCGCATGTCGCATGAATACACCCCCCCTCATTTACAAACTTTTGAAACTTATCACCCAAAGACATTAGCTCGTAAGGAGCCGGAGCATACAGTTGAAAAATAGCATTTCCCCCAGGGAGAATTAGAATAGCGTCCTTACTCACACGATTATGAAAAATTGTACTTAAGTCCGATCGCAATAACTGAAAGTTTTCGACTTGTAAGTGTTCTTTAATGGATGCTTTAGCGTATTCAGCACACAGACTGCCGACACCTGGCCCTTCATAGATCATTAGGAGCTTACTGGAATCTGAAACGGAAGCCATCCTCACCTCTTTGACAATTAATACAAAAAAAACAAAAGATAAAACCTTACTTTTACAAAGACGCTTGTATTCGTTAAAACACACAACAAATTTTTTTTAAAAATTTTCCAACACTTCACTTAAGAACGCCACGCAAACTCGAGTAGGCCACCCTGAGACTTATCAGAAAAATATATTTTACTAAAACACTCTCTTTTGACATCATCACGACAATCTTCAAATTAAAGGTGAAATAATGAGTATTTTCCTACGTTCTACACTGTCTCATATGACTTCGAATTTTATCGCTGAATCGAAAATTGCTGCGCGTAATTATTCCAATTCTTCTAAGGGGGCGAAAAAACAAACCGCTATTCTTTATGAAAAATTTTCCTGTGGCAGCGATGGAGCAGAAATGTACGATGAGGTTTACCTCCCCTCGAAAAACCTTGTGATCAGCTTTAGAGAACCATGGGGAAATGCCCCCTACAGTGTTGAAACCCTGAACGAATTGGCAAAAAAAGAGTTCTACCAATCCTGCGATGGACGCTTTGTTGAACTCGAATACAGCGGGACTCTTGAAACAAAATTTAAAGAAAGAACATCGGTTTCCGAGACTGAATTGAATCGAATAAAGAACCTGCACGACAAATTGAAAGATTTAAAACAGGAACAAGACAGAATTAAGAAAGAGTTAGATAAAGTCGCAAAAGTGTTTAATGAGGCTTGCGATCAACTCCATAGTAAATTTGGCACAAGTAAGTCGAAAAAGACAGGGTCAAGTAGAGTTAATGATGATTTTATTAGAATATAATCGGGTCATCAATAAGGTGTTGGGCTCGACCTGGGCTTTATATGTCGAACCCCTCCTGGCTACAGCACAGGCCGTGGCTAAGCCCAAGCTATGGTATGCCCCGGCGGGGCTAGCGAAGCCCGGGTAGAGGCGAAAAATAGATTTAGTCCCGGCGGGGTAATTACAGAACTAGAATTTTCTTTTGTTGAAAATACAGGATTCAAAGGCCCCGGTAAATGTTGCAAAAA
>CAZENM010000032.1:0-21783 GCA_964513575.1 uncultured bacterium | reverse complement strand
AGGCGTAGGCTGAAACTCCGGCAGGAAGCCGTAGGGATAGCTGATGCCTTCCATAGTGTCCTTTTAGGTTAACGATATCGTATTTACGAGCGTCTTTAATCATCAATCTTCCTTGCCTATCCATATCAGTTGTGTAATATTCTTTTGGGAGCGGTTCGTCATCGAGGTAGACTGTGGCAAACTGAGGTTTATTTGTATCCATGACTAGATAAACATTTGTCGCCAAAAAGTTTATATCAAGGCGGCTGGAGTCCCCTTTTGAGGTGATTTTCTGACCACTGATAGCCCACTCCCCTTTTAACCCCACTTGGTCTTCTTTAAGTGGGGAGGTGTAGTCATAGTTTTTTGTATTCTTTATATCCAACTCAAAACCTTTAGGGTAGTGATCACCACGATCAGCTCCCAAATAAGTTTCCGGAGAAATCGTCCTTTGGGATGTCTGCGGCTCTTTTTCGGAGATAGGAGCTAAGCTTAACAATTTTCTGATTTGGTTTTCAGTTTCAACGTATTCTCCCTCGCCCGAGTGAAAGCTTCGGACGATTCCTTCTTGGTCGATGAGGTAGTGAGCGGGCCAATAGCTGTTATTATAATTCTGCCAGGTTTTAAAGTCGTTATCGAGCGCGACAGGATAATCGATTTTAAATCGCTTGGTGGCATCGTCGACATTTCCGAGGATTTTTTCAAATGGAAATTCAGGGGTGTGCACTCCGACGATCACTAACCCTTGGTCTTTATAGTCATGGTACCAGCGAGTTAAGTAGGGAAGGGTGCGGATGCAGTTAATGCAGCTATAGGTCCAAAAATCCACCAAAACAACCTTCCCTTTTAGGTCATGGATCGACAGGGGTTCCGAGTTCAGCCAATAGTTGATCCCCACGAAATCCGGAGCAGTGGCTAGTTTAGGAAGGGAGCCTTTGTTTTTTCCCGCTTCAAGTTTAGCGGTAAAATCCGACCGCGCGCGCAATTTATTTAATTCTTCTTTGACTAGCGAATTATCTTCAATGTTGACAAAAGGCACATATTGCACTGCGAATTGTTGAAATTTAACATCGTAATGGAAAGCGATTGCCAAGGCAGTCAGAATCATTAAGACCCCGAATCCTTTGCGAATGGATTCAGAATATTTTGAAAACCATCTTGCGGAAGAAAAAGCTTGGTGTCCACCGTAAATAATCAAAAACATAGGAATCGCAGCCCCTAAACTGTAGGTCAGCGTCAATAGCACGGCGTGCCAAGTAATGGCGCTCGTTGCGACCAGCGTGGTAATCGCAGCCAAAATCGGCCCCGCACAAGGAGTCCACACAATTCCCAGGGCAATACCCAAAATAAATCCACTCCAGAATCCCGAGCTGATTTTAGCCGAGGACTCCTGGACAGACTGCCCTAAGGAGGCTAACCCTCCCGTTTTTTCGGCGAACCATTCCCCGAGCGAAGGAAATATCATAACCAAACCAAAAAAGGCAATGATTGCGATGGCGATAACCCGAAGAAAATCTGCGGGTAGATGGGTGAAATGAATAATTGCTGTCAAGGAAAGGGTAAAGAAACTGAAGCTTACGATCACCCCTAAAATTATACCTAGCGGGCGGTAGCGCCCCTTAGCTGTGCTTGCGGAAAGAAGCGCCGGGAGGATGGGTAACACGCAAGGGGACAACACAGTCACAATCCCTGCAAGGAAAGAAAACAACATCAAAATCAACATAACTCACCTCTATTTCAAAGAGAATATGTAGCTGAAAAGGGTTAATCCCGTAAAGAACAAAACAAAAAAAAGGGAGAGTAGTGGATTTGTAAAGATGAAAAGCGCCTTAGGTGTACACTACAGAGTCATTTCAAGCACCCTCTGCGGTAAAATCTCCTTCTTTGCGCCAACTAGAGAGTTTCCAACTGTTTCAAAAGGGCATCGCCTACGGGGTAGGGTTGGTTTCCCTTATTTGAATAGCCATTTTGGGCGGCGAATCGATCGATTAATTTACCGGCGACGTGTTTGCCAAGGGTTACACCCTCCTGGTCAAATGAATTGATTCCCCAAATAAACCCTTGGAAGGCAATTTTATGTTCGAAATAAGAGATTAAAGCTCCCAATGCAAAGGGAGTCAATTGTTTACAAAGAAGAATATGCGAAGGGCGATTGCCTTCGAATACCTGATTAGGATTATCATTGCTTTGCCCTGTTGCTAGGGCAATTGCTTGAGCGAAAAGATTCGAAATAAGCTTTTCCTGGGATGTGGTACCATTCCATTCAAAATCAAACCCCGTTTGCCCCATTTTATAGCCAATGAATTCGATTGGGACAATGGTTGTCCCCTGATGAAGCATTTGAAAGAAAGAGTGTTGGGCATTCGTACCTGGCTCTCCGAACACAACAGGACCGGTATCGAAAGAAACCCGAATCCCCTGTTGGTCTATTCGCTTTCCGTTGGATTCCATATCTACTTGCTGTATATGAGCGGTAAACCGCCCTAAGGCTTGGCTATAAGGGATGATAGCGTAGTTAGAAGAATGTAAAAAGTTTCTATTCCAGATGCCTAGCAAGGCCCCTAGCAGCGGGATGTTTTTGTTGATCTCTTTATTCAGGGCTGCTTTATCCATCGCGTTGGCGCCGCGCAGAAACTCCCAAAACACCTCAAAACCATAAGCAAAGGCGAGTAATACCCCTCCAACCATTGATGTTGTAGAATATCGGCCACCGATCCAATCCCACATATGGAAAACTTCCAGGTAGTGAGTCTTATCATCCAAAGGGCTTCCTTCTGAGGTGATTGAAACAAAGTGTTCGCTGGGGTTTAGGCCTGACTGTTTAAAATGGGCACGCAAAGCCTCTTCATTAGCTAAAGTTTCTAATGTCGTTCCGGTTTTTGAAACTACCAAAACGAGTGTCTTTGCCAGGTTAACTTTTTTAATAGCTAATCCCAAAGCATCTGGATCTATGTTTCCAATGAAATGGACTTCCTTACCAAGCTTAGATAAATATTGTAATGCTTCATAATTAGCCTTAGGTCCTAATTCAGAACCACCAATTGCAATAAAGATAAGGTCGGTAAATTGATCTTGAATTTTTGCGGTAAAAGCTCTTAAATTTTCCAATTCAATTTTTGAGAGTCTTGCAGCTTCAATAGCGGTGGGGGAATTTGTGGGGTTTTCGAAGAAATCGCGAGTTGCTGTATGGAGAACGAATCGATTTTCCGAAGGGGATCCCTCGATGAAATTCATTATCTCCCCTTTCTGCATCCGGTCCATCTTTTCGAGAGCACCGGCTTCGTGAGCGAGTTCTGCTAGGGCATGTAGAGTTTCTTCATTAATTCGTTCAGTTCCATATAACAAACGGTATCCTGCAGATTCTGCGCAGAATTTGTTTAATCTTTGAGGAGTTATATTCCCTTCTTTGGTAAGGTCAAAAGGGTTTTCCGCAATCTGTTTTAACTTTTCGTAAGATTTATAAGACGGAAATTTTAAATTCATAATTGAGCTCTCTCTTAAAACAGACATATTTTTCCTCAGATACTACAAAAAGTGAAAAATGCCGATTAAAGATTTTTTTGTAAATAAATTATCAATCCGCCAGCGGCATTAAATCCTAATAACTGCCTTTTTCCGAAGGGAGTTAAAAAATTTTCTAGCACATAAATTTCGTCTAATAGTTCCCAATTGGAAATAATTGCCCCTTCCGCAACAAGCCTAATATTAGGGTGTTTTTCGATTAGAGCATCTACAGAGTTTGGTTGATCGGGCATCCATTCGGGAAAGGGAACGCAAAATCCCGCACTATGGTGTTTTAGAGAAATGGGTACGAGTTTATTCCCCTGGCGCGCTAGGGATGCATTCAAGATGTGACGACCTTCCAAAATCCACTGAATGCGGTCGAACCGATCCGGATTAAGTAGGGCAATTGCCACTGATAATGGAAGAGTATCGGGAACGGATAACATGAGGAAGATCCGTAAAGATTCGGGCATAAATCCCACGAAGTGAACTAAATACTCTGCCGCCACATCGCGACGGTAGTAAGCATGCGCAACTTCCGGGTTTAAATGCTGGGCATTGTGCTCGAATTTCCACTCTTCAAAATGAACTTCCGTCAGATCGCTAAAAGTTACGTCCCCCTCATAGAGAACCACTCCGATCGTGCTGGTTTTAAACCGGGCCCAAATAGTTTGGCAGAAGTGGTCGACGCTTAACCGAAGAGTTAGCAACTGCGATTCATTAGATAATGGATGTGGGAGATCTGCGAACAACCCAAGGTTTAGCTTCCACAAGATGTTAGCCCCACGACTTGCCAACAGAGTCGCCTGTTCAATCTGAGAATTCCAATCTAAGTCTGAACCGACCCTCCCATCTAATTCTATGCAAACACCTTCTTCATCGCTGGTATCTAGATGAATCACTCCAGAATAAGGTTCTTTTTCCGGTGTGGAATGATCGTCGATATCCTCACCGGAAACCAATTGAAATTTACTCATGCGGAATGCTTCCGAAAGTGATGAAAACGAATCACCTTCCCTCGTGATCGCCAGAACTCTTCAAAGAAAGAAGAGCCATAGTTTTCTACGTCGGTGCGGTAGTAGGGGGAAGCATATTCCGACCTGAAAGCGGCTGATTGTCGGAGCATTTCTATCATTTGTTCTGAGTAGTTAGGGTCATCGGTAACTAGGGTAAAAGTTCCATCTTCGTTCAAAATTCTGGCAACTTCTCCGGTAAAATCCAACTGGACCAGCCTGTTTTTAGCATGTTTTTTTTTGGGCCAGGGATCGGGGAAATTGATAAAGGATTTCGCTATGGTATTCGAGGGGAAATATTTGCGCGTGGCGTTTAAGCCTTCGCCGCAGACTACGACAAGGTTTGGGAGATTAAGATTTTTTATTTTCGCCCAGATTTTACTGACACGATAGAATTTTATTTCTACGGCGACCCAGTTAATCTCGGGGTTTTTGATTGCTTGGTCGATAATCCATCCTCCGTTTCCACTACAGTATTCTACGTGGATGGGGTTTTGATTTCCAAACAGGTCGGGGTGATTCCATCCCGGAAAGGTAAATTCGTGATGTGGGGCGTGGATCATCGGTACGAACCAAATCCGGTCGTGGATCATTACTTTACGATCATCCCAATCAAAAGGGGGCTTCAAATCTGTCGACTTCATGAGACTTCATCATGTTTTTTAGAGTGTAAAGGTAACATTGTACTTTTCTTTATTTTTGATGGGAAGTTATAATTTCGGGTATGATTGGACGAAACGATAATTGTTGGTGCGGAAGCGGAAAAAAGTGGAAAAAGTGTCATTTTCCCTCAATCGATCCCAGGGGCGATGCCCTTGGAGCGATACGCAGTTCCTACCGAAAGCAGTATGACATCATCATTAAAACCCCTAGAGAAATCGAAGGGATACGGCGCGCCGGGCATTTGGCTGCGCAGATTTTAGATCAATTGTGCGCGCATGCGAAGGCTGGAGTCACCACTGACGAGCTTAACACGCTAGCCAATAAACTTCATAAAGAAGCCGGAGCGACGCCCGCGCCTTTAGGATACGGGAGTCCCCCTTTTCCTAAAAGCATCTGTACTTCCCTAAATGAAGTGATCTGCCATGGCATTCCCGACCAAGGGGCATTACACATTGGAGACATTTTACATATTGATGTGACTTCAATTTTAAATGGATTTTACGGAGATTGCAGCAAAATGGTTACCATCGGTGAGGTTTCCGCAGAGAAACAACTAGTCACTGATGTGGCTTACGAATGTTTGACGCGTTCGATTGAAATCTTGAAGCCCGGAGTCTTTGTCAAACAGATCGGGGATGTCATCGATGCCTATGCGACCTCTAAAGGGTGCTCTGTGGTGAACATGTTTGTTGCTCACGGAGTAGGCGTTGAATTCCATGAAGCTCCTCAGGTTCCTCACAACAAGAACTCGATCATGATCCCGCTAGCGGAAGGGATGACCTTTACCATTGAACCGATGATCAATGCCGGCGTCCGTGATGCAGTGGTGGACAAAGGTGATCATTGGACAGCGAGAACCCGTGATGGGCGGGCAAGCGCGCAGTGGGAGCACACCTTACTAATTACCTCAAACGGTGTAGAAATCCTTACCCCGTGGACAAAATAGGGGCAAAGGGGAAGCAGACTTTTAGATAGCCTCAAAACAATAAATTGATTGTTAGTTTGAGGTTTGCTAAAAGCCCCTCCTCCTTTGCGTCTTTGCATCTTTGCGTTTCAAAAAAATCAGCGACTCCATGACCTACCAAAAACTGTTATTTCCCAATAGGGGGTCCAAAGGTACTGTCCCGCTTCGCGTTTAAAATACCCTAAATAACTTGCGAATTTGTGGTGGCTGACTTGTTGTACTAATGAGAAAAGAGCTCTTCGAGCATTTCCACCTCGGTTTCGAGGCGAGCAACCTCTTCGCTGTAGTGCTGTTCAAGCTTGATGCAATGAGCCTCTAAGCGAGCGATCTCTGTCGGAACCCCATAAATTTTATGTTCCTCGATCTCTCTTTTTAGAAGGTTAACCTCTTCTTGTGCCTGAAATAGGTTTTTACGAGTTTCAGCAAGGGTCAGATCTTTTTCTTTGAATTGCTCTTTGAGCTGAAGGAAAAAGCCATTTAAGCGACGGTACTCCGAAGAATCAATCACGTCTAAGACTTGATCTTCCAAAAGCTCTTGAGTTTTAAAATTCTTTCGTCTTTCTTCAAAAACGTCATCAGACCATTGTCTTTGTTGTTGTTGCAGATTCAGGAATTCGTCGCGGGCTATCGCTAGGTAGGCATCTTTCTCCTGGAGCGCGGCTTTTACAAGCACCAACGACTGATTGGCTTCAGTTAGTTCGCGAACATGCTCCTGCAGAAGAGATTCTGTGCGTGTCGCGCTATCCACAACCTCAGACTGGCTTAAAGAAGTAATAATTAGAGAAAGCATCATTGAAAAGGAGAATCCTACCTGCCAATAGGAGTCCAAGGGTTCTAACCAAATCGATGCGATAAGAGAAAGAAGAATTCCCGAGAGCGCAACCCACAAACCGGTTCTACCCGCTAGCCAAGTGAGCACCAAGCCCAATAAGCCCGCAACGGGAAGCAAACTAAATAAGTCTTTTGATAGAACCCAAAGAATGGTAATGGAAACGGTTAAATAAAGCGGACCAACCAATGCTAAAGGATTTACTTTACTTTCAACTAGAGAGCGTATTTTTTGCACAAACTAACCATATATTGATTAAAGGCGAAGTGTATCAGAAATTTAATTTTATCTCAAATCGAGCTTCCGAATCCAACGCGTTTCATTCCATTCTTGAAATTCGATAATTGCCTCACTTAAAAAAATAAGCGATAATTCAACGGCAATTCCAAAAAGAAAAGTCCACTTCCTTAACTTTAAACGAAAAGGGATGGATTTTTTATGAACGACTTCAAGCCCCTTAACAAGGGGTTTTGCTGCGCTATCAACTCCATTGCCAACTAAAACTTTAGTCTTTAACGCAGCATCCACCGCAAGCTGATTGAATTTTCTGGAGTGCTCACCGATTTTTGCAAAAAAATCGAAAGTCGAACGAATAGAATTTGAAATGACCCGAACAACTTTCATGATGACACCGGCAAAGGCCCCAAACAGAGAACTTAATCCACGACCTATAGCCCTTAGAATCTTTTGAGGAATCCCCGGCAACTTTCCTACCTTCCTATCCAAAAATGCTTGAATCTGACTTCCCAAACTTTGAAAAAAAATTTTAAACTTCCCGGCTGACTGGGTTTTTTTCTGTTTATTTAAACGAAGCCGAGGAATCTTATTCCATAATTTCAGAAAAAAGGGGGCTAAATCCCAGTTTAATGTTTTGATTGCGATCTTTTTCCTCAGAATATGAAGACTCAACCACACAGGAAGTTTAGGAAGCTTAGGTCGCCATAAATTAATCTTAGGGATCTTTGGGATCGAAACACAAAAACTCCAGTTAATGTTGGGTAGGCGAAAGGAAAACCTTGTCAGGAAGGGACGGGAAGGGATCCATTTTTTAAAATCCCAACTCCACTTTGGAATTGAAATGCTCGAAAAATTTAAAAATGAAAATTTTGGAAGGCGCAACTGCTTAAAACTAAAATTCCAGCTGGGTAGCTGCCAATTTTTCCAAAAGCGAAAATCAAATCTCCAACTCTTTTTAGAGGTTTTTTCTTTATTTTTTAGGTCTGTTTCTTTTGTTTTTTTTAAACTCGGCAAAGTGATCCATGATGGGAAATTTACCGAGAATTTCCACCCACTAAAGAATGTTAAAACCCCTTTGACAGGCGCGATTAATGGTGTGATCAGGGAGACTGCGACGTATCTAAGTAAAGAAAACAAGCCGGAAATCAGCGTTAGCGGAAGCTGGATAGTAATGTAAAAAGGGAGGAAGAAAAGGACGAAAAACAATAACTTTAACGCTCTAGCAAACTTCTGAACGCCGGACTGAGAAGAGGCATACCCTTCATTCAGCAGACGTTTTTCCAGCTTAGTTTCTGCTTCCTTATAATCTTCCAAGGTCAGCAATGGTTTCGGAATTTCAATGGATTTATGAGGTACCGCTGCCCTAGGGCTGTGGGCAAAGCGGATGTGATGAAAAACATCCGAATGTTTTTCGCAAGATCCGCACGAGCCTGACTGAAAGATGCCTTTGTTCATACCTTTATTCTACAAAACCTGTGTAAATTTTCAGTAAAGATTGTCTATGTTTTGGAATTCACTTGCAAGATAGAGTTGAAATAGTTATAATTCGGGATATTTTTCAGGAGAATTTATCATGACAAGAATCGGCAAGCAAGCTGAACGACGCGCAAGATCCCCGCGTAAACACCGTGGACCTTTTGTTTCTACAGGCCCAAGAAAAGACAACCTCTCCAAAGGTTACAAAGAACATCCCAATGCTGTTGAGGGGGAACTCTCAGCAAAAATGTTTATCCCTAAAATATAAAACACCAGCAATTAGGATCCATTATGTCTAGACACTCTAGCTTTGGAAAAGCTAACAAAGGCACTACAAAGCGCAATGTATTAAAACGTTACGAAAGAATTGACGTTCTTAAGAAACTCGGCCGTTGGGATTCAGAAAAGAATCTCTCCGTTACCGGACTTCCTAAGACTCCGATTCCAGAGTAATCTTCCTCGCCCTAGTATTTTTTTACGGCTGCGCCAAAGCCTAAGCCCAAGCCCTACTTCATGTAGTGGCTTTCGGCGTTGGACAAATACGGCACTTAAACGGCCACAAAAAAAATACTAGGGCACAAGAGCACACCCCCAGGAAAAACTCGCATGATCGTCGCAGTCCAAAATAATCAAAGGGATTTTCCAATCCCAAAAGCTATAATCACCCAAGTTATTAAAGCTTTTTTAAAGTTGGAAGCGGTCGAGTGCCAAGAAGTTTCGGTCTCATTTATCTCAGATAAAAACATGAGAACGATGCACTTAGAGTTTTTCGGGGATCCCTCCCCCACTGATTGTATCTCCTTTCCTATTGATAGCGACGACGGAAAAGGGTATAAATATCTTGGCGAAGTATTCGTTTGCCCACAGGTGGCATCGGATTATGCGTCTGAAAATAAAATAAATTATATTGATGAGCTTGCACTCTACGTCGTACACGGATTGTTGCATTTGTGTGGGTATGATGATGTGGACCCTCTTAGCCGCAGGCAAATGAGGAAAAGAGAAGCGTATCACATGGGCTACCTTAGACTGCTTAAGCTCATTTAACAACTGGGCGGATCTCCTTGTTCGTTGCTCAATTTTCTTCCGTTTCTTTGCTTTGCGCATTATTTTTTTTATTAGGAAATTTTTCGTTAACCGCTCTGATCAGCGCTTTAAGAAAAATCCATAAAAGAGATTCCAAAAAGCTATTCAAAGAACTTGGTTCACGCTTTTTTTATCGCCCGTTACACCTGTTTTTTTTTCCCACTCATGAATTTGAAGGCATTTTCTTCTCTTGCATTACCGCTCAGAATCTGACCCGCATCTGTTTTGCTGTTTTTGGAGCACTCACCATTAATGAGTTTGCTCAGACAACAGCTAGTTTAATTCTTTCATTTCTCATTTTGTTTACGGCTTCTTTTATTTTTGGTGACTACATCCCCCGTCTGCTGGGCACAAAACATGCAGAAGCTTCTTTGCGCTTTTGCGCGCCGCTGAGCTCCTTTTTTCTTATTCTTTGCTTTCCCTTTACTTCCCTGTTTTTCAAAATCTCTGAAAACTTCATGCATACTATTTCCTTGGATAACGTTCAGGAAGCATCCGGCCAAGTAAAACAGGAACTTATCCAGCTTATTCAAGATGCTCAAATCGGCCCTGAAATTAACCTTCAGGACAAAAAACTCATAGAATCCGTCTTCAGTTTTCGTCACCGAATTGTGCGCGAAGTCATGGTTCCCAGAGTAGAAGTCTTTAGCTTGTCTAACGAGACTACTATCCGTGAAGCCACCGCTTCGCTTGAAGAGCAGGGCTATAGCCGTGTTCCGGTATTCGATGAAACCGTTGATCAGATTACAGGTGTCTTAATGTACAAGGACATCTTAGCGATTTATGAAGAGTCGATTCGTACCGACAACCCAACACTTTTGGATGCCGCTGTCGAATCGATCCAAAAACCGGTCATCTACACTCCTGAAACAAAAAAAATCTCTGTTTTGCTTCATGAATTTAGAAAGAAAAAAATGCACTTAGCAATCGTTGTAGACGAGTATGGCGGCACGGAAGGCATTATCACCATCGAGGATATTTTAGAAGAAATCGTTGGTGACATTTTTGATGAATACGATGAAAGCGAAGAAAAAGAAATGGTTCTCCAAGAAGACGGCTCTTGGATTGTTGACGCTCGGATGAGCATTTTTGATGCTGAAGAGGAGTTGCATATCAAGATTCCTCAGGAAGGAGACTATGATACCATCGGTGGCTATATCTTCCACGAAAGCGGTTCTATTCCGCCCAAAGGATTTATTATCCACCAAGATGACTTTGAATTAGAAATTTATCGCTCCACAGACCGCTCTGTAGAAAAAGTTAAAATTACCGTCTTTCCTAAGGATGACGATCGCAAATCTAAAAAATCCCCCTCAGAAAAGTAAGGAGTAGTCTTTAATTCATGGAACTTTCGACTTGGACACTTGATACCCTCTCCCCTTATATTCTAACATTTTTCATCGGCATCGCCCTCGGGTTAGGAAGCTATTGGCTTCATTTTTTTCTTAAAAAAAGAGAAGCAAAACAATTAGCCGGCCGAATTCTCTCCGATGCTCAACTGGAATGCGATAACCTGATACGCCAACATGAATTAACGCTTAAACAAAAAGCGTTGGACCACCAAAAAGAACTGGATCTCCTTTCTTCCTCTGAAAGAAAAAAAATCGCAAAAGAAGAAGACCGACTTCAACAAAGAGAGGACAAAGCCGAGGCTCGTTTAAACTTGGTCGAGAAAAAAATCTCTGACTTAGAAAAACGTGAAAACCTTCTTATCGCCAGAAAAGAACAGTTCGAAACAGAGAAAATTGATGTTGCCTCGATAAAGACATCCTTGAATGAAAAATTTGAAAAGGTGGCAGGCTTAACCACTGCGGAAGCCAAACAACAACTTCTAACCTCAGTCCAATCCGATATTAAAACTGAAGTGGCTAACTACACACGCCGAATGAAGAAAGAAGCTGAAGAAGAAGCTGAAAAAAACGCCGCTAAAATCATCGCCACGGCCATCCAAAGAATGGCCGTTCCCTGCACCTCTGAATGTACTATTAATACCGTCGCCCTCCCTTCCGAAGAACTGAAAGGACGCATCATCGGTAGAGAAGGAAGAAACATTCGAGCGTTAGAAAAACTAACCGGAGTCAACTTCATCGTCGATGACACCCCCGGAGCTGTTGTTCTGTCCGGGTACGATCCCATACGATTGCATGTCGCTAAACTCACGTTAAACGATCTAATTTCGGATGGAAGAATCCACCTTACAAGGATCGAGGAAGCGGTAGAAAAAGCACAGATCAACACCCAAAAAATGGTCAAGCAGTACGGTGAAGACGCAGCTCTTAGAGCTGGTTGCGTAGACATCCACCCCGAAATATTAATCCTTCTTGGAAAATTAAAATTCCGCACAAGCTACGGCCAAAATGTCTTAGAGCACTCTTTAGAAGTCTCTCACCTCATGGGCATGATGGCGCAAGAACTAGGAATCGATAGCGCCCTAGCAAAACGGATCGGTCTTCTGCACGATATGGGCAAGGCTGTGAGTCATGAAATGGAAGGTACCCACGCCTTAATCGGACAAGACCTGGCTCTTCGATACGGCGAAACCAAAGAAGTCGCCAACGGTATCGGCTGCCACCACTTTGAAATCGAACCCACCTCTATTGAAGCAAGCTTATGCAGCGCAGCCGACGCGATCTCAGCATCACGCCCGGGCGCTAGAATTGAAGCCCTAGAGGAGTACGTCAAAAGACTTAAAAAACTGGAACAAATTGCCTACGAATTCCCCGGAGTAGAAAAAGCTTTTGCCCTGCAAGCCGGTAGGGAAATCCGAGTCATCGTTGAGCCCGAATTGATTGATGACGAAGGGACAATTTTATTGGCTAGGGATCTCACAAAACGAATAGAAAAAGAGCTGAGTTATCCCGGAAAGATTAAAGTTATGGTGATCCGCGAGAAGAAAGCTGTCGAGTACGCCATCTAAAAACAAAATTAACGCAAAAAAGATATCGCACCCACGAAGTGCGGTGCCGGAGAATGCAGGGTGCTTTTACCACAGATGTCGTTTTAAACGAGATCTGCGGTAACTGTTACTTACCGACAGGGGGGTTCCCGATCCACTTAGGTTCGATGTTCACCAGCTTCATAATCTGAGGAAGCTTATTAAGCTCCCGCTGTGTTACCAGCGTTATCACTTTACCTGCTTTGTCGAATCTTCCTGTCCGTCCTGATCTATGAACATAAACCTCAGGATCATTGGAAAGCTCATAAATAAAGACGTGGGTCACGTTCGAAAAGTCCAATCCCCTAGCGGCAATATCGGTAGCCACTAAGATGCGAACCCGCCCTGAACGAAATTTATTAGTAACGATAGAACGAACATCTTGGGTCAGTCCGGCATGTAAAAAATCAATTCCGTCGAAGTCTTTTTTTAACACTTGGCAAACTTTTTCTACTTGGTGTCTGGAGTGACAGAAAACGATTGCTTGATGAGGTTTTTCATCTGAAATAAGCTTGATTAATGCCTCGTCCCTCTGATAATGGGGACAGTGCATAAAATGGTGCTCTAGGCGTGAGGGGCTGGTCTGCTCTTTATTCAAGACCACTTCAACCGGATCGCGCATGTATTTTTTCGCAATTTCAGTAATTTGCTTCGGCATTGTCGCAGAAAAAAGCAACGTTTGGTGCTCTTGTACCAAGCATTGAATGATAAAGTCTAGATCATCATGAAATCCCATGCTTAGCATTTCGTCCGCCTCGTCCAAAATAATCGTCTTTACGTGAGTAAGGTCGATCGATCTGGAATAGATGAAGTCAATGAGTCTCCCCGGCGTTGCCGTCAACACGTGCACTCCATGCTCGAGTTTCGAACGCTGCAGATCGGCGCTTTCTCCGCCTAACATTGCAAAAACACGCACACCTTTTGCTTTACCCACTTTCTGGGTCTCGGTTGCGTACTGCACCGCAAGCTCTCGAGTCGGAACTAGAATAAGCGCTTGGACAGAAGGGATTGTCGTGTCTACGATTTGACAAATAGGAATCGCGCAGGCTGCGGTTTTTCCTGAGCCTGTTTGGGCTAGAGCAATCAGATCTTTTCCTGCGAGGATAGGAGGAATTGCATATTGTTGTATGGGTGATGGCTCTTTATAGCCCATTTTGTCGAGCGACTTTAAAATCGCTTCATCTAAGGGGAACTGTGAAAATGTTGTCATAAGGCAATAGTATATCTGATAAATCGTGTGTGGTCAAGCTTCAAAACTCGGGGGAGTTTCTGAATCCTCCGGTTTAACTTCCCTTTTCGGATACTTAACCCGGGAGTGACCGTAGGCTAAAAGTGTCTTTACAAGAGTTTTTTTAATGATTGCGAGCTCCTCGAAAGTCAATAAACAATTATCAAACTGACCATCATCCATTTTATCTCGCACTAAATGATTCGCAAGCTCCATTAGGGTCTCTTCATTAATTTTCTCCAACGACCTTGAAGCCGCTTCCAGAGAGTCTGCAATCATAATAATTGCAGATTCTTTGCTGCGCGGAGTGGGTCCGGAATAGCGGAAATCAGCCTCATCAACCTGCTTACTATCCCCTCCCATTTTTTCTAATTCCTTGCGGTAGAAAAAATAAGTAAGCGTCGTTCCGTGGTGTTCCTTTATAATATTGAGAAATTTTTCAGGTAAACCGGCTTTGCGGGCAATAGCAACACCTTCGCTAACGTGTGCAATAATGACGTGCGCGGACTCTCTGGGAGTCAGCAGCTGGTGGATATTCATCCCGCCTTGCTGATTCTCGGTGAAGTACTGGGGCGTTACCATCTTACCTATATCGTGGTAAAGGGTGGAAACCCGGCAAAACAATCCGTTTGCGCCAATAGCTAGCGCGGCGGCCTCTGCTAAATTCCCCACAACAACCGAATGCTGGTAGGTTCCCGGGGCCTCTATTGTCAATCGACGGAGGACATCATTATTGGGATCCATATACCCCATCATCGTGACATCTGTCATGATTTTAAAACCGGATTCCAGCATAGGAAGCAATCCCACAACGAGCACAGCAGTCAATAGCATGCAGACGGAACTGATCAATGTATCCGAGAGGAATCCGCCCACCGTAAATGTATTTCTATATAAATGAAGGGCTAGCAAGATCACCACAGCAGCGATCCAAGCCTTTCCGCAAAGAATGAATATTTCTTTTCTTCGACGTAAGGAGCGGGTGCTTAAAATCGCGACGATTGCAGCTGCAAGGTTTAGGATAAGCAGACCCTGAGGATCGAAAACGAGCGCAATTGACAAAATGATCGCTAAGAAACCACTCGCAAAGGTTGCCACACTCGTGTTCAGTAAACTACCAATTAAAATAGCCGCAAACGGGACGAATAGCGGATAGTGAACTAAATCAATCGGATTACTTTTGCTGGAGAGGAGGAAAAATTCAGTCATTTTGGCGATACTCATTGTGAGAACCACCACAGTGACCAACAAAAACAATTTGCGATTAGAGGCCATAATAAGGGGCTGATTATACCTTAGGTACTCGGCGCAGATCGCCGTTAGAATGAGCGCGAGCAAAAAACTGCCAAGCAGCGTCAGAGGATGCCAAAGGCTTCGCTGGTCATTTAATGCTTTTTGCATTGCCTGGAGCATCGCGACGTTTCTCGTCGAAACCCGCTCTCCTTGGTCAATAATTCGACTTCCTGCGCTAAGATGGCTGTATTTATCAGGAACTTTAGATTGAATTTTTTTTCTAAGATTTCGCTCAAAATTTTGATCTTCCTCGATGGTCCATTTCTTACTCTGGAAAAATGCTAAGACGAAATTCAGCGATTGTTCCGCGATTTTATCCGGAGACTCCGAAATTGCCCGCTTGAAGACATCCCAAATTTGAGGAGGCAGCGTGACCTCCACAGAGGTATCCCCTGGAGTATAGACCTGAAAGTTTTTGGTCGGAAAACCGGCGTCTCCAATTTGCTGTAAAGTTCTTGGGTCGGTAAAGCGGACATTTGTCAAAGCTTTAATAATTTGATCAACCCCGGCATACAAAGCACTAAAAGCTCCGCCTTCATCCGGTTTGCGCCAATCGTCGGAGTAGATGAGAAAATTCTCGAATTCATTACGACGTTGGCGAATCACCTTATCGGAGAGTTGGTAGATTTTCGCTACATTCTTTACGGCTTCTTGTCTTAGGATTATAGTGGCTTCTTCATCGAAATAATCGATATCCACCTGTGTGACAACATAGCTTGGAGCGATAGAATTAAGCTCTAGAACTTCTACCTTCACTTCACGGAAATGAAGAAATAAAAACAAGCAAAGGGCAAAGCCCAGCCCAATAGCCCATCTAATCACTGGGTTTTTGTCAAAAAAACCCTGCTCTCGGGAAAACTTCAATTCGTGATAATTCTCAAGGTCGCTGGAGGTATCGTTCATTTGTCAATGTTTCCTATTTGATTTCATTGTTCCCAAAAATCACAATTCTGGCAACAATCGTTCTTACGAAAGTGAGTAAAAAATGACAAAAAAATTTCTAATCATCGGTGGCGCGGGCTTTATCGGAGCTCAAGTTACGAAAGTTTTTCAGATGGCCGGCCACGAAACAGTCGTTTTAGATGACCTGAGCCGCGGTTTACGCAAACGAGTGCTGGCGGGGGATTTTGTTCTTGGGGATTTTGGCGACGCTGAGCTCCTCGATTTACTTTTTAAAAAAAATACTTTTTCAGGAGTGCTTCATTTTGCGGCACTGCTCGATGTGGGGGAATCTGTCTCTCACCCGGATCTCTATTACCAACACAATATCGTTAAAACTTTAACGCTGCTGAACGCGATGAAAAAACATCATGTAAATCATCTTGTGTTCTCCTCCTCCGCCGCGGTCTATGGTATTCCCGACCACAATCCGATTACCGAAGAGCAAGCGCCTAAACCCATCAACCCCTATGGCAGAACAAAATGGATGGTGGAGCAGATTCTTGCGGACTATCATCACGCCTTCGGGCTGGACAGCTGCTGCCTCAGGTATTTCAACGCAGCGGGCGGCGATCCAGACAACCTCATTCCCTACTGTAAAAGAAAAGAAAACAACCTTATTCCGATTATCCTGAATAATATTCAAGATAAACGGCAAACAACAGTTTTCGGTAACGACTACCCGACCCCCGATGGAACCTGCGGCAGAGATTATATTCACATCGATGACCTCGCAACCGCGCATCTAAAGGCAATGGATAAATTGATAGAAGGTAAAGCAGGCGGATGTTACAACCTAGGAATAGGCAAGGCTTTTTCAGTTTTGGATGTGATCACGACTATCGAAAAAGTCACCGGTCAAAAAGTTGATTACACCATTGGCGCTCGACGACAGGGCGACCCGGCATTTTTGATAGCCTCAGGCAAAAAAGCAGAAAAAGAACTAGACTGGCGTCCCCAATACTGTGACTTAGAAACAATTGTTCAACACTCATGGAATGTCATGAAAGGAGCTGTATGACCTCACTTAAAGGAAAAACTCTAATTATCACCGGGGCAAGCCGCGGAATCGGCCTCGCTATTGCTCTAAGAGCTGCTGCTGATGGGGCAAATATCGCTATCTTCGCCAAAACCACCGTTCCTAATCCAAAACTTCCCGGTACTATTTTCACAGCCGCTGAAGAGATTGAACGCGCTGGAGGCCACGCCCTGCCGCTGCAAGTTGACATTCGGGAAGAAGAGCAAGTACTAGAAGGGGTTCGAAAAACCGTCGAGCGATTTGGCGGTGTCGATATCCTAGTGAATAACGCCAGCGCAATTTTCCTTGCCAAAACCTGCGAAACCCCCATGAAGCGCTATGATCTGATGCAGGATATCAACACTCGAGGCACATTTTTATGTTCACAAGCGTGTATTCCTCATCTAAAGAACAGCGAAAACCCCCATATTCTGATGCTTTCCCCTCCCCTATCCTTCGAAACCCGATGGTTCAAAAACCACACAGCCTATACCATTGCAAAATTTGGAATGAGCATGTGCGTCGTTGGGATGTCCGGAGAATTTAAAAAAGATAATATCGCGGTGAACGCCCTCTGGCCTAAAACCGTCATTGAAACCGCCGCGTTAGGAGCTATCTCTCCCGACAAAGCATTTACCGAAAACCTTCTTAAGCACTCGAGAAAACCCGAAATTGTCGCGGACGCGGCCTATGGGATTGTTACAACATCATCAAAAGACTTGACCGGACAATTTTTAGTGGATGAAGATTTCCTTAGAAGCCGTGGGGTTGAAGACTTCAGTAAATATTTAGTAACTCCAGGCGTGGAGCCTCAACTAGACTTTTTCCTGTAGAATACTTTTCGTTGACAAGTAGCGGGAAGTTTGAGATTCTTACATTCCTGCAACATCATCGCGAGTCTTCATGTCAGAGTACAAAGTTATCGCCCGTAAATACCGTCCGCAAACCTTTTCAGAGGTATTAGGACAAGAAGCTATTGTGACAACGCTGAAAAATGCGATTAAACACAAGCGTCTTGCCCATGCCTATCTTTTTTGCGGTTCGAGAGGAACAGGAAAAACAACGCTCGCCCGAGTGTTCGCGAAAGCTTTGAACTGCCAAAATCCCGGCGCCGATCTCGAACCTTGCAATCACTGTCCTTCTTGCAAGGAAATCACCGGAGGTAGCTCCCTCGATGTCCTTGAAATCGATGGAGCCTCTCACCGCGGAATCGATGACATACGCCAAATCAATGAAAACGTCGGCTACACAACGACTCACGGTCATTATAAAATCTATATCATCGATGAAGTGCACATGTTGACAAAAGAGGCGTTTAACGCCCTTTTAAAAACTTTGGAAGAGCCCCCCGAAAAAGTCTTATTCTTCTTTGCCACCACAGAACCACATAAAGTCCTTCCAACTATTCTCAGCCGATGTCAAAGATTTAACCTAAACAGAATACCGGCAGAAAAAATCGTCGAAAAACTGCAAAAAATCACTCTAGACCAACAGATTCAAACCACCGATGATGTCCTAGAGCTTATCGCTCAACGCGCCGAAGGCGGCCTGCGCGATGCCGAATCTATCTACGATCAAATGCTTGCCTTCCACCAGGGAGATTTGACTATCGAAGCTGCTCGCTCCATTCTGGGGATGATGCCAAAAGAATCATTTTTTGAGCTGGATAAGGCGGGTAAAGAAGGGCGACTTTCCTTTGCTTTTGAACTCGTCAACACGCTCTTTTCCGAAGGAAAAGACCTATTACACTTCACCGAAAGCTTAACGGAACATTTTAGAACAATCTTATTGGTCAAACAACTTGGTGTCGAATCAAGACTCCTAAATCTGTCGGAGTCCGACAGAATCCAATACGTGGAGTCCGCTAAACTTTATTCCCAAGAACAATGCTTAGACCTTCTGGAATACCTTGTCAATGCCCAAGGGCAAATCAGGTTAATGCCATCGCTGCGCGTAGGCCTTGAATCCATATTGTTAAAAGTGATGCGCAGCCACTACAGAATTCCGGTGGATGTCTTAGTACGCAAATTAATTGAACTAGAAAACAAACTGAACGCAAATCCAGCGTCTCCTACGGTCACAACAGCTATTTCACAAGCGCCGCAATCTTTTTCATCACCTCCCCAAGCAATCGAAAAAGCAATATCTCCACCTGCACTCACTCCAACGCCCGCGCCAACCCCGCTAACTCCTGTTCAAAAAACTCCGATCCCAAAACCAGCTTCCACTCCCCCGCCAAAAACTGTAGTCGAAAAACCCGCACCCGCACCGAAGGAACCTCCTAAGGAGGCCCCGAAAATTGCGGTAGAAAGCAATAGTCGCTATGACACCCTCCTTCAATTTGCCGCTGTGGAACTCGAAGGATCCATCCAACGTAAAACACCCTAAATGTGAGGTCACCCATGGGATCAGGCTTTTCAAAGCGAAAAAAACAGGCAAAAGAATTCCAAAGTCAACTGATGAATATGCAAGAAACAATAAAAAAAACCGAAGTCACCGGATCAGCCGGCAACGGTTTAGTCACAGTTAGAATGAATGGCGAACATGAAGTGCTTCAAGTAAAAATCAAACCCGAATGTGTCGACAAAGAAGACATTGAAGGACTAGAAGATTTAGTCAGAGCCGCCCTAAAAGACGCCAACAAACAACTCGCAGCTCAACAACCAACACCCGGCCTGCCAGGTGGCATGGGCTTACCTGATCTGTCCCAACTAGGATTCTAATTTTCGACCGCTCTATGAGTCAAGAAGGTTTTTTTTCAAACTCAACCAATGCTTTCGTGGCACATGCTTTAGCTTGTGGGGAATCATCAAGGCTTAACGGTCCACACAAGCTAA
This sequence comes from uncultured bacterium, assembly GCA_964513575.1. Lineage (GTDB taxonomy): Bacteria > Chlamydiota > Chlamydiia > Chlamydiales > Parachlamydiaceae > CAMFKA01. The sequence goes on along the minus strand of CAZENM010000032.1, from coordinate 1,782 downwards.
AGCATGTGCTACACTTCGTTCATTATTTACTAATACCGGTAGGAATTAGGAATAGTATAAACTCCACGCTGCATACCACGTGCGGAGTCTATATACACCGGAGGCCCTGAATGCTCACTCTTCAACAACCCGTAAGGTGCTCCACCTGGTCATCCTTTACCCAGAGCCCTGTAAGGGCGGCATAAACCATTAAGTTGACACCATTGAGACCAATCCTCGATATAGACAAGATCAATAATAAACGGCGCGATGTTTTATTTCGTAAATTCGAGTTAGTCCTATTCACTAAAATCTTCAAACATTTCATTAATACCACTTGATTTTATCTTCGAGATAACTTATAATAATCTCTTGTTATTTAACACATTACATAAAACACTAAATTCACGGATTTATTTACATGTCAAACATCACCCTAATTAAACACCCGGCATTCACAGTAGATTTGAATCAATACGCTCCGGAAAATAACACTGAGGCAAATAGATCTTGCATCCGAAAAATTTATAATGCCACCGCTTTCAGTTTTAAATGTGTAGGGTGCTTCTTTATTGCTCTTGGCAAATCATTCTATGTAACAGGTCAATACAGCGGTGTCTCATTTAAACACATCGTATTGGGGATCCACGGTCCTTTAACAAATTATAGACCTTCGCGAAATGTCCCCTTAATTATTTTGAAAATAGGTGTTTGGATCTTAGGAATGGCGTGGTGTTTGACAACAACCACCGGCCGACTCTGGCTAGAAAAAATTGCGCCGCGAACGACTGGATCCGAATTAAGTGGTTATGCGAATGGAGAAATTAATCTCTCCCACATCAGAACGGATGATCTCGAATTAGATGCCAGCGTTGTTCCAGCAAACATCACAGTCGATTATTTAAGAACTATTTTAGACGAAATTAATTTTGATCACCCAAATGAGCCAGGTTACATGGCACCTGGAAGCCGACAGGAACATTCTAAAATCTTTACTCGTGCTGAGCTAGAAACAGATCTTGCTTCATTTATTCGTCGAATTAATACTAGAGAAGCTTATCTAGGAACCCCACCCGCCTATGACACCCCTCGACTCATGGCATTTTATAAACAAATCGAAGATGCTACACGCTTGTCTATTCACAAAATGGAGCAAAAGCTGATTGCTTTTAGGCAACGTAATGGCGAAGATACCAACCTCTACACCGCCGAGCAGTTGAACCAATTTAATAATATTATGGAAGATCGCGCCCGGATTGCCATTGACCTAGCCATAGCCGGCGGCCACTGTGGAGGGCGTTACATGGGTGAGGCGATGACAGTCTATAACACCCACTTTAGTGACAACAGCACCAACCTCGAAAAAACACTTGGAGAAACTTTAGTCGACGTCCTAGCGCAAAAAAGAAAAGAAATCGCTGAAAGACACATTCAATTGCACCTCGGCCATGACACTCATCAATTTTCCAATTACATGGGATGCTTGGGAGAAACCCTAGCCATCCCTGGAACGAAAAACGTGATTGAACAGCTTGCTACTCCCTTGGACAAAGACAGATATCTGCGTCTTTTCTTTGAAGACTACAACGTAAACTCTATCATCGACGCAATCCAAGACAAAATCAAAGGTGAGAATTCTAATTCATTCAGAGAAAAAATTACAGACTGGCTTAGTGACCAAATGGGCACATGGAGTCCTGTGCAAGAAAAAGATTCGGGCAAATTCATGACCAATTTCGCCGAAGAAATTCGCGAGATCATCGCCGGGAATGCCGCTTCCAGCTCTGCTGCCGCTAGCAGCAA
>CAZENM010000031.1:19443-21994 GCA_964513575.1 uncultured bacterium | reverse complement strand
ATCAAATCTTCCTAACACAAGAACCAAGCCTATGAGTGTTGTGATCAAATAAAGGAACATGGCTTTATTCGACCAAAGGACCCGAGCGTAGGGAAGCGTTTTATCTAAAAAAGCATCAGGCTTGAAAAGCGGAATTCTAAGGTAAAGATAATTTTGGACGAACCACCACAGAGGGGTGCTTTTGGTTTTGTTATACTTCTCTAAAATTTCTTCACTGCTCTTGGGTGTATTCAATAAACCCAATTGAGCAGCCTGAAGGAAAAAAAACTGCACGTCTTCTATCCCGATTCGTATCGTGGTTTCCAGCTGAATCTTATTAACGAGCTCCTCAAAAGTGGTGACACCACGAGTCTTTTGGTAGATGATCGCTTCTACCCAGCTGAATTTGTAATAGTGTCCTGATATGGGGTCATAAAGATTATGTGTAGGGGAGCCATCAAAATCCCGGGGACCGGGATAGAGCCGAAGATCTTGCCGAAAGTTGATTATTTCCACAGACGTGACCGTTTTGTATTTTGATGCCGATAGTACATGACAATTATTTAAGGGTTCATTATGTTTCAAGTTATTTATTGATACTCCTCCTTCTTTGAGGCTGTGAAAAAATAGAGATCCGGTTTGCTTTCGCCGATCTTTTTTGTCTTTTCATTCAAATGCCCCCGCTCATAACGGATGTCAGCGTTGTGAACGGGGTCATTTGAATGAAAACCCTAAAAAATCTCTATCGAAATCAAAAGGATTCTAATTTTTTCACAGCTACTTCGGGGAGGGCTTTTTATGAGGGTTGTTAACACTTGAACTTACTGATCACGCACACCCAGTTTAAATCATTGGCTCGCTTATTCTGTTTGACTATGTTTTTGACCGTTTTTTCAACTAGTTGCATGAAGCTTATTCCCGATCCCGAAGTAAAACGGTTGGAAAATTTGCCTAAAGAATGGGATTTTTTAAGCCGCTCCTTTGAAGATATTCCATCCCACCCCCTTACCTTGGAAGATGTTGTCAGATTAGCTTTGGATCAGAATCTTGATCTGATGGTCCGCGCTCGGCAATGCGAATATCAGTATGAGGTTGTCAATGGCTCTCGACTTAAGATGCTTCCCGGGCTAGCATTTAATAGCGAATTAAGTGGAAGAACCACAAATACCGGGATGTTTTCCGAATCATTGGAGCCGTCAGTTCCTCCGGCACCACCCAGCATTAGCCAAGAACAACATATCTGTCGGTATGATTTTACATTGACATACAACCTTCTTGATTTTGGCATTTCCTATTTTAGAGCTCGGCAAGAAGCAAATAAATCGATCATGCGTGAGGCTGAGTATCAGCGAGCCTGCCAAATTTTAATCACTAATACTGTCACGCAATACTGGAAAGCAAGAGTGGCACAAGAGGGCTTAAAGCAAACCGGAGATGTTCTCGGCCAGACTACCTGGTTTATCGATAGCTTGAATTCTCAAATCGAAGACCAGGTAATGTCTAAAGAGGTCGCTCTGCAATACCAAGCGATGTTGTTGCGAATCCAAGCGCAATATCAACTCTATGAGCGAAACTACCTCGATGCGATGTATCAGTTAGCGCGATTGATGGGCTTTCCCGATGCCTGCTTTAAATTGGCAGAGGAAGATTTCTCTGATTATGACTACATTCTGCCCGATCCCTGCGGTCTTGCTGAATTGGCGCTGGCGAATCGACCCGAACTGTTTGGATTAGATGCTGAAGAGCGAGTTAAAATACAAGAGGCCTACACCTCCCTCTTGCAGCTTTTACCCGGCCTAGCCCCATTTACAAGCTATAATTACGACAGCAATTTATATCTGATTTATCACAGATGGATGGTAGGCGGACTGCGCGTGGCGTGGAATCTTTTATCCGCCCCTGCAAATTTCCAAATGATCTTGGCAAATTCCACAGATGCTTCTGTGACTCGCTTAAACAGACTTGCTATGTCAGTGGGTATTCTGACACAACTGAACTTGGCCTATCTTAGCTACTACGATGCTCAAGAGCAATACCGCGTTGCAAAGCAGCTCTCGCAGGTTAGAGAAGATCTATTCGGAGCTTGGGAAACCAAATGGGAAGTGGGGGACTTAAGCTCCCTTGACCTTGTAGCAAATTATCGATTGGAAGCCTTAACAGCAAAAGTCGATGCCTTAAAAGCGTTCGGTGATGTTCAAACGGCAATAGAGCAAGTGAATAACGCCCTCGGAATACCATTTTATTTTAGTTACTTGAAAACTCAAAACAACTTAGGGTCAGGGGATTGATGAACATCATTAGGAATGTATTTTTTGTCCTTTTTTTGGGAGCCGGTTGGCTGGTGAGCCCCAGCCTGAAAGTAGACGCGGTTTGTAACCTCAAGGGAACTTCAACAAATGCTGCGGATGATTTAGTTTTAGACAATCGAGACTATCGTGATATCCCCCTTATCTACCCAGCAGTTCTAGAACCTCTTTCCCATACATTATTGTCGACAGAGATAAACGTCAGAGTGACTAAAATATACAAAAGAATGGGTGATTGTTTTCAAAAAGGGGAGCCGCTGATTCAA
>CAZENM010000031.1:0-19433 GCA_964513575.1 uncultured bacterium | reverse complement strand
ATTAGATGACATCAATCTACGCGCAACCTACCAAAGAGCTATAGCAATCCTGCAAAAGGCGCGGTGTGTCATGGCAACAAAAGAGCGACTATTTAAATCGGGAATTTCGTCACATATGGACTTGATCGATGCCAAAGCCCAACTCGGAAGCGCTGAGGCTGAAGCAACGATAGCTCTTAAGAACCTTACAGATGCTACAATTCTAGCCCCCTATGATGGACGAGTCGTCCTCCTCAACGTCGAAGAAGATGAATACCCCCTGCAAGAGTGGCACATAAAAAATAAACCCATCATGGAAGTCATTAACGATAAAATCTTACGCGCAAAAGTCCTGATCCCTTCAACTGTTCTAAGGCGTGTTCAGATCGGTGACCAACTGATCATTAAGGTTAAAGATACCGGTGAAGAAGTAAGCGGAAAGGTCACCAGAATAGGAGTAATGATGGATCCGGTAAGCTCTACAATCCCCATTGAAGCCGAAATAGATAACAGTGAAGGCAGATTTCTTGGTGGCATGACAGGCGCCGCCACCCTCAAATCGGTAAATCAAATGGAGGCTATGTGACTTCTCAAGACTTCCCACAAGGACCGGAAATTATCCCGAGCCTTTATATCATCAACCAGCTTCTCCTTAGAGTTTCTGCAACGACATCTGTGAATTCATTAGAATTTATTATTGTTAACGATACCATTCACCTTCTTAAATACGACCGCGCATATCTCTTTGATATGGAGCAAATACCCCCTAAACTTATTTCTGTTTCGGGGCTGACCGAGGTTGTTGATTCCGTCCCTTTCGTCAATAAACTGGAAGCTGCTATCGGCGGTCTATCGCACCCCGAAAATATCACTTTCCTAACGATCGACCAAATCCCCAATCAATCCAAGGGGCTATTCCAAGAAATTCAATCCGAAAATAAATCTTCACTCTACTGGCTGCCTATTCTCTACGACAAAAAACCGGTCCTAGGCCTACTGCTAGAACGATGGAACACGGATCAGTTTTCTCTACCAGTAGAAAGACTTGATATGCTGCTGAATAGAATCTTACTGCCAGCCTACGGGATTGCCTGGAGTCGCTTGGCTCGCAAGCCTTCCATCAAAAGATGGTTCGCTGGAAATAAAGGTCGTCGCGCTCTGCTTATTGGAGGGCTCCTCGCTCTTCTCTTCCTCATCAGAGTTCCTCTAAGAGTTGTAGCCCCCTGCGAAGTCGTCCCTCAAGATCCCTTTTTAATCCGCGCCCCTCTAGACGGTATTATTAAAGAAATTGTTGTAAAACCCGGTGAATGGGTTGACAAAGATACCCTCCTCTTAGTCTACGAACAACAAACTTGGGAAGATACTTTCAAGTCCGCCAGCATGGCATTCCTGGAAAAGAAATTAGATGTCGAAAGAGCCGCTGTCCTCGGCATCACCGACGAACAACTCCAAAATGAAATTAAAATCCTTAAAGCCAGAGAAAATAAAGAAAAAGCTAACCTAGACTTGGCGAAATTTCAATATCAACAAATATTCGTAAAATCTCCAAGCAAAGGACTCGTTATCCTTGACTCCCCCGATCAATGGCGTGGAAAACCTATAAGGACCGGCGAAAAAATTATGACCGTCAGCAACCCCGAAAACACAAAAATAAAAATATGGATCCCTGAGAGTGATAATGTCCCCTTTGATCCTGCAAAAACTGTTAAAATCGTCCTGAATATAGCCTCGATGACAAGCTTCCCTGCGCACGTCATCTACATCGCTAACGAATCCTCAATGAGCGAACAACAAATCCCCAGCTTCATAGCAGAAGCTGCCTGGGAAAACCCGCCCCCAAAAGACGTTAAAATGGGCCTCAAAGGCTCCGCCGTGCTCTACGGTGAATCCGTCTCCCTCTTCTACTACATCCTAAGAAGACCTTGGTTCTGGGTTCGCAACACCCTCGGTTATTAGGCTACCAAATGATCGGGGCCGGGCTTGCGTAAGCTGCGTAACTTGGGGGTACATCTCGCAAGCGGTAAAAATGTTTTAAAAAATTAAGATGTTGGATAGTACAGTTGTACTATTCAGGAAGTATCTTAAGTTCAAAGAAGCAAAAAGTGATCGGTCTTGATCATTTTTTTCAACACCATAGATGAAGAGTGTTTTTTGAACGGATGTACCGCTGTTGGTGTAAAGAGGGTTGGATATAAGCATAAGTTACGCAACTTACGCAGGCCCGGCCCTGATCATTTGACAACCCTTCCTCCGGTTCCTTTTGCGAACCTTAAATTTTGTTTTAAAATAATATCACGACCTACTAAAGTACATAAATTTCGAGCTTAACCCATCATGAAGGAGATTCTGTGCTTTCACCAACATCAGATTATTACACTTTGATTACTCGCGAAGAGCCCATGGAATGGGTAAGTATTGAAAATAACTGCGCTGTAAAGCATTTAAAAAAAGGTAAACATCGCTATTGGAGAGTCTCTCAGGGAGCTTGGAATGGATGCGGAAAAACCCCCTTTATCAGTCTTGTTTCCGGAAGCATACGAGCTATATTAGGTCTTGCAGACGTTATCATTGGGGTTGTTAAAGCTATATTTTTAAATTGTAATGATGCCGGTAAAATAGCATATGTAGGGATTCAAAACTTCTTTAGAGGATCGATTGAGGCAGCGCCTGGGTTATACCTTGTCGCCACTTATCATTTTTTACTTGTCCCTGTCATGTCAAACGTTCTAACTTTTGCTCTGTTTTTTGGGGGATCTGCTGTATTGCTAGAGTTATACGATAAGGCTGTTAAGGATCCTTCAAAAAACGTGATTCGCGAAGCTTAACCACTGAATTTTAGGTGCCATTGTCAATAATCAGGATGTTGTGTTCCTTGGGCATTGCGGAAACCCCTGGAAGGGGTTACGTCGCGACGAGGGCCCAGCTCCGAGCACAGCTAATATTTTCATTGGCTATTGACTGGCACCCCCTTAAATTTCAAGCCTGGCCTCTTCAGACCTCTTCATTGTCCATGAAGTCCATTGTCCATGCATAGTAATTTCACAGCCCTAGATGTCTATATTAAATTCATTGATGGAATGGAATGCTCGAAATGCAAATACGCAGTCCCGGCCCCGATTACTTAATATGGCGGTTGTTGAGCGAGAATAATCCGCGAGTCTCCAATATAAACGACTGTATCACCGTTTGCTTCCTGAAGAGTCTTACAATGAGAATCCACTTCCTCTACAGTGATAAAACTCCGGAAATGTTCACCGTCTCTAGCAGTTTTCCAATTAGGGATAAGTATTGAATCACCTATATCTTCTAGACGAAAACACATATTCACTTTAGAGTATTCTGCGATATTAGCCATGCCTAAATCTTCTAGTAGTTTCGGAAATAATGTCACTGCGTTATATGTTCTCCCTACACTTTCGGCTACTTTAGCACTTAATTCGAAACGGGCTTTTTGCGTTTTGTCGACAGCAGGGTCAATACCTTTTTCTATTTTATTAAAATCTGAATAGGGTTCAAAGATTAAAAGCTGTGCACCAGGCTTCATATGTGGGATGATGTTTCCAAAAAAACCAATTAAATTGGTTTGATGCATGGCAACAAATTGCATGTAAATTAAATCTGCCTTATGTAATTCACTGTGGATTGTATCACAACTTTGGTCACCAACCATAAACGTTTCGTCGGGATGTGCTTTTTTTGCGACATCGATCTGTTCTTGGGAGCGATCTATGCCAATGTAACTTGCATGGGGAAATTGGCTTTTAAGTTCGTAGACTGAAGATCCAACACCACAACCGAAATCTATAAGTATCGAGATTTTATCACTGTTAAGACGTTCTTTCCACTTATTAATGGCTTCTCGAAGAGGGACTGTCGTTAACTCTGCTTGTGCATTAAGTCTTTTTTCGTCGGCTTGACCTGTTTTACAAACATAAGTACTTTGCGGTACGTTCATTTTTCACTCCTAGAATAGTTCAGGTAATCCTCAAAACGATTATTTCCATTTAAAATTAAATTGCCAGCATTTTTTAAAAAATGCCCAGGGGTCAGACGCTGATCCCGAACTTATGATCGGGCTAGATTGGCAAATTTGACAGAAACATTTCTCCTTGGTATTGCTAATAAAAATATGTAGGAGAAATTATGCCTTTAAAAAAGGGAACAAGTAAAAAAACGATCAGCGATAACATTCGAACAGAAATGCATCATGGAAAACCTCAAAAACAAGCTGTAGCGATAGCTTTAAGTGAAGCAAGAAAGTCGGGGGCAAAAATCCCCAAGAAAAAATAAAAGTGAAACGGCCGTGCCTGCATTAGGCATAAGTGCCATTTATGTCTAATGCAGGCACGGCCGTTTTTATTCCCGAGGTAAGGAATATGCCGTAGATAATGACCTTCTGTTGTGGTTGACAAAATCCTTGAATAATTCATCCAGAATTTGCACGGAGATAAAAGAAAAAATCTCTGCACTTGATTTTTGTAAAACGTTCCTTTTATTAATCTAAAAGAGCCAGAGCCAGCGCTTTCGTTTTGCTATTAGCTAAATCTTCTCCCATTAGCTGAGCTGACTGTCCGGCCGTTAACGACTCCGATGCTTGTAAAGATCCTGTATAGGATTCAATCGTTTTTCCGTACCTTAGCGCGCTCTGTTTATGTTCTTCGATTATTCGTTCCAATGATTTGATTTCGCAAGCTAATTCTAGCGTGCTTTTGGCAACCCCAATAATCGCATAAGCGACAATCGCAGGAACCGTCATTTCCGCCGAGTGTGCTTTAGGGCTTAACCGTGAAGTCATCGAAAAATGTCCCGCGATAAGCTGGCTATGTACGGTTCGAATAAATTCGGCGCAATTCCCTTGAAAACGCTTCTGATGCACTGCGTCTTTCCAATCCGCGATCAATTCAGAGAAATAGGTCTCCGGAGTTTTTGTCTCCGGAATCATCCATTGATGCTTAGCAGTGGTGTAACAGCTTGGAAATACTGTAATAATTTCATCCTTTATTAGAGTAGTCTCTGCGCGAAGAGATTGTTCAGCTTGAAGTCTGTATTGTTCCAATTGCCTCGCATGCCGCTTTCTTCGCTTATGCTTTTTTCGCCCTCCTCCCATTAAATTTTTTACGTTTTTGCACAGCATTTCGGGCGATTTTACAATCCCCTTATATAGATGCTCAATAGCTTTAACAGGATTATTTAGTAGAGCTTCCGCAAGTTTGACTACGCCTAATATTTTGCCTACGAGGAGTTTGCTCATTTCCTTTGTGAGTACAACAGGTGTTGCAAGAGGATCTCTTAACGCCGTAGATGTGATTTTTTCCAAAACGGGAAGTAGGTCATTTGCAAGCGAAATAATTGTATAAATCGTTCCAACTGTGTTCAAAGCGCCCATAAGAGTAGGATCGTCCATAAAGGCTTTTCCATTAGCCATGAACTCCTTGGGTGTTGTCACAATTTTTTGCAAAATTCGTTCCGGTTCTTTCATCACTTGCTGAAATAGAAGTTTTGGGGCATTTTCGGGATCTGACAGAATCGTTACAAACAGTTGTTTTAACTCTTTTGTTTGAGCCACAGCTCCAGTGACACCAGTTAAATCCGCAGCCACATCGAGGATTTTCTGAGCAGCGTCTTCCATCTCAATCCAGGAAAAGGATGCGGAGGAAATTAGAGTCTGGGAAGAACCTGACGAAAAACTAGGGGGCAACGGTATCAGTTGCTTTATTGGCGTTATGGCTCGGGAAATACTTTCTAGAGGGCGATACTCCAAAATTTGTTGTGAGCTAGTTGTAGATGCCGAGCGAGTAAATGGCGACTGAGGTAGCTCGGCGAGCGATTTACCAGCAATTTTTGTGAAAAAAATGCGATCGTTAAATGCAGGACGGGTTGTCGCTTGTACGGCAGTAGAAGAAGCTGGAATGGGCTTAATACCGCATGCAGCGTCATGACGTTTTAGGGTGTCGAAAGTCTTTTCTATGACATCATACGTATCTCCAGCTTTGACAACAACATTCCAAAGGCCATACCCAGCCTCAGCAAGGACGATGCCTCGCCTGCATCCCACAACGGCACCAAAACTAGCTCCTAATAAAGGGAGGCGTGGTGTCGCTCTAGCACCACCGATAGCTCCTGCAGCCCCGCCTATGAGGCAGCCACCAGCGCCTACGAGAAATGTTTTTATCGTTTCTTCAGTTGGAATTCCTGCAGCAGCCATTGCTTTGTCGTTGACTTTGCCAAAGCCAATTTTTAGTATCCGATTTTTTGCATCGACTTCCTCGATCACTGCATCTACATAGCCATAAGGAGTGCAATTTTTCGGGCCTGGCTTTGCAACACATCTACTATGCATATTTTGGAGCGCTTCTATAGCAGCTATTGTCACGCAGGAAGCTCCTCCATCCACAGCGTTAACAAAGGGGTTGTTTGCAAGGCATATGTTCATCTCTTTGTTAAAATCCCTTGCAAGTGGCATTAGGGAGCAGTCAATTTGTGAACTTGTAGATGAAGCAGACATGTGATCCTCCGATTATTTTGAAAGTGCGACTCGCAAACTCGCTGTAATCTTATCCAGCTGTACTTGTGTTGTTTGCAGCAGTTGCGTCAATGTAGTATTTTCAGCTGTGGTATTTTGAAGTTGCGTTCCTAGAGTTGCAACATCCGCAGTAAGTTTTGTAATTTGTGTTTGCAGGGTTTCCATTGTGGAAGCGATTGCCGCAGGCGATATTACCGGGGCGGGAGCGGGTGTAGGTGCAGGATCTTTGATTAGAACTCTTGAGCGAAAACTAAAGTTTGGCTCAAATCTCCCATCCTTAAAGCTTTCTAATTCCGCAGCATTAAGACTTATCCCACGATATTGCTTTTCTGCAGTTGTGGTTCTCACCAACATTGTAGATGTAAGGACTGTTTGAGGATAGGCGGCGCGTCTTCCTCCAAATTTTGTGTCCCATACAATCACTACTTTAATTTCGCTTTCATTGGCCTCTCGAACAATATATTGCAATTCAAATGTTGAGTGAAGTAGAGATGACCTTGGAAGTGGACTTTGATTCACTTGAACAAACGAGTCTGGGAGTATGGTGAAGGATGTAGCTGACATTTTTTAATTTCCTAATTGAGATTTTTTGTCTTCAGTGGGAACTGTTGAACGATTCCCGAAAAAAAATTATGGCTTCCTTCATTAAATTTCAAACTTTTTTTTAAATATTTTAAGAATGGGTTTGATTTTTGACTTGATTTTCGGGTTCTATTGGACTCTCAGGCCTCTAAAAGATGCTGTTTTCATTCAACTTGTGGATAGGTTGCATCTCCCCTATGCCAAAATAGTCTCGGTAATCACCTTACTCGTGAATATGATTCCGCTTTTCTCTTGATTATTTCTTCTGGTAGAGCTAGCCTTTTAATCTATAATTTAGGAGCCAATGATCTGATGTTTTTTTTGATGAGCTAGACCCAAGCACCAAATTTGGAGTGTCTTCATGGATTCGATTTTGACTAATATCAATGTCCCTAATAAATTTTTAGATATTAAAGCTATTATTTTCGATTGCGATGGAACTTTACTTCACAACGAACATGTTCATTACCAAGCATGGCGATACGCTCTTCAACATCAAGGTTATGAATTATCGGAAGAATTATATATTAGTAGTTTTATAGGTTTCTGCGATTTAACCATTTCAAAACTTGTTGTGCATCTAATTGGTTTTGACTGTTCGGAAAAGTTATTAAAAGATTTACAAGCGTATTACAATCAATCTCAGATTGATGGTATTCCCCCAATTATACATACTATTGAATTTTTGCATCATATTCACCGAGAAAAAGATAAGTTTGGGTTAAAATTGGCGGTCGCCTCTGGATCTAGAAAAGAAGAAATTATACAAAATTTAAGAGCTCTTCGAATTGAAAATTATTTTGATGTTGTTCTATCGGGTTTTGATGATTTAAAAGAATATAAAGATCCAGAAGGTACAAATAAACCTAAACCTTACGTTTATCAGAAAACTGCAAAAATGCTGGGTTTTGAACCACGACAATGTATTGCAATTGAAGATAGCAGATCGGGGATTTCTGCAGCGGTAACAGCTGGTTGTATAACAGTGGCTGTTCCTAACGACTTCACGAAACGACAAGATTTATCTCATGCGCATTTTAAAATTGAGTCTTTCGCCGGATTGAATTTTAATGAGTTCTTACAACAAATCAAACTCGGCACACAAGGCATTTTAGAAAATTGAAACTAATCTCGGCCAACAATGATCGGGGTTGGGCCTGCGTAAGCTGCGTAACTTGGCGATGTATCTCGCAAGCGGTAAAAATACTTTCAAAAAATCAATCCAGTTCAGTACACAAATTTAGTAATATCTGTTCAGCGAGCGTGCGCAGCTTAGGTGACAGTAACACTCGCTGCACAAGCCTGGGAATTGAAGTTGGATCTCTATTCAGGATGTTGGATAGTTCACCTGTACTATTCAGGACGTATCTTAAGCTCAAAGTAACAAAAAGTGATCGGCCCCGATTATTTTTTTTGATAGCATAGCGACTATAAGTTACGCAACTTATGCAGGCCCGGCCCCGAGCACTTCTAGATTATTATTTTTTCGATTTTTTGTTGATTATTCTAGTTGTTATTCTCATACAACTTTCCAATTACAATTTAAAAAATGGATTGTCATAAGGGTTTATTTGATCAGCCGATACCGTCTTAAAACGAGATTCCTCGCCGATAATCTCCGGTGCATATCTCAGCGTTAGATTTATTCTGGCCGCGTTAAATGGTAGATATTCAGGTGCTGTTTGTTTGTGTATTTTATGTACCGAATGCCACATATAACGTTTGGGTCCGCCGAAAATTAAAACATCGCCCGATTCGAACAAAACCCGGTGAGCTAAATTTGAAGGATTTGCTAATGAAAACCCCTTGGACACAATAGGCTTGCTATCGTTGATAAGGAAATCACAACTATCACCAAGAGTGAAGGAAATTACGGGAAAGTCTCCACTACCATCATTTTCTCCATTATCTCGATGCCATGGAATATAACCATTTGTCGGTGCTTCTTGGATCGTTTGATAGAATAGCGCTAATAAATGTGTAGGTACAATCTCCTGAAGTTTGTCGTCTTCAGCAGCCGCTATACGAAGACCTCTTTGAGAAGACTCAAGAATGCTACTAGGAAAATCACTGATAGGGCCGAACATTCTTCCGCGATAATGGGTCGAATTCAAAGTCCTCTGACCGGCCTGGTCTTTCCAGAACCCTTGAGAAGATCGTTCTCCTAGTTGTAAAATTTTGCTCGCAAGCTCAACTTGGACAGAAGGGGAGAGGAGGTTTTTTAGCAAAACCAATCCAGGAGAAATTTTTTGAATTTTAACAGGTAAATAATCGCCAAAAGCTCTAATGGCTTGAAATACCGGTTGCATCTGTCACCATTTAAAAATTTGTTTTTGATTTGCATTCATAGGTATCGAATAAAGCATTCTAAGTGATTTTCAATAAAAATATCAATCGAATGATCGGGGCCCGGCCCCTATCACCGATCATTTCGTTGTAAAACAGCATTGCCTCCCGTAGGGCACGCATTGTCTTGATTCAAGAATCACATTAAATATTTTGAAATGCGTGGAATTCTTGGCTCACGTGTTTCCATCTCTTCGAAACTAGTTGGAGTCACTCGTGCCATAATTGCAATTGTCAAAATCGAAGCGCTTATCAATACAACTACACCCATCACATAGACAAAACAATCTAAACCAACACACAATGTCTCAGCGGTGTGTTTGATCACTTTTACTCGTTTTGTCTCAATCCTTACAATTCCAATGTGGCGGTTGCCTAGTTTTTTTTGCATGCAGAGATATGTGGCTGCGGTTGTGTTATTGTGTTGGGTTAGATAAAGAGGGAGGCTCAGATCAGTAAAGTGTTCGAGGAAATCATTAACTGAACGTTCGGTAGTGTTTCTTTTAGGGTTATAGACATCAATCGTAGAACGGATGTTATTCAATTGATATGGTGAAAGGCTTATCCCTATTCTAACGAATGTTTCGTATGTGTTAGTATGACGCATGCGATATAGGTAAGCTTCAAAAGATTTTTTTTCTGGTTTGTATCTGTAAGGCATTGAATAACAATTTCCCTCAAACAACACCTGTAAGTCTGTAAATATTCCTTCGCTTTGAGGGTAATATAGAACCGAAAGGGCATCAAGGATTCGTCCGTTCAGGTTAAAATCTTCATTTAATAATTGGGTTCTATGTCTATGCGAGGGACATATATCTGAAAGGGGACTTGCTGACATGAAGGTGCTCCAGTTTTTTGAGGGATTATAGCAGATCAGAATATTTCATTTCAAAATGTCCCCAATTTTCCCCCACTTGCCCCCAACGGTAGCCTCAAAATAAAAGGGTCAGGCACCGATCAATTCCTGTTTGAAAAAGGCCGGTCGCTATGTCAGGTGTAAGCTCCTTAATTCTTTAAATCTTGATTTGTCTTGTAAGTGTATTAAGCATTACTTATAATTTGGTGCTTATAATGTTTTATGGGGTTGAGGTGCGTTTAATAAAACTAGTAATTTTATGTGTTTTGTTGCTGAAGTTTACGTTAGTGGCAGATTTGTCTGACAAGCCCAAAAATCGATTTGTCGATGGGTATTTCTTTATAAGATGCGATGAACCCGAAAATAAATATCCTATCCAAGATATAAATAAATCCTGGGCGGTCTTTGAGCAAATAAAAGCGATGGAACCTTGGCCAATTGATTTTGACGCTTATAAGCTAGAACCTTTTGATGAAAGTGGGACTTGCACGGCAATGGCACTTGACTTTTTGGCTAGATATATTAACGTTGCAAAGCCTCAAACAAATCTCTCCGATCGTATTAGGACAATTTTCTCATTTGAACATTATTATAAAAGCAACAGTATCACTTTTGTCTCAAGACAGGCCGCTTTCAATACGATTACGATTGAATCAGATGCTCGTAAGAATTTTGAAAGGGATCTCCTCAAAGAACTTAAAATGAAAGCTCTTGCAAATTACCACCAAATTGAACTGTCTGCAATAACATCTACGATTAAGCCTTCTGAACTTGAGTCAACTCCTGGTTGTCTACAAACTATTGTTGATGAACTTCCGGATGGTGAGTATGTTTTACGACTCGTACAACCGGAAGAAAATGAAAAACAAGAAGCATTTGGCCATACGATGATTGTCATTAAGGACAAAGATCTTTCGATATTTTATGATAATGCCGAGGGAGCCTTAAAGGTTAATTACAAAAAATTAGGGTCTGTGATCGAAGAAAGATGCAAGATTAGATTTGTCAACAAAGATAAAAACCTTTGGATTTTATCTTTGGTTTTAGATTTTATATTTGATTTAATTTTAGGCCCTCTCAATTTTGAGATTATGATTTTCCATGCTTACGCATACGACGGTGTTTGTGAGAATCTTGCTGAATGATTGGGTGATCGAGGCCAGCCTGTGACGAGGGCCTTTCAATGATGAATGAGGGCTGTCCTCGATCACTCTACATGACAATGATCTTAAATGCTTGAAAGCTCAGAATGCTAATCCGTCTTCTTGGGGAACGATCTGTCATTATCATTAGTTCGTTCTTGTTAGATATTTCCTGAATGGTCAACCCTCGTGATTGGATAAGCCCTGAAATGGCAGAAACGACTGTATTAAACGAAGCTTCATCACCGTCTGCAATGTTACACATGTTGCTACATAGCTTTATATAATCTAGTGTGTTTATTCCCGAAAATTGTAATGTAGTATTTTCAGGGACCTCTAAAACGGAATCATGGGCGAATTTTTCACATAGCGTAGTTGCGTCAAATTTAATTTTAAAAACTTTATCCCGTTTGAAATTCGAAAACATTTGCCCGTAAATTTCTTTTAGAAAACACTTCTTGAAAAGTACTGGGATCTGAATTCCAATACAGCTTCTTGTGGATGCTATCTCAACAAGCCTACTTCGAGTCTCACCCAGTTGCCAATCAGTTTCTTTCCTCGCTTGTGCCAGTACTTTCTTATTAGGTATGAGTATATTATTAGAAATATTTGATTTTCCCAAAGCTTCGCAGATGCCTTCTCCTAGATAAAAATGCATCGCTCCCCAAATAGCAATGATGCGCGGGTAAGTTTTAATGGTATCTATAATAGAATTTTGCAATTCCTTATTGGATGCCTCTATCTCTTCACTAGAATTCACAGGCTTAGATGGCTGTTGAGGCATGAAATTATTGATTTGGTCTTTGATACGCCGTAGTTCAGTTTCATAATGATCAAAAGAATGTGGTATTTTTTTTAATTCATTCAAAATGCTTTCTGGGACTTCTATGATATCTGTATTCACAGTGACTTCTCCAGTAACAAATCCTTGATTAATGATTTCCGCTACTTTCGATATTCTATCTTTGGAGGCAGCCATCTGCAGCATGCTAATATCGGAACGTTCGTTAAAGAGACAGTCTAAATGTTCAAACTCAGCAGCGCTTAGACTTGTTCTGCAGTCTGACCCTTCAAGCGTCACTGTTTCTGGAAGGTCTTTCCAGCTGGATATCTTTTCTCTACGCGGTTTCTCGCCACGGGGAAGGCACTCCACAAGCAGGCAACATTTTTCATTTTGCCCCCAGACTCGAAATAAGATATCCATCAATCGCCGTTGAAGATTCTTCATGCAACTCGAATAATGAACCTCCCCAATCATTATGACTTGAGATTGAGGTAATTTTGAAAAATCGATGTGAGATTTTGCGGTTGCTGCATCATACACCTCAAAATTTTGCTCTAGAAATTGCAGCTCTTGAGTCGAGAAGTTAGAAACGTTCATTGTCATCTTCTGTGATAAATTTAGGGAGACTGTAGCTAAATTAACTCAATTTACACAAGAACAATGACGAGGGCCAGTCTTGGGCGGTCGAAAATTATCTATGTATTGGAACCACATCAATCGCCCTCCGGGCTCCTGGGGTTTCATTCTATCTGACCCATAGCTCCTCGCTGCCGCTCGTCGCAATGGGCTTTAAAATTTAGACCCTTCGGGACTTAGCAACATCTTATTTGTCACTAATAGCGCTTAAAGTTAAGTGATTGCCGCTAAGCAACGAAGTTGCGGAATATTACAGCCCAAGTTGAAGCGAGCTCTAGCGGGCGGAGGCTTGGGTTTATAGTAAAAAAAACTAGAGCCCTGTAAGGGTGACATAAATCGTTAAGTTGACAACATTGGTTCCGGGCCTGATTTAAAAATAAAGTTTGATTAATAATATTTTTTAGTGTGTAATTAATCACTAAATTTTGAGGTTTTAAATGTCAGCAGTAAATGGACCTAAACAATATATCGAATACAGACCTACAGAAGCTGAGCTTGCAGTTTTAGGTGATACAGCTTGCACGTTTTGTCAGGAGATAATTAAAAATACCTACGAAAATCAACGTACAGTTGCCCATGAAAGGATCGATAATGAACATTTACATCCTATCCATTTTGAGTGTGCTAAATTAATGCATATTAATAATTTTAATAAATGTTGGTGTACCGTTGAATGTGATCCATCCTATTTGAATTTAATCATAAAGCCATTATGGAGAAAGAATTTAGCGGAAATGAGCATTACACGGATGCAGCAAATCGGATTGTTAACTGTCGGGGGAGCAGCTGGATTAGCTGCTACACTGCTCGCTGAAACTCACAATGTCTCACCTCTTTTTTTATGCACAGTAGGAGTGTTGACTGGGAGCTTGGGCACTTTTTCTGCGCTAGCCTGTCCTCCAGATTTATTCCAAGGAAGGGAACGGCCCTGGGATCGCTGGGTGAATATCGCAACGTTACCTCTCATCTTCTCGTCAACAATGCTGTCAGTTAAATTTTTCGGTGGTCTAGGTGTATACGAACGGGGATTGTCATTTGCAGCTGTGCCAATTGCAGGACTGTTGGTTAGAGAAATTCCATTAGAACAAAATACACAAAGATCCATAGTGCTATTAGTGACGATCATTGCTTTGTCTATTATAGCTTCTACGGTGGCTGGTGCTCCGAGCAATGAGGATGTTCTTGCCATGTTTACATGTGGGTTCGTTATATCGTCGACAGCTTGTTTTGCGCTTTCATTCTTTAATTTAGCTGACAACTTTGTTAAGTAAAAAATACAGACCACGTAGTTCCAGTTTGCGAAATTGGAATGACGGGGCCTGATCCTTTTATGACCTTTTTTTAGAAGGTTCCACTGCTGGAGCAGGCGATGCTGGAAGACGATGCTTTAGACTCAATTATTGTGACTGAAAAAGGGGGGCCCACTGGAGTAAATCCAACAATTGCTTTGTTTTTTTCCTGTTTAAGTTTGAAGAATATTCCTTTAAATTCCCAACCAAGAATAGCCTGACAAGATATAAATTTAAAATAAAATTTTGATTTTGGGCGTTTTTTATTCATTAATTTTTGAATTTTTTTAGCCGTCTGTTTTATGTTTTTCGTGCTGTCTATGAGCGTTTCATGGAAGGATCGAATATCTCTTTCTTTAATCAAAAATTTATGTTGCGCATATGGCGCCTCAAACGAGGTTAGGGTGTTAGCGATCTCATTTAGGAACAGTTCAAAAGTTGGGGGCACATAGGCCTTCCCTGTATTTTTCCAAGCAAAATATTCACAAAGAAGATCGTTCGGGATATAGTCTTTTGCTCCATTAACAGGAATTGTAATTTTAAGATTAGCCAATAAATTCTCGTTAAAGGATTGCAACGGTAAGTTGTGGTGAGTGAATGCTCCCGTTCTCCTTTCTAAATCACGCGAGAGGGATACAGCGCGATCGTGTATAAATGTCAGCACATTTACATCTTTAATGTACCCTAAGTGGTTTTGCAAAATTTTTGTAACTTCAGTATCCAGAGCTTTCATTGCGGTATTTAGACCTAGTTCGTTAAAGATCGCACGGCAAGAGGAATAAGTCAGTTGAACTGAACCGCTCTTAGGACATTGTTGATTTGTAAATTTAACAAGGAAGAGGACGCGGATATCGCTTTTGGATGCGTCATGAGGTGTGATTGTAGGATTAGAGAGTATCATTTAATTACATCGGTATTTTAAATTGATTATAAGACTGCAAAAAGTATTGATATTCTGCAATAGAATAAAACAATGATCAGGCCTGCAATCCTGTAATTGCTAGACCTTATCCCTTCCCTCAAATGGTTTTCCGACCATGCGTCCATAGAATTTTAGCTATGAAATGTTTAACTCTTTACTTTGCAGACGCATCTTGTTAAAACATGTCGTGAAATCCAGAACGAGTTAAACCTTCATTATAAGGTTCTGGAAAGAGACTTTTCAGAGTTCCGAAAATTCCTAGTAGCCCCCACATAGAGATAGGTGTATTATGAATTTGTATGATTGTTTTGTCCATATTATATCCTACCCCATCTTATGGAGTGACCATGTCACGATTTCTAAAGAAATCATGGCTAACAATTTTCAAATCCTCCAAAAATATTTTCCACAAAATTTACCGACGATGGATCATATTCTTCCAGTAGATGATTCAGCAAAGAGAATCCTATGTATCAAACTTATTTCCCCAACAGCAACCTCAAACGCATCTTTAACTTCTGCCTCAAGTTCATCCTCAGCTCCATCTGATCTGCCCTCTTCGATTAGTATCTGGGGAAAAAAATACACTATCAAACCCAACGTGGAACTCTCGATTCCTGTGCCGACCGAACAAAGGATCATACACCTCAAATTCAACAATTCAATTCGCACATCATTCAAATATCCTTTATCTCAACTTCTCTCACAGCGCCCCATCGTCCTCCAGCCCGAGAAAACAAACCCCGTTCGTGTTCAGTATTTATATCAGGCATCTAGAATAAATCTAGCAACCCTCTTTCCATCAATTAATAACCAGACCTATCCGGAGATCTTAAAGCGATTGGATCTAATTACCACGGAACCCCCGCCAAATCTGCAATGGGTCGTGGATGAATTTGCACGTCAGTTTCAAATTGATCCGATTGCCCGCACGCGTACATATATCCAATCAGCCCTTGCGGAAAGCACGTTTTTCAATCGATACACTTTGGATCAACTTGTGTACTTAGTCAGTGCGACCGATCGGACACAGATTGCTCAGGAATGTACCGAACTCCTGGGGCGATTTCAGAGGATTCTCAAACGTTATGATTTAATTTATCCCGTCTCGAACATGGAATCTTACGAAGGATGCATTAGCAGAATCATTCACCTTGTTCAAAAATTGTCACCTCAAAGCGATGAGCTTCTTCGAGAGTGTGTTCATGAGCACATTGAATTTAACTATAATCTCTTCAAAATGAATGATGAGGATGACTGCATACCCAGCACAAGCAGCGCCATTGCCGTGTTAGCTCAAACGACTCAAAACATAACTAACACTCTGATCAATTTTGCAAAATATTATGATCAAGAATTTAGTCCATACTTTAATATGCTTCTTATTCTATCTACCAAATATTATCGCAAGCTTAGCGATGATGTTAACGCTGTCTTTAGCTCGGATTTAATTCTGGCTCCGGAATTAGTAGATTTACACGATAATTTGTATAATCTGCATACCATCCTGACTTCATGCGCATTGATTGATCCGCGTGATCTTCTTAAGTTTGAATATTTATTTAGCCCCCATTTGGTTAAATATTTAAATAAGACACAGTCCAAACTCCTCAAGCTCATCCCCGCTATTCTTCAAACGGATACGTTCGAGTCAATTGGAAAAGAAACCCATCATTCCAAAAGTATTTTTGATTTGTTTGTATTCATCTCATACTCTTCGGTCTATGTGTACAAATTCAAATTCGATCTAACACCGCATAAGCTCCATTTGCTACATATCGTCGAGGAAGTCCTTGAAAATTATATTCGCACAATTACGCTGATAGGACATAATTTAGCGGAGTCAGCCCACACAGAGCCACTTCAATGTCCTACATCCTCAACTGCAGACCCTTCCGCACCTTCTGCAGACCCTTTTTTTCCATTTAAATTGTGTGTGATCCTGCATAATATTATTCACGCTCGATCTAAATTGGAAAAGCTAATAGGGTATTTTAAGGTCGATTATTCTTTTAAAAATCTGGATTGCAGGATTGATGCAAGTATCGATGAACTGGTAGAAAGACTTGTTCATAGCCTCCCCTTAGATAATGTTTTAGGGCTCCATCTTACCGATTTCGATTCATTTGCCGCCTATGTTGATGAATTACTTTGCAAAATTACGGCTATGGGGTTACCTGACGAAGTTTTTCATAAGATTCTCAATTCATTATTTGGGCGTATAATTCATAGGGTTGAAGATCATGCATGGAATGGCACACTCCCGATCGACCGACTCAAGCCGTTCATACAATCCACCTTACCTCCCATGATTGATCTTTTCCACGGAGAAGGCAAAGGTGTTTCAAAAGATACTTTAAGGCACCATTGTCATCTTCTTGAGGAACTAAATAGCTGTTTTACCTCCAATTTAGAGCTCAATGATGTGCGAAATCACTCCGTGTTTGTCATTCAAGTGTTGGCACCGAAACACCTCTCCATAGTTTTAAAGTCAATTCGACGCCTCGGTTATACGAAATTGGAGATCATTCGAACTTGGAGCAAATGTCATTATAAAAGGCACTCAGGCTATCTTTTTGAAACGGAACATTCGGTTGATTTTATCAGTAAAAATGGCCGAAAATCCATTCGATTAGACTCTTCGGCTCTACTAGTGCAAAATGGGCGTCTGCGGATAGGCTCTTATGAGTTTACAAAAATAATTCCTATGTAAAACTAGAATCTGTTTGATTTAGAAAAATCGGATTTTACAGGATCAATTTTGATTACAACGGTCTTACCCGGGAAAGTTAAAGAACAGATGATTAATGAAAATATTGCTCCACAGCTAATTATTGGAGGCACTGCATTAATGCTTTCCTGTAGACTTGGCTGGCGTTTGTTTCTAAAGATAACCTCTACAACTTTTGATAGTTCTGCGAGTGTTTTACCTTATGTTGTTACAACCAGTAAAATCCTTGGGGTAATCAAAAGTGAAGCATTTTTCCTGATCTCACAAGAAACAGAGGGGCCTTGGAAAGGGAAATGGAGCGACTTTGGAGGACATTGTTCTGAAGGAGAGAACTTCTATAAAGCTGCAGCGCGAGAGTGTGAGGAGGAGTCCCGAGGTGTTTTAGGAGATAGGAAATCTTTATTAAAGCGGGTTCAGAAATCGCCCTCAATAGTATATAAAAAGATTTACCAATATTTTCCGGAAGAGCGCTCCATCCACCATTTATTTTTTTTGAGATTAGATTCAAGCTTTCTTAAAAATAGACAACTCAACGATATCAGAAATTTGGTTCACTGCGACGAAAAAAGAAAGATGTACTTAGACTACGAAAAAGGAAAAGCTTATTGGATATCTACAGAACAATTGTTGAATGCAGTCAAAGCAGGAGGAAATTTTAAGATTGCAGATTCAATCGAGGTGCTTCGTCCTTCCTTTTTAACGCTATTGGAATCCTCTAAAGTTCAACGTGTAATCGAACAAGTTGAGATGGGCTCTTCTTGTATTCCTCCAAGAACTTTTGTTGATGTGCATAATAATCAATTCCATTGACTTCAATTGTTTATTTGTTATAAAATAATCCTTTTTATAAGGTTATTAAATTGACTATCAGATTAGACTCTTCTCCGATTCTGGGTTTTGAAACAGAACATCGATACTTTCACACTACTAAAAAACGCTGTATGATCTTTAATGCAATGAGGATTTTATCCTATATTCCAATTATTGGAACTGTATGCGCTCTCATAAAAACTTACTACGGTTTATCCCCACAACTTGTAAAAGCTAGAGCCAAAATGCTCTACAATGGCCGTGAATGCATACAGATACAAAAGGATAATGTCGCGTTATTTACGAACCAAAGTCAAAACAGTTCTACTGAAGATGCATTTATCAGAATGCGGGAAAATTTGGATGTCGTCTGCCAGGAAATCAACCAGCGTCGGGAACAAAGCCGACAAGATTTATTATCGATAGAGTCAAACAGCTTGTCATTGGTCACGTCACAGAAACGTGCACAGAAACGTGCGCTCCTAACTCAAAGACTGCTCACTGAAAATATTCAAGTGCACGCAGAGGTAAAAGCAGAACGTGAGATAAATGATGAAAAGTTTGATAATGCTATTCAAAAGTCTAAGGTCGCTCAAGATTTATATGAGGAAGCTCAAAAAAAATATTGTGAACTAGAAAGACAATCTTTCAGAGCGATGATTGAGGGATTTTCATTAGGGTTCGTATACATCCTTCCCGATCTTTATTATACCGCTTGGAGACCTCAGAATGTTGTAGTGGTCACCGGGCGTGCTATTTAAACTATTCTATAGGAGCTCCTATGTCTGCATTGTCAACATTCACGGAAAAACAGAAAAACCTTTCTTGCTGTG
>CAZENM010000030.1:0-22071 GCA_964513575.1 uncultured bacterium | reverse complement strand
TCGAACCAATCTAAAATATTCATGCCGCTGTAAGAAATTTCATGAAAAATGTTATAGGACAGTGCGCAAGGAATTCCCACTAAGAAAGCGGCAGCGCCGCCAATCATTACCGCGCTTCTTCTAGTGAATCCCCTTTCTTCGACAAGATAAGCGACAGTAGGTTCTAGCGCTGAAATTTCAGATGTCAACGCGGCTAAAAGAACCAGCAGGAAAAAAATTATCGCGATAAAATGCCCGCCGGGGATCTGGCTGAAGACCCAAGGAAGGGTGTGAAAAATTAAGCCAGGCCCGGAATCCGGTTCCAAACCCACACCAAAAACAATCGTAAAAATGGCAAAAGTTGCGAGCAGAGCGACTAAGGTATCCATAAAAACCACCGGAACACAGCTTTTCAGCAAAGCATCGTGTCGAGGCAAATAGCTACCGTAGGTAACCATGGTTCCCTGACCTAAACTCAATGTAAAAAAGGAGTGGCCTAAAGCCGCAAGCATCGCGGTGGGTGTCAATGAACTCCAATCGGGTCGCAATAGATAGGCTATGCCGGCAGCGGAATTAGGCAACGTTAGTCCATAGCATACCAGGGCGATTAGCATTAGAATCAAGGAGAGCATCAGAATTTTATTACATCGTTCGATTCCGTTCCTAACTCCTAGCAATAAAACCCCTAAAGAAAGAAGTAAAAAGCAGGCATGAAAAATAAGACTCCAAAGCGGGTGTTTGATGAGAAATTCGAAATAAGCGGCGGGCTCGGCGATGTTTGTAAATTGATGAAGATTTCCTAGGGAAGCCTCGACCAAATAACCTAAAATCCACCCGGCAATGGTGCTGTAGAAAGCGCTGACAACAAAACCCGTCAGGATTGTGAAATCACCGGCCCATCCCCATGAACGAGAGCGGCCAAGCTTTTCAAAAGCCTTACCCGGGGAAGTTTGTGCCGTTCTTCCGATAAGGATTTCGGATAAAAACACGGGAAAACCAATGAGCAGCAGACAAAGGACATAGAAGCCCACGAAAGCGCCGCCCCCGTATTTCCCTACCATATAAGGAAACCTCCAGATATTCGCCAATCCGATCGCTGATCCCGCGACGGCAAGAACGAAGCCTAATCTTGATCCCCAACTTTCTTTTTGAGTCATTAAAATCCCTAATATTTGTGTGAGGAAGTGTAATCGAATTCGAAAATATCTGCAATGCTGTTGATTTAGTGTGGGATGTCACTTGCAAAATTTATGAATCTTAATATAAGCTTAATAATTTAACGTTGTAATAACAACTTAAACAAACAAAAGCAAGGATTTCAACCATGACAGTAACATTTCAAAACGATGAGAATATCTCCTTAGAGAATACTGTAAGGATTAATCGCTATGGCGCTGAGGACGCGGGTTCTTTGACTCCCCTACTTAGAGCTTACCGTGTAAAAATGATCAATGATATCGGCGATGAGATCAAAGTGGAAGCAAACAAACTTCTTAAAGCTGAAAACAATCTCGAATTCAGCAGAAAACTTAAAATTGTGATCCAAAAAAACTACGATCCCGTAAAAAAGCAGTTGATTCTTCCACCGGATGTTCTTGAAATGCTCCAACAAATGAATGGTAATGATGAATTTGTCACAATAATGGAAGAAGTTGGCTTCGTGGCTGGAAAATCTGTCTATACTGAAGCCGAGAAAGTTGCCCTTTCCGAAAACATGACTCCTGTCCAACAACTCCTGGGCAAAAAACTCGAACATGTTCAAGCCAAGATGATGGAGCTAAACACCTATCGTATGGACATTATGCAGTTGGTAAATGCCCCGGCTAAAGAAGAAAGTGAAATAAAGAAAAGGATTACCCATAAAGCCGAGGGCAAATAATGGAAAATAACCTTTCACAAGATTCTCTGGATGTCTTATATGCGACTGCATATGAACACATTACCACCGGAAAGTTCCAAGAAGGGGAAAAGCTTTTATATTCATTAGTTTTGCTAGAGCCCGAATCAACTAAGTATTGGAAAGCGCTCGCTTTTGCACAACAGAAGCAAGGGATCTACCAAGAAGCTTGTGCAACCTATTCGATTGTAAGTTCCTTAAAGCCTGATGATCCGGAGCCGTATCTTAGAGCGGCGGAGTGTTTTTTCTCCATGGGCGAACGGGATAGCGGCTTTAAAGGTCTTCATGAGGCAGAAAAAAGGATCCAACACTCCCCGGCTTTGGCGGGTGAGCTTGCGTTATTAAAAAATGTTTGGTCTACTGTTAACAAATAGACGAGGAATTTATGGACGATTTTAGCATTACTACACCACACACACACAATAATGGTGGTTATGAAATCCAACAAGACGCCGCCAAAAACACCATTAACTTAGGGGCTATTCAGGGAACCCCGCCACTATTTACCCATGACACAGTGCAGTCAATGAACCCCGTTGCGGAATCTGTCGAAAACAACCCTAAAGGGGTTTTCTCTCGCGTCATCCAGTGGTTCAAGCGGAAAATTTGGGGTGAAGATCCTCCGAAGGAAATCATTGATGAACCCGCGATGTTCGACAATGCCCCGACGATTCCTTTGGAAAAACCAAAACAAGTTTCCGACGACATGATGAACAACTTTGTTAGAGAAATGGAAATCCTGTATCTCAGGTCAAAAAAAGTCGATAGTGAAGTCGACGAGTTGTTGGCACAAAAAGATCCTTCAGGAGATTTCATTTCCAGACTACTCGTTCAGAGACTGATCAAGCGTCACCATGACAACAAGGAAGAAAGAAGGGTTAGCGCGGAAGGCATTCTAAAAAAAGGGGATGACATTGCCGCTCTACAAACTCAGCAAAAAGAACTGAACGCCAATGTAAAAGAAATTCAAGCAAAACAGGAATTTTGGGGGAAAGTCAACTTTGGATGTTCAACAGCCATGGCACTTTTAACCCTTGGGGGACTTTTTTTGGTTCCAACTGCGGCAGCTGCTGGTCCTTTGGGATCCGCATTCAATGCGTTACAATCTCTGGCCCTCTTATCTGAAGGGGGAAGCGGTATGGTAAATGCGTGGGTTAAAAAATCGACAAATCAGATGACCGGCGAATTTATATCACTCAAAGAGGATTTGAGGGTAAGCAATGAAAACATGGATATCGACATGAAATGTTTTCATGAAGGTCATCAAGCTTTGATGAAAGTACTTAAGAACTTAAAACAAGTCGTTGAAGGGCAGCATCAGATGATCTCGTCCCTCGCTAGATATTAATTTAATCAGAAGGCAAACCATGACTAAAATCGGAAAACAAAATTTAGATATAGAGAACCAGTCCACTGATTCTGACATTCAAATTCAATCGATCTTTAACGAAAGAATCGAGATTGTTAATAAGGGTTATTCCACAAAAGATACGATCGATTCGATGACTACGTTAGAAACATTACGGGAATTCGAAAACAATCCAGAAGGTGCCTTTTCGAAACTTTTTAGAAAAGTCAAAGGATTCTTCTTTAAAACGAGTCATATAGAAAACACCCCACCCATAGAACCCCCACAAGTCAATTCATTGTCTTGGCTCGAAGACGAATTAGCTATCCTTAGAGCAAGAATCGAATCGGGCGACCTAGACACGGAAACCCTTATCCGCTTGGTGGGACGCTTGGCCGATCTGACACTGTTTAACTCCTCACAGTTCGAACATAAGGAAACTAAGACTCTGCAAGATGCGTTAGCAAGGATGATCAAGGAACAAAAAGATCTATATAACAACAACAAAGTTTTCGTGACCGACCTGCTTACTGCTTCAATTTCTGTTTTGGGCGGCGTTGCGGGCTGGGATAGCAAACCAATCCAAAGACTTGTTGCTGGAATTTCCACTGGCGGCCAAACGACCAGCAAAATTTTTGGAAATAGCGTTGAAAGAGATAAAACTTCTGCGCAACACGTGATTGAACAGATCAAGCAGCAAATGGAATTAACACGTAACAACCGTGGCTCTTTTGAACAGCAGTCGACGAAAATGGTTGATCAACTTAACCAGGCTGAGCAAAGCCGACGTTCGATCTTTTCTGACTTGGCAAGGTAAACATCTGTTTCACAGCCTCTTCGGAGGCTGTGAAACATTTAGAATCCGTTTGATTTCGATCGAGATTTTTTAGGATTTTCATTTAAATGCCCTCGCGCACACATCCGTTATGAGCGGGGGCATTTAAATGAAAATACAAAAAAGATCGGCGAAGGCAAACTGGATCTCTATTTTTTCACAGCCTCAGAGACTGTGAAACACTTTATAATTACAAAGAACTAGTCCCGCAAATCAAAAGTTTTTCGCGTTAATTTTCTCCATCAAATTGGACGTAAACGTCTGCTTCACCCCATGTAAATGCTGCCTGAAAACGACGGAGCACAATCATTCCCGGGATTGGGAAAGAGACGGAAATGACCTTTGTGCTCTTTGGCATTGCGCGCATTTTTTTGGAGAGGAGAATGATATCGGTCGTGTGTAGGTTAGAGGCATATAAATAAATCACAGACGGATTCCCCCATTCGGCCGTTAGGTAATCCCCTTTCAGAAATTCCAAACCATCGATATGAAAGTAGTCTTTAATTTCATTAGCATGATCGATAAATTCCGGGACTTGATCTATTCCAACAACCCGGCAACCGAGATACTCTCGGAGCCAAAAACAAGTTCTACCTCTTCCGCACCCTAATTCCAAAACAGAATCCGCGGAGGTGACACCGGCTTTTTTGCAAATCAACTGCATCGTTGTCAACGGAGTTTCACCATAGACGTATAAATCGGAAGCGTTCACGCTCTTTAAGTACGACTTTGATACACGAAAAGGATTCTTCCAAAAGTATAACATGAGCAACCTTAGGTCGACCTTAGCGAATTTCCAATTTCCATAGTAAGTTGTCGATGTCAATAAAAAGTCGATGAACTGCTGTTTGCTAACCACAGCGCGTGTCCATGCTAGAGAGCAAAACTGAAAAAACTTGTTCACGATAAGCTCCGAAAATTAGGCAATTAATAGTGAATGAACGCCCCATGAGATCATAAAAAAGATCAGCGTGGAAAGCACGTCGTTGAAAGAGGTCACAATCGGACCGGATGCTACAGCAGGGTCTATCCCGAATCTAGCAAAGAAAAAGGGTGAAAAAGTTCCCAAAGTGGTAGCTGTCATACAAGCGCCTAAAAGCCCACAGCTGACCGTGGTGCCTAAAACCAAAGGTTCGACATTCATATGATAGAAGCCTAAAATCTTCATGAAATAAACAGCAGTTCCACAGAGAACTCCAAAGACCAACCCGATCATTAATCCAATGCCAAGTTCTTTTAATAAAGCATCGAAACGTGAACCGCTGGATAATTCCCCGGTTGACATCGCCCGCACAAGCATTGTACTGCACTGGAGCCCCACATTCCCTGACATCATGTTGATGAGGGGAACGAAAAACGGAACAACAATAAACCACACTCGGTCATTAAAATGAGTCATTGCGGTTGCGGTTACAAGCCCTGCAAAGAGTGTCACGAGCAACCAGGGTGCTCTCCACATAAACCGTTTAAAAATCGGTTCGTGTTCGCTAACATCCTCCGCCGTACCGGCCATGCTGGCGATTGTTTCATCTGCAATATCTTCTAAGGCTTCTACTACGTCTTCGTAGTTGATTAGTCCGATGAGCTTATCGTTTTCGTCGACAACGGGAAGCTCTGAAAGCTTATAGCGCTCAACGATATCGACAACTTCATCTCGGGAAGTATCTACTGTAACTTTATGCAGAATCGGTCTCATAAGATTCCCCATCCGCACATAGGGGGGGTTAATAATCAAACTGCGGGCGGTGACGTAGCCGACAAGTTGATGATGTTCATCTTCGATGAAGACGCTTCGCATCAGTTCAGTTCCGGGGTTATTAAGAACAACCTCAGCAACCTGAGAGACTGTAGTATTAGTTGGGAAGGCGAAAAATTCATTTGTCATGATGCGGCCGGCGCTTTGACGGTCGTGTTTTTGGAGTTCTTTAATTTTAGCTGCTTTTTTAGGGGGCAGCAGATCAAGAACTCGGCGGATGCGGCGATCGGACATATCATCAAGAACCCAGACGGCATCATCGGGAGGCATTTTTTCTATAAGCTCTTTAATTTCGCCATCATCCATTTGTTTAAAAATGGCTGCTCGTGTGCTGGACCCTGTGTTAATCATAAAAATAATTTTCACGTTTAAATCGGGCAGATTGTCATAAACTACGATCCGGGCGGAAGCGGGTAACCGCGTCACAGCGTATGCTAAATCGATCGGATCGTATTCGCACGCGATTTGCGCAACATCATGTAGAACGATATGGGAAGTTTCCTGCTGGAAAGCGTCATCCAATTTTTCATGGAGAGCATCATCGAGTTGACTGGCTTTTGAGTCCATAAGATTCCCCGGTGTTGTGACATAATCTTCTATATTTTCGTGACCGTCATGATGTGTCGTTTCCAAGGAACCCTCCTAAGATTTCTTTAAATCGACTTTATCCATTTTATGCAGCCTCTTTGTAGGGAAGCTACCCTAGAATCATCGCCAAAAACTCGTATAAAGTCGAGTTAAATTAATTTACATCGCTTTTGAAATTAACTCAAGTCAACAAAAAATAATGAGTAATAAATTTTTAACTCGTTTTTGTACAATTTTCCAAACAGATTCCACCGCAGTTTTCTGCGGTAAAAAAATAGACAAAGGGGCTGAAATGACAGGGCATTTTAATTACGGAATCATCTGTTGTGACTGAAGATTTGAAATTATCTAAAGGATGTGCTATGCTATAAAGATACATCAAAAAATAAGGCTTTCAACATCATGGTTCCAAGAGAAAAAATCAGAAATATTGCGATTATCGCCCACATTGACCACGGCAAAACCACCCTTTTGGATAGTTTGCTAAAGCAATCTAACGTTTTCCGTACCAATCAGCAAACTGATGAACGGATGATGGATTCGAACGACCAAGAAAAAGAACGTGGAATCACAATTTACGCAAAACACACATCGATTTACTTCAACGATTATAAAATTAACATCATTGACACTCCCGGTCACGCAGACTTTTCCGGTGAAGTCGAACGGATTTTAGGAATGGTTAACTGCGTTCTTCTACTGGTTGACGCGCAGGAAGGACCTATGCCGCAAACAAGATTCGTCCTAGCAAAATCATTAAAAATGGGTCTGAAGCCGATTGTTGTCCTTAACAAAATCGACCGCCCCCATGCTAATCCAGACAAAGTTCTTGACCTAACTTTCGATCTCTTTACAGAACTTGGCGCAACCGATGAACAGCTTGATTTCAGGTATTGCTATGCATCCGGACTTACAGGTTTTGCTATTCAGAATGTAGATGATCCACGCGAAGATATGCGTCCTCTATTCGAACTGATTGTAGAAGCCGTTGAGCCACCTGCCGGTGATGCTGAAAAACCTTTCTTAATGCACGTTGCTTCTTGCTACTATGACGACTACGTCGGCCGCCAGGCGTGCGGACGTATTCTTGAAGGAACGATCAAAAAGGGTCAAATAGTAGTCCAGATAGATGAAGAAGGTAAAGAAAAACGAGCAACCATCACGAAAATTGAAGGACACTTTGGTCTTGAGCGTGTTGAACTCGAAGAAGCATCTGTCGGTGACATCGTTATTCTCTCCGGAATCCCAGAGATCATGATCGGCGACACTCTTTGCGATCCTAAAGAAATCATTCACCTTCCAAGAATTAAGCTAGATGAACCGACTGTCTCCGTGGACTTCCTTGTTAACAGCAGTCCTTTTGTCGGAAGAAGCGGAAAACATGTCACAATGAATAAAATCCGCGCCCGTCTAGAAAAAGAAAAACGCGCTAACATCTCCTTAAAGATCGAAGAATCCACTGATGGTCAAGATAAACTGACTGTTTCCGGACGCGGAGAGCTCCACTTAGCCGTCCTTATGGAATCGATGCGCCGTGAAGACTACGAATTCAGCGTATCAAAACCACGTGTTATCCTTAAAGAGATCGATGGGGTTAAATGCGAGCCTATCGAACGCGTTAGCGTTGAAGTTCCTGCAGAGTATTCTGGAGGCGTCATCGAAGAGCTTTCCCGCCGTAAAGGGGAAATGCAGCTTCTTGACACCGATGAGCACTCGATCACACGGATGGAATTCCTTATTCCAACACGCGGTCTCATGGGCTACCGAAACGAATTCTTAACTGCTACACGCGGTTTGGGAATTTTAACTTCCATATTTGAAAAATTCTCTCCTTGGCGCGGAGCAATTCCTGGTAGAACTCGTGGAGTTCTTGTTTCAATGTGTTCCGGAAAAGCCAACGGCTTCGCGATCTTTAACCTACAAGAACGGTCGACACTCTTTGTGACTCCGGGTGAAGAGGTTTATGAAGGAATGGTTGTCGGCGAAAACACCCGCGATAACGACCTTTTGGTCAACGTCATCAAAGGAAAACAGCTGACCAACATGCGAGCATCCGGTACTGACGAAAATATCAGCTTGACACCCGCGCGTAGATTCACCCTGGAACAAGCGATTGACTACATCCAAGATGATGAATTGATCGAAATCACTCCGGGAGTAATCCGCATGAGAAAACGGCTCTTAACAGAAAACGAACGTAAACAGTCCGACCGTAAAAAGTAGGCCTGAATCCTTCTTGAAAAAAGTCCTAAGCCTGCAAGGGCTTAGGACTTTTTTTATACCTAAAAAAAACACAACACAGATAAGAGCATTATGTCAGTCCCTCCCTATTCATATAATTTAGACAGTTTAAAAATTTTAGATTCGTATAGTTCGTACACCTCTAAGCAAACTAAAATTTTTTGCCAAAAATTGAAAACTAACACCTCACTCAGAATTATAAAATTATGGGGAAATGACTTTGACACTCCCAGAATAACCGCGATAGCTCAATCTTTAATCGGCAATTCAACCCTTAGAGAGCTTAGCATAGGGAATAATGAATTCACGAATGAAGGAACAGCTGCTTTAGCTGAATTATTGAAATCCAATTCCTCTCTAAAATCCCTCAGCTTAAGATTGGATAACATCTCGGTAGCTGGCGTAACAAGCTTGTCCTTAGCTCTATTAATAAACAAGACGCTTCGCGTTTTGATGCTGCCTGATAATAACCTCCTTGATGCTGGCTGTGCAGCATTAGCAGAAGCTATAGAAAACCACCTCTCCCTTGATACGCTTAATTTGTCAGGAAACCGAATATCCGCTGTGGGTGCGTTTTCTCTGGCAAAAAGTTTATTAAAAAACACCTCTTTAACTTCTTTAAGTTTAGACAGCAACTTATTACATGCTAATAGTACTGCTGTTCTTGCTGATGCTCTTAGCAATAGCAGCACTCTTCAAAGAATTTCTCTAAGCAAAAATGATCTTGGAGATTTTGGAGCGACTCATATGGAGCGAGTCTTAAGAAATAACAATTCCCTGACTTCAATTAATTTGTCCAATAATAGGATCACGGATAAAGGAGCAGCTTGCCTAGCTGATGCGCTGACGATCAATAGCACGCTACAGGTGTTAAGTTTAAGCAAGAATCAAATTCACACTAAGGGATTATCCTACCTAGCTCTTGCCTTAAAGACAAACACCCGCCTAAACCAACTGGATTTACATTCAAACCGTTATGGGGATAGGGGTGCAGAAGCCTTAATTCAAACCTTAACCGTTAACTCGTCTCTAACCTCTCTCGGCACTCTAAACGCAGAATGCGGATCAACAAACAAAAATCGGCTCCGTAAACTCATCAAAAGAAACCTTCAGAATAAAAATCGCAAAGAAATTTCTTTGCAAACCCTTTGCTGGAAACTATTTACATCGCAATTGAATACAATAACCACTAAAGCGGTCAAAAAAAGAGAATTTGCCGAAGAGTTTGATGACATTCTGGATACCGTCGATGGCTTTGCTGAAGAGTTGGAAGAGATCGAAAGCAAAGAACGTGAGTTACTGGATCAGGCCAAAATGATTCCACCATCTGTTGTACAGCTGATGAAAATGAATACTGGCATAAAACTTCTATCTCACAATCCATGAACACGGTGAATCAAACTGAACCAGTTTTTTACTGTTTTAACATATAAATATTTTGCACTGGACGCTTTAGACAGATGACGTCCCAAAACTTACATATAACGAATGAGGTCAACATGTCATTACCAAACCTTACCCTTGATTTTAGTGGTCACCAAACACTTCGTATTTCGGATCGTGCAGAACCTTGGGTAACTCCCGCATTACGCAAAGCATTAGAAACGAACACCATACTCCAAAGCCTGGATTTATGGGGAAACGGCTTTAAAGAAGCTGGTGGAACTGCTATCGCTGAAGCACTAAGAAGCAACTCGACTCTTTCAGCACTTTCTGTAAGTTACAATCAAATCAACAATGAAGGGGCTGGAGCTTTTGCTGAAACATTAAAAACCAACACTTCACTCACTTCATTAAAATTAAATTCTAATTTTATTACAGCAATTGGTGCCTATCGCCTAGCTCTGACTCTATTAGATAACACAACACTCAAAACTCTGTCGCTAGATGACAATTCAATTGGTAATGTCGGTTGTGACAACTTAGCATATGTCTTAAAACATCGAACATCCCTTATGTCCCTAAATTTAAGTAATAACAGCATAACCGCTCCAGGATTTACCCAGTTAGCCGATAGTCTATTAACCAATACAACTCTGACCTCTTTATACCTTTCTCAAAACACTATCGACCGAATCAGCGCTGTTACGCTATTCAAGGCACTGGGCACCAACTGTACGCTTAGAACACTTGATTTAAGTAAAATCAATCTTGAAAATTCAGACATTATGCACATTGCGAGTGCATTAAGTCAGAATAGCTCCATTACAATGCTTGATATTTCTCAGAATTCTATAACAACCCCAGGAGCGCGATTTTTAGCCCAAGCAATAACCGTTAACTCCGCATTGGCAAACCTGGATTTATCCCAGAATTATATTGAATGTAATGGAATTATCTTATTGGCAAACAGCTTAAAAACAAACACCTCTTTAAATAGACTTAATATATCTGGAAATCCATTCCGTAAGAAAGGTGCTAATGCACTTATTGAATTATTCAAGGATAATTCTTCTCTAACAACACTCATGTTGAAGGGTGACGAAATTAATCAAGAAAAAATAAATGAAATCGAAGATCTAGTTAATAGAAATCGAGAGAATGAACAGTGTAAAAACACCCCCCTGCAAACTCTTTGTTGGACCGTTTTCACCACAGAGCTTAGAAAAATAACAAATGAAGTAAAAAAATGCGAAGAATACGCTAAAAAGTTTTCAAACCGTGCACGCGTCGACAAAGAATTCTGTGCAAAATTTGAAAAGAGAAAGCAGGACGAACAACACCTGCGTGAGATGGCCGGCAGAATCTCCTCATTTCTTGTAAATTTGATGGAAACAAACACCCATATACACCTCCCTCCTCATGTTGGTTTTTCTTATGCTCCTTCAATAAAACCTTCTGTGACCTTCTACAGACTCTCAAACCCCAAAAAATATGGACTTTATCAAGAATAGTTTGGGTCCGTGAGGACCATCGTGTTCCTACGGATCTTTTCGTAGCACAGGCTTTAGCCATTGAGTACCATTGTGGTCCTACGAAACCATTGATTCAACCGGGAAACATTCTGCAAGGGCACGATGACCCGCACAAGCTAAAGCATGTGCGACATGTTGTTTTTTCTTAAGAATATCGGTAAGAATTAGGAATTGTATTGGCTCCAAGCTGTATACAACTTATGGAATCTATATACACCAGAGGCCTGGAATGCTTACTCTCCAACGGCCCGTAGGGTGTTCCACTTGAGGTTCCATTCACTAATACACACTTTGTCGCAAGTGACACGACATATTTTTTCGCATAGTCCATTAACGCCTTATCGACCCCTTGCAATTTTGTGTCGTCGTATAACTTTAAAGTCCTACCGTCAAACCAGCCTTGTATGAGGGTGCTGAAGCCTTAATTCAAACCTATGCCGTTAACTCGTCACTTACCTCTCTCGGCGCTCTTGGAGCTGAATGTGGATCAACAAACAAAAACCGCCTCCTTGAACTCATCAAAAGAAACTTGCATAATAAAAAGCGCAAAGAATATTCTTTGCAAACACTTTGCTGGAAGCTATTTATGTCCCTAAACTTACTAAAACTAAAAGGCCAACATGTCATTATCAAACTGTAGGCTTGATTTTAATAATTATCTAAGACTTGAGTTTAGCGGAAGAGCAGATCCTTGTGTAGTTCCAGCCTTAAGTAAGGCATTGGAAATGAACACCTCACTCCAACACCTAAGTTTATGGAGAAACGATCTTGAGGTAGGTGGAGGAACCTCAGTCGCTCAAGGACTAAGAAGTAATTCGACTCTTTCTGAATTGAGCATAGGTTGCAACCGAATCGGTGATGAAGGAGCCGCGGCCTTTGCTGAAACATTAAAAACCAACACATCACTCACTTCTTTAAGCTTGGACAGTAATAGGATTACAGCTCAAGGCGGCGACTACCTAGCTCAGGCCCTATTGATAAACAGCACACTCAGAACTCTGATGCTAAATAACAACCTTCTCGGCGATGTCGGTTGTACTCACTTAGCAACTGCCTTAGGGTGCCAAACGGCCCTCCAATCCCTCGAATTATCAAAAAATGGAGTAACCGTTACAGGCGTTGCTCGCTTAGCTGACACATTACTAAATAATAGGGCTCTGACTTATTTAACCCTTTCCGCAAACTCTCTTAATTCAGACGGCGCTATTACCCTATCCAGGGCTCTTGGTAGTGGTTCTGTTCTTAGAGTGATTCGATTAGGTCAAAACAATCTTCGAGATGTAAGCGTTATGCATATTGCAAAAGCATTAAAGGAAAACACTTCCATCACATTACTTGATTTGAATGGAAATTCTATAACAAATACAGGAGCAGGTTTTTTAGCTGAAGCATTAAGTCTCAACACCGTATTGGAAGAACTAATTTTATCCCTGAATTGTATTGATTCTGAAGGGATGATCTCGTTGGCAGGCAGTTTAAAGACAAACACCTCTTTAAACCAACTAGATATATTTGCAAATCCGATCGAGAATCAAGGTGCTAACGCACTTATTGATACTTTCAGTGTTAACACTTCTCTAACAAATCTCAGTTTGCTAGGGACGAAATGTAATGTAGAAACAGCAAAAAAAATTGCAGATCTAGTCAAAAGAAATAAACAGAATCAACATTGTAAACACGCATCCCTGCAAACTCTTTGCTGGATCGTATTCACCTCGCAGCTAAAAAAAATAACGGATAGGGCGCAAGACATACGAAATGCCGCTAAATTGTTTAATAACGAAACCATCCCTCATAAAAAAATCACCAACGAATTTAACGATCTTACAGCGCAAGAACAACACCTGCGTGAGTTGGTCTCCAGAATACCTCCATTTGTTGTGATATTGATGGAAAAAAATGCCGGAATACAACTCCCTCCTCACGATGAATGTTCTAGAATGGGACCAATAATAAAACCCTTTAGCCTCATCCATTTTGCACACTCCCAATAAAAATAAGGTAAAACCTGTGGGGGAACCACTGTGACCCTACGGATGATTTCGTAGCACAGGCTTTAGCCTGTGTGGGCCCCTGTGATTAAGACTTCCGTTACCTAAGAGAAACAATGCGCCTCGTAGCACAGGCTTTAGCCTGTGCTACGAAAGCATTGATTCAACCGGGAA
Source organism: uncultured bacterium (assembly GCA_964513575.1). Lineage (GTDB taxonomy): Bacteria > Chlamydiota > Chlamydiia > Chlamydiales > Parachlamydiaceae > CAMFKA01. Next base: position 8,347 of record CAZENM010000030.1, on the reverse strand, counting down.
ACGTTCCGCAGGACCACAATGACCCACACAAGCTAAAGCATGTGGGACACATTGTTTTTTCTTAAGAATATCGGTAGGAATTAGGAATTGTATAGGCTCCAAGCTGTATACCACTCATGGAATCTAAATACACCGGAGGCCCAGAATGCTTACTTTCCAATGGCCCGTAGGGTGTTCCGCTTGAGGTTCCATTCACTAATACACACTTTGTTCCGAGCGACTCGACATATCTTTTGGCATAGTCCATTAACGACTTCTCGACCCCCTGTAATTTTGTGTCGTCGTATAACTTTTCTGCATAGATGGCGATCTCATCTCCATGTGGGTGCGCATGGATAAGTATTCGGGCAACGCTCTTCTCCGAAGGTCCATAAGCGGATTTCATCACGACGAGTTGTAATGTCCCTGTTGAAGACAATCCTAAAACCCCCTGATTAGTAGTTTCGCTAGCGAAACAAATGCTTTGGCAACTACCTTCCATCTCCCCGATATTTAATAAATCGCGCGGGTAATCGGTGACATAAATTACATATTCCGCTTTATTGGAGTCAAACTTCACTTTTTGGGTCGCATCAGAAGGGCTCCATTCTTGACGAGGGAGGTCTGAGGGATTTTTCCATATCGTTAAAAAATTAGGATCAATCAGATCAATTTCTTTAAGGTCAGGGACTCTTTTTAAATCATATCGAAACTCAGGAAATTGGTTTTCTAAAGTCGCTTTCACTAGACTGCATAGATGAGCCTTAAGATCTTTATTGAATGATATCATTTGGGAAGCATAAGCCCTAATGCCAAAAGGATTTCTCCAGGTTGCATAGGTGTTGTTGAATTTCTCTGCTAATTTTTCTACGTTGACAGGAACGGCTTCAGTAAAGGCCTTTGCGACCGCTTTCTCTAGTTCCGGATTTTCTTGTTTTAACTTATCGAAAGCTGCAAAGCCAATCAGGGTTGAAATATCCGCGCATCTATTTAGAAAAGTCTTACCGTCAAACCTGCCTTGTATGAGGGATTGGAATGAAATAGCTTTTACTAGGGCTTCGATCTGTTTTCCGTCCAACTCATCTAAAAAGTATAGGTTTGTGAATAACGTAAAAACGACCCCATGCTTCACCCTATCTATCAATAGGCTTTTGGGGAGACTTTCTGCAAGTTCTACAAGGGGGTTAATATTCACTCCCTTTCCCACTAAAGCAAAGATAAGATAAGGAAATATCCCTTTTAAATCATGATGACTTCCTGAAATAGAGTCTGTAATCCTCTTTTCTTTGTCATCTAACTTAGCCCTCAAATCTGAATCCTCTGCAACCCTAAAAATGACTTCGGCAACGGGATACCTAGCGGTGGGATTGCGAAAATCAAGCACCACATTCAAAATCTCCTTCTCAAGCACCCACTGGCGCGCAACTTCATCCAAAGTGGCAAGTCGTAATAAGGCAAACCGCATCCAATCTAATTTAGGAGACAGGATCGTAGGATTTGAACTTTTTAATATATTATAGGCTTCAAATAATTTGTTTAGTTTAGCCGAGGGGCTTTGCGATGCGGAACTTGAGCTTGAAGCTCCGGAAGCTGAAACGAACTCACTCATCCAGCATTGAACCATGCAGTCTTTTTGAACTTGGGATAAATCAGCGCAAAAAAATCTTTTAGTTTTGGCCATTGTAGGAAATTTCCATAAACTCAATAATAACGCAATTTTCGGATTAAGTTTATCCATCTCAGGTAAATAAATTTCTCTTAATCTTTTCGAATCCGCTCTAAGCTGATCAAGATCCGGCAGGAAGGTGAGAGCTGAGCTGTTGCTAAGGTTAAATGTTTGCAGGTTTGTGAGCCCCGCAAGATTCACGGAGGTGAGAGCTGGGCAGAAGCTAAGGTTAAGTGTTTGCAAGCTTGTGAGCCCCACAAGAATCACAGATGTGAGAGCATTGTGGAAGCCAAGGTTAAGCGTTTGCAAGCTTATGAGCCCCGCAAGAATCACGGATGTGAGCGCTAAGCAACCTCTAAAGTTAAGTGTTTGCAAGCGTGTAAGTCCCGCTAGATTCACAGAGGTTAAAGCTGAGCAGTAGCTAAAGCTAAGCGTTTGCAAGTTTGTAAGGGCATTGAAATCCGGCAAGGTCGTGAGAGCTGTGCAGGTGAACAGATTAAGCGTTTGCAAGCTTGTAAGCGCCCCAAGATTCACGGAGGTAAGAGCTGAGCAGTAGCTAAAGCTAAGCGTTTGCAAGCTTGTGAGCGCCTCAAGATTCACGGTGGTGAGAGCTGAGCAGTCGCTAAAGTCGAGTGTTCGCAGGTTTGTGAGATGATTTATTCCTTCCAGACCTTCTACTGTAATTTTATTCGATTTTATAAATAACTGACTAAGATTAGCACAATTTCTTAATATTTTTTTTAATTGCTTATCGTTAACATTTTTTTTTCTTAGATCCAATGTGTGTATGTACTTGCTATTTTCATTAACGAACGAAGTTAGAGTTTCTATACTCAGAGAGTTTCCTGGTATAAGCTCAATCTGGATGTTATCTTGACCAATAGCAGCTGTTAGAAGCGGGATGTAGCTGTTTAATTTCTTAACATCCGCGTTGTTATTTTGTTTGCCTATTTTTATAGAAATGTGCCCAAAATCTGTGCTTGAGACGGAGGTGTTTGTTGCTTTTTCGATAAAGCCCAAACATTTTTGAAGAAGAGGCATGGATTGTTTTTCATGAGCATAACGGATCATTTCAATCACATTATTTTGGTCGATCGTTGCGGCTGTCACGTAATTTTGGTCGATCGTTGCTGTTATATTGAGAAAATCCATCATCTCAACTTTTAGCCATGGCGCCTCTTTAGCATCCACCGTGGATAATTTTTCCAAGCAGAGATTTTGAATCGTTTTTATCTGTGTGGGATTTAGATAATTTTTCATCTGTTTAACTCGAAGTAATACGTTTACTTCTAACTCATTCAACCCAGATGTCTTTCCGCTGTCTAATGCCAAAATTTGGGAAAATAGTTCTACTAAAGCAACTGGATCGGCATTTTCAATTTGAATTTGTTGTTGTTTCCTTTTAAGATTTAAAAAACCGCTTAAATAATTGGGTGTTGTTTGTTTTCCTAGCGAACCTGTGCTTGCAGCCATTACAAACCTCAAAAAAATAAATTAAAAATTAACAATTAATCTTAACAAACAACCGCATCCAAGTCAATGTAATTCTTTAATTTTATATCTAAATTGAGCTGTAAAAATTCTACAATAATTCGAACTGTTTTCGAATTCGCAAATCTTCAAACAACTACATTGCAAACAACTTCAATTAATGATATAATATCTTTTTATTTAATAAAGGATGTTAAAGAATGATCCATTTAACAAAATTACTTTTAATCTATTCACTTCTATTTTCAACCTTCTCCATTTCAGCCGCTGAAATTCACGCCATTTTTGTAGGAGACACCAGTAATGATGTCGGATTGTATAACGCGCAAAAAAGCCTAGACCAAATGCAAAGGGAAGTAAAACGAATCGCGGCTTTTAACGATCTTCCACTAAACATCACGGTTTTTGAAGGGTTTGATACACGCATTCAGACGATCACCAATACCCTCGACCAAATCAAAATAAACCCAGATGATATCATTATTTTTTTCATCGTCACCCATGGATGTCGCCCCTCAAATAAAAACAACAAATGGCCGGACTTAATCTTCCCTTTCGACCAATCAAATGTCGATTTTCAAGAAATCAACCAAATTCTTACCGCGAAGAAACCTCGCTTACTCTTATCAATCGCGGAAGCCTGCAATATTTTTGAAAATCAATCCGATAAACCCACTATTTCACCGACTGCCCCATTAAATTCAGGCTCAAAATCACCTGAGTATCTCAGCAAAGACAACGCTGAATTTCAATTTATCCGACAAGGAAATCCGCGGCTAAAAAAGCTATATCGGACCCTTTTTACAGAGACTCAGGGAACGATCATTATATCCAGCGCAAGTCCTGGTGAATCATCATTAGGTGGACTATTTGTACACAAATTACTGCAATCGATATTCGAAGCTGATGGAGATCTTCCGGGGCCCCCACCAATTTGGAAAACAATACTTAAATCAGCCTCAAAACAAGTGAATGATGAGGTGCAAAATTATACACGTGGAGAAAAAAAACAAACGATTCAGTACGAACTGGATTTACAGACTAACTCCATAAAAAATTAACTTCCAAAGTACTCAAAAAAATTTTCATAAACGTATTTAGGAATATCGCTTGAATTAATTTTACACATTCATTAGATTCATTATTGAGCCAATAAGGACATCTCAAGTGTTGATTTACAGATTGAATCACATCCGTTTCTTTTCCACGACCACGACAATAACGGCTGGCGCTAGCCAGTAACATTCCTTTTTCCCTTTTACATTTTTTTTATCACCCTAATTTTTAAAGGAATTATCATGTTTCGAAATATGCCATTCATCCTCTTGGCAATGTTTATTGGAATCTTTTTTGTAGATCAATCCATTCCATTGCCGCTTAAACAATTTGCTTTTGCGCTGAGCCTAAGCCTCAAATCAGTGGTTGTATTTATTTTGCCTTTTTTGATCTTCATGCTCTTATTCAAAACCATTTCCCAGTTATCTAACAGTGGAACAAAAATGGTGCTCATGATTTTGATAGCGGTATGCATTTCGAACTTTATCTCGACCATGATTAGCTATCAAATCGGATCGGCTGTCTATCAGCTGGATCTGGCAATGACACTTCCAAGCGAAGGAAGGGACCTTTCCCCTGCTTGGATCTTTAGCCTACCCAAACTCATAGCCAACGATCAGGCGATGTTTGCGGCGATCTTATTAGGAATCATTTCACCTATGATCTCCATAAATTTCACCTCAAAAATTGCAAAGCTTTTTGATCAATGGATCGGGTATCTCCTGAAGCTGCTATCGGCAATCATTCCACTATTTATTGCGGGATTCGTGGTAAAACTTATCCATGACGATGTGATCAAAAGCATTTTTTATGAATATTCATTGATATTCCTACTTGTCGCTGCATCGTTGATGAGCTACATCAGCCTTATCTATTTCACATCGAACAGATTTCAATTTTCCCGGTTCGTGGAACAGATCAGGAATATGCTTCCGGCAACTATTGCAGGTTTTAGCACTATGTCCAGCGCTGCTGCCATGCCGTTAACAATTCTTGGGGCACAAAAGAACTCGAATAACTCTTCGCTGGCAAATTTGGCTATTCCCGTTACAGTCAACACACACCTGATTGGAGATTGTTTTGCGATCCCAATATTTGCTTTTGCGATCTTGAAAAACTTTGGTGTGGAAGAACCCTCCTTCTACAACTACTTTTTCTTCGCTCTTTACTTCGTCATGGCCAAGTTTTCTGTTGCCGCCATTCCGGGTGGAGGAATCATAGTGATGTTGCCTATACTAGAGGGACAATTAGGCTTCACAACAGAAATGAGCTCGTTTATTACGGCTCTCTATATTCTGTTTGATCCTGTCATCACCAGCGCTAACGTGGCAGGGAACGGAGGATTCGCTATCGCCCTGACAAAAATTTATTCATTTTTCACCCGAGAAGGTCAGGAGCTCACCAATCCCCTACCTCAGAACGTTTTATAAAACAGGGAGGCTGTGAAAAAATTAGAATCCGCTTGATTTCGATCGAGATTTTTTAGGATTTTCATACAAATGCCCCCGCTCACAACACTGACATCCGTTATGAGCGGGGGCGTTTGAATGAAAAGACAAAAAAGATCGGCGAAAGCAAACTGGATCTCTATTTTTTCACAGCCTCGGGGTATTCTAAGCCTGTGGGCTTAGAGTACATTCTCCACCAACAAAAAAACATTTCATTGCACCCGACTGCTGAATAGGAATAATTGTATTTGCAGAAATTGTAAGATTTTATAAAACTAGGTTAGGATACCCAAAAAAGTTCCAACCGTAAAAAGGACACGCCAAGTGTTAATTCGTTCCTACGCCTATTCACTCTCAACCTCGTCTTCGTCTTCGTCTGGCGACAGCCAGTAATAATTCTTTTTGTTTTTCTACTTTTATTTCTTCACCTTAAGTTTATATAGGAATTACTATGTTTCGGAATATCCCATTTGTCCTTTTGGCAATGACTATTGCCCTCTTTTTTGGGGATCATTTGATCCCTCTGCCATTTAAGCAAGTCGCTTACGCGTTCAGCCTTAGCTTAAAATCTGCTGTGGTGTTAATTTTACCGTTTTTGATTTTCATGCTTCTATTCAAAACCATTGCTCAGTTATCTAGCAATGGCACTAAAGTGGTTGTATTCATTTTGGCGTGTGTATGTGTTTCTAACTTTGTCTCTACAATGATTAGCTATCAAATTGGATCAGCTGTCTACCAGTTGAACCTTTCAATCCCCTCACTTGTTGCGGGAAACGAACTCACTCCCGCTTGGATCTATAATTTTCCTAAATTAATCGCCAATGATCAGGCAATGCTTGCGGGAATTTTATCCGGAATTCTTTTACCTATGATTTCTCCGAGACACACACTAACACTCGCCGGGTATTTTGAAAAATGGGTCGGCTATCTGCTTCAAACGCTATCCGCGATTATTCCACTTTTTATTGCTGGATTTATCGTTAAACTTATTCACGACAATGTGATACAGAGTATTTTTTATGAATACTCCTTTATATTCCTGATCGTAGCCGCCGCATTTTATGCTTACATCGGCTTCATTTATTTGGTGTCGAATCGATTCAGATTTTTCGATTCTTTTAATCAAATTAAAACCATGTTACCGCCTGCGATCGCAGGATTCAGCACGATGTCTAGCGCTGCCGCCATGCCCTTGACGATTATCGCGACTCAAAAAAACACTGAAAACTCCTCTTTAGCGGCCCTCGCGATTCCAGTGACGGTTAATACCCATATGATGGGGGATTGTTTCGCTATTCCTATCTTTGCCTTCGCTATCTTAAAGAATTTTGGTTTGGAAGAACCCTCCTTCTATAACTATTTTTTCTTCGTGCTCTATTTTGTGATGGCGAAGTTTTCCGCCGCTGCGGTTCCTGGAGGTGGAATCATTGTGATGCTGCCGATTTTGGAGGGGCAATTAGGATTTACCACCGAAATGAGTTCGTTCATTACAGCCTTGTATCTTCTATTTGACCCTGTCATCACCAGCGCCAACGTGATGGGGAATGGAGGATTCGCTATCGCCCTAACGAAGATCCACAGGTTCCTTACGAGGGAAAGTGAAACAGTGAGAGTATGAAAAAATCGCCTTGGGAAACCAAGGCGATTTGAAACATCACCCGGGAAGGATTATTACCAAATCCCGGGAATTAGCCTATAGGGCACTTGAGTGCAGTACACTTTCCAGCATTCATTGTATTTATTCTGGCAACGGTCTTCATCCCTGATACAGCGGTGAATGAGTAAGATCGCAAGAAAAATAAAATAAAAATAAGGAAACAGGTGTGTTGTTCCACATGCTAAGCTGTAAGCCAACGAAAGAAGCAGGTCGCCCGTGTAGTTCGTATGCCTAGCCAATCCCCACCAACCGGAAGTTAGCAATCGACTTTCCCGGACATTTCCGTCCTGGGTTGTATAGCGGCAAGTGATATATTTTGGAACCTTCCCCCAAATAGGGCCTGGGGTCGCCTCTTTTCTAAAGCGATCTTTTTGATTATTTGATGAGGCAAAAATCCAAAAACCAACCAAGCCAAGAGTCAAAACAAATAAGAAGTAAGGCAACGATAATTGAACCGGATGGAATACCAAAAACAATCCCTGCAATGTATACATATAGGGAAGCCAGACGCTATCACCCCACGCAAGCATCCATCCAAAATGGTCGTGATGGATATCGATTGTCTTCAGGTACCACGCTTCTTTCCAGAAAAAATACAAGACGTATAACCCTTGAAGGAGATTCACAAGAATCATTGAATTTGTGACCGACCCATAAAGAGCATATTGCGCGGAAGCGAAAGAAATATTTATCAAGGTCCAGGCAACAATTCCGGGACGACCATTAAAAAAGAGCTTAAGATCTAACGCCCCAATCCTAGGATTCAGCTCCACCCCCATAATAAAATCATAAATGGGATTCCCGCTAAATTTTCGGTCTTTTTCATAACTTGGAAATAAGTACGCTTTAATATAAACGAAAACCCCTAAAGCAAAGCCCGTGAAGTTTAAGATCCATAAAAGCGTTCCCCAGTTGTCAAAGATAATAGTGGGTGAAAACCATCCAAAAACAAAAGCCCCGACAATAAACAAGACGTGAGAAAAAATCCATGCCTGCAAACCGTTTATTCGATAGCCTAAAGATAATCCTGCGGGTGTGATGGCCCCTTCG
>CAZENM010000029.1:0-23073 GCA_964513575.1 uncultured bacterium | reverse complement strand
AAAACTGTTGTGGGTTCTCTACCGATAAACATCAAAGTGATCATCGAAGGCGAAGAGGAGTGCGGCAGCCAGGGACTTTCTGAAATTATCGAAGCAAAAAAACAAGAATTAAAGTCAGATTACCTAGCCATTGTCGATTTGGGAATTCCTGACCTTGATACCCCGGCGATCACCTTAGGAATCCGCGGGTTGGTGACCTTTGATGTCGAAGTGACAGGCTCAAACACTGATCTGCACTCAGGCAGCCACGGCGGCCTTGTCTATAATCCCTTGCATGCCCTTGTAGAAATATTAGCAAAATTGCGTGACTCTTCAGGAAAAATCACTGTCCCCGGCTTCTACGATTCGATCATTCCCATTTCAGATAAGGAATTAAATCAGCTATCCATGAAATTTGATAAGGAAAAATATCACACTCAGTTCGATGCTCATATGATCGGAGGCGAAACATTCTACAAGCCCGAAGAACGAAACTGGCTGCGCCCGACACTAGAAATTAATGGGCTTTGGGGAGGTTATAGCGGCACCGGATTTAAAACCGTCATCCCCGCCCAAGCCTTTGCAAAAATATCTTGTCGGTTAGTCCCGGGACAAGACCCTCAGAAAATCGGAGAATTGGTGACCCGCTATATCGAATCTTTAGCACCCAAGAACTTAAAAGTAGCAGCCTCTGTTCACTCGGGCGGAGGCCCAGCTGTAAGAGGTACACCCGATTCCAGCTTAATCCAAGCGGTCGCAAAGGCCTATGAAGTAACCTTTCAAAAACCTTGCGAATTTGTTTTAGAGGGAGCTTCAATCCCAATAGTTAGCCAACTTACTCAAGCGGCCCATGCGGAAGTTGTCCTCTTAGGGTTAGGACTTCCCGGCGATAAGATCCACGCCCCAAATGAGCATTTTGGAGTAGATCGATTGGCGATGGGTTTTGAAATTATCGTCAGGACCTTGCAAAACTTGAAAAAGTAACGGGTCAGTAAGCTGGTAGGCCAACAAATGTCGACATACTCACATAATCTCACATAATCTCACATATCATAATGGAAATCTTGTTGGGGTAATTTTTGAACCCACCCCTTCCTATCTTGTAAAAAAAGAAATGCAAGAGCTTGTTGAATGGTATCATTGTGCTGTAAAAGAAAGAGTGAAGCATCCGTTAATTTTAATCGCGAATTTTATTTTTGAATATTGGCGATCCACCCTTTCTTAGATGGAAATGGTAGAATCTGTCGATTGTTAACCAACCTTATGCTTCTTAAACAAGGATCTTTATTCACAACGATTGTGTCTCATAAAAGGGTTAAAGAAGATTATGTCCGGTTAGCCCCCTAGATTTCCAACCACAATGTTGCACAGGAAAAGTTAGGTTAACTCCCCTCTATTTTTCAGAAAAAATCACTATAGATCTCCTCTGTGTCTCCCCGTCTCTGCGTTTTAATTATAACTATAATGTTAGATGGTTCGTAACTCATCAAAATCGGGAATTTACCACTTAAACTAGACACTTATTTACGCGACTAAACTAATTTATTTCATTAAAAACAAAAAAACTTGAATACAAAATAAAATTTTAAGTTTTATAATTAGCTTGTACACAAAACTTATTTTTACACAAAACTCTGAGGGTTATGAATTTACCTTACTCGTTACAAAACAATACACGGTGTTTTGGTATTTCCCATCCGGGATTCTCTGTAAATAAGATTAAAAATAGCGCGGAGATTCGTCAATATTCCCACCGGTCATTCATTCACTCCTTACTGTATTTATATTCATGGTTTCGCCCCCAATTTTTAGTAATGGTCGTCTCATTACTCTTTCTCGCATTCCCTGCTTTCACATTTGCTCATATTGGAGAAGTTCCTCTCGTTTATCAGGGCAGTATTGGACAATATGACACCACAGTTGTGGTGATGCCGACGCAGGCGGTTCCGGGATTCACTGATATTTCAGTAAAAATTCAAAACAAGGAAACCGCCATTAAGGCGGTTTCTGTTGTAGCGTTAAAAAATGCTGAAGCATTGGAAAATGCGACGCACATCCTTCATTTAGAGGCCGTTGCCGGAGAAAATCAACTCTTTGCCGGCAGACTACAGTTAACGCAGGTGGGGCACTTTAATATCGCGGTTACAATTGAAGGAGAAAAAGGGGTCTTTACTAAAAGCGTTCCGTTCGAAGCAGTCAACAGATCTGTCGTAAAAGTACCATTAGTGTATAAAATCTTAGTTTTTGGAACCGGGATAATTATCTTTTTTCTGACGGTTATTTTAATGGGAAAAATTGCATCAGAAGGATTCCTTCCGATGGGTGAAATGCCCAGTAAAAAAAATAAACTTTATGGAGTGTTGGCAGCTTTGTGCATGCTTGGAATTTTTTCTTTGGTTTCCTTCAATAATTATAAAATCTCGACCGCAGCGATTGAAATTGTCTCTAACGCTTCGACACCTACCAAACCTCTTAAAATGGAAGTTGTTGGAGATACTGTGAAAAAACTGTCATTCGAATTGACGCCGGAAGCATTGAGTTACGGAAAAACAAGAGTCCCCTTCAAGGATCAATTTACCCTTATTGAAGATTACGTCTCCGATCAACTAATTCCCGACCACGGAAAATTAGTGCATTTATTTATCATTAATCTCGATTATAGCGCAGTCGCACATCTCCACCCATTAAGAACACATGATGATACTTTTGAGACCGTTATTCCACCGCTTCCTCCGGGAACCTATCTCGCATACGCAGATATCACAACTTTAAGCGGAAGGGCGATCACTTTTACAACTCAAGTGATTATTCCTGAAAAATCAGAAAAATACACGCCTTCTGATAAAGATGACAGTTGGTCTGAAGGTGTGAATAGTGATTACAAAATCGTATTAAAAAATACTGCTCCACTGGTGATTAATCAATTAGAGGAAATACAGTTCGAAGTCGTTGACCGAAACAATAAATCTGTTGGAATAATTGAATACATGGGGATGCTTGGACATGGAGCGCTTCTCAAAAACGATAACTTAGTCTTTGCCCATATTCATCCTGTAGGCACTGCTTCAATGGCTGCTATGATGAGTGTAAACACTCGGGAGTCTTCCACAAGCATGGCAGACATGCATCACAACCACCAGATGCAAAGCAATCACCAGCAATCAGAAAAAGAGATTGTAAGTTCTGTGATGTTCCCTTTTATCTTCTACCAAAAAGGAACATACAATTTATGGGTCCAAGTGAAAGTTGACGAAAAAGTGGTCACCCAAAAATTTGACCTTACCGTGGAGGCCGAATGAAAACAGATGAAAACCAGCTGTTAATTTCAAAAATTCCCTTTTGGGCTTATGTGCTGACGTTTGGCGCTTTTTTGAGCTGGATGGGGTTGTATAGCGATATTTCTTGGCATTTTTCTATCGGTAGAGATGGGCTGCTCACAACTCCCCATATGTTAATGGGAGCCACACCGGTTTTAGGGATTCTTCTTTTTATTTACTGGGTGACTCAGAAAACGCCTTATTTTGGGATTAATTTCTTAGGTCTCAAAGCCCCTGCTGGAGCATGGTTATCACTTGCTGGAGGCTCTCTTTTTTTCTTATGCATGCTCTGGGATAACTGGTGGCATAGCATGTGGGGCATCGATCCGGTGTTGGAATCCCCACCTCATCAGCTTCTTGCGTTTTCTTTTGTGTTATCTACTTTTGGGAATCTCATGGTACTAACGAGCCTTTCGAATAATGTGACTTCCTCGCTTGTTCCAAAAACGATGCTGATCATTTTCATCTATTTAGCGATCATCACAGGCGGTGATGCTTTAGTTCGATACGAGAGAGGCTTTGCGAATTACGCGCACGACCCAATCTTTGCAAGTATTTTTTGCTCGGTTTTTATCTATGGACTCGTTTCCGCCCCCTGTGTTTATTCGCAGTATAAGTGGAATACAACGTTCATGGCCATTATCTTCACGGGGCTCTGGTTAACAATACAATGGTTGATTCAGCCAATTGAGGCACAGCCGTTGCTTGGACCTGTTTACAATCCAATCACTCACATGCTTCCGCTTACCCTTCAAACGTTCATCATCCCTTCAGCCTTCGCTATAGATCTGGTGAAAAATTATTTAAAAGACTCTAACGTGTTATTAAAATTGTTTTCCACCTTTACGGTAGGATTCGTCATTTTTATTATTGTACAATGGTTCTACGGATCATTTTTATTGTCAGAATATTCCCACAACTGGTTTTTTGGAGGAGGACAATATAATTTTTATACAAACCCCACCCATGCATATGTGAGTGAATTTTGGTATGCTACGGGTGATTCTCCCCCAACGATCGCTTACTACCTTACTGAATGGGCTAAATACTACGCTTTGGGACTTTTTTCAACCCTGTTGTACTACAAAGCGGGAAGTTGGATGAGTCAACTCAAGCGTTAAGGATAATTCTTTGCTTACATGATATCAGCTGCTATCGCCGCAAGCTCGGAACGTTCAGTCTTATCCAGAAATACGTTTCCATAGATCTTTTGGTTGGTAAATTTCCCAATCGTATAAGTCAATCCATTGGAATTTTTATCCAAATAGGGATTGTCAATTTGGGTGGGATCACCGGTTAAAATAACTTTAGTGCCCTCCCCTGCCCGCGAAATGATTGTCTTGACTTCGTGCGGTGTCAAATTCTGGGCTTCATCCACAATAATAATGATTTTGGGTAATGAGCGTCCGCGGATATAGGTGACAGCTTCCATTTCTATTTTTTTACTGGACATCACCCAATTAAGCGTTTCACTTCCTTGGTGGCCTCCCGAGTTTTCACATAAAAATTCCAGGTTATCGTAGATGGGTTGCATCCAGTGGAATAATTTTTCCTCTTTAGTTCCCGGTAAATATCCGATATCTCTGCCCAAAGGTACAATCGGCCGGCTGACTAATATCTTTGTATAGACTCCCTCATCAAAGACCTTCCGCAACGCGCATGCTAATGCCAAGAGTGTTTTTCCCGTTCCCGCCTGCCCTAGCAGCGTCACGAGTTGGATGTCGTCCCGAAGAAGCAAATCCATGGCGCACCGTTGCTCGACATTCTTTGGTTTAATCCCCCAAATCGCGTTGTACTTAAGCAATGGCTCTACCTGCTTTAGGGCAAGGTTGTATTTTCCGACCGCTGAAGAGTTTTCAGGAGAAGTCATCACCAAATATTCATTAGGCTTTCCCTCTTCCAGTTGATAGGGCAGTTTTGCGTCTTTATAAAAAGTATCGATTTCGTGTTTGCTGGTATCAATCTTTCGTATGCCCCGATAGATGCTATCGTAGCTATATTTCAGATCTTCGTAATCCTGGGATTCAAGTCCCAAAGCTTCGGCCTTAATTCTGGCAGCGAAATCTTTGGAAATAAGGACAACATGCTCTCCTTTTTCATGCAGAAAGTAAGCTGCCATAATAATCCGATTATCATTGATTGATAAAGAAAAGCTATAGGCATAGTCCGTCTTTAGCTCCAGAAGAATCCTGACAACGCTGCCGTTGGGCAAATGAACCCCTTTATGTAAATTTCCTTTTCCGATGAAATTTAAGGAATCCAGATAGCGAAAAACGGCTCTTGAATTTTTTCCCAGATCGTTGGGGAGTCGTTTCATTGTATCCAACTCTTCCAAGACTGTTACGGGAATGACCACGTCATTATTCGGGAACTTATTGATTGATTCTGGATCATGTAAAAGAACGTTGGTATCCAAGACGAATGTTTTTTTGCTCATTAGGTGTGATCTCCTTTCGGGTGTAACGAAATATGGAAAGATATCTTTTTGGTCTGAAACAACCAAGAAATATTTACAATGTAAATTCAGCACTCTCAACACGTGACTGCTAAATCTATTGACAAAAACACTCCCCTTCTGTGAAAATGAATGTAAGATCCTGAAAGTTGTATGGATGTCCTTGACAAAGACACTAATTTAATAAAACGCTACCATTTGGAGGCTCTAATGTTAATAAATACAAAAGTTCTAAATATTCCTCCATTTATCTCGGTTCAATGGAATCAAATTGAATACTTAACCACTGAAAATCACTTATTAATTGTTTCGTTAAAATCAGGAAAAAATGTTCAAATTCCGGAACTCCCCCCCGAACTGCTCGAACAGATCTTTACTGCCCACGCCGCCTATCTCGAAACCGAGTCCACTACTCCTTCAGCAACTCAACCCCCCCCCCAGTTCGGATCCAACGATGTCAAAATCGGTTTTTCGACAATGCAACCTAACGGCCTTGGAATTCCTCTCCAGCATTTAGATGAACTTAGAGAATCACCCGATCTTCCTCCCGAAGTACTCGACAAGGTGCGCATGGTTTCAAAGCTGATCCCTCCCGAAGACATCAAACAATCCGCCAAGCCGGTTGAAAATTGTAATTGCCCATTTTGCCAAATTTCGTCAGCAATCCACAAAGACACAGAACAATTACAAGCCGAAGAAAACGCAATCCCCGAAGAAATAATTCCTGATGAGGAATTGAAATTCGAGGAGTGGACAATCGAGCAAAAGGGAGATAAATTGTATGAGGTTAAAAATAAACTAGATACGCATGAATCCTATAACGTATTCCTAGGAACGCCGGTAGGCTGCACCTGCGGAAAATCAGGATGCGAACATATTTTAGCGGTCCTAAAAAGCTAACTTTTTTGACAACCGCAAAATTCTCTTTCCGTTTAGTCCATGAAAAGCTAGAATCGCCCTCTATTGCATTATTGATAAATTCATGGAGGTTTTGGAATGCACCGCAATACATGGTTAGTGGGATCCACTTTAGCTGCAATTGCTTTGATAGGAGATCTTAGCGGGACAAATCCCGAAACAAAAGAAACGCAAGAATCCTCTGAAAAGCCTGCAAGCAAGCTTGCACAGCACACAGCAATTTCCGCATTCACCGGAAGAATCACAAAAAACAAAGTCAGAATGCGCATTCAACCCAATCTGGATGCGAAAATCCTGACCGAATTGACTCGCGATGACCTATTGGTCGTTGTCGGTGAAAGCGAAGACTTTTACGCTATAAAACCCCCTGCCGATACTAAAGGGTATGTTTTCAGAACATTCGTTCTAGACGGCACCGTCGAGGGTGACCGCGTCAATGTCCGCTTAGAACCTGAACTTGACGCCCCCATCATCGCTCAATTGAACAAAGGGGAACATGTCGAAGGCTCAATCAGCCCGCTTAACAGCAAGTGGTTGGAAATCTCTCCTCCCACTACTGTCAGATTTTATGTCGCAAAAGAGTACATCGAAAAGATCGGGGATCCCGACCTAATGGCGCGTATTCAAAAAAGACGTGAAGAAGTGAATAACCTCCTTAGCACAGCTTACACCACAAGCCAAACAGAACTGCAAAAACCGTTCCCCCAAATTGACTTGAATGGTGTTGTCGCAACATTTAATAAAATCATCCAACAATACGGCGATTTTCCGGAACAAGTGGCTCGCGCTAGAGAAGTTCTTACATCCCTTCAAGAAAAATACCTGCAAAGCAAAATTGCCTACCTTGAAACAAAAGCTCAACTCTTAGATAAGATCGCCCAAAATAGCGACTCGACACAACAAGAAGGGCTACAAAAGCTTCAAGAGCAGTTTTTAACAGCATCTGAACCCCCTGTACAAGAAACAATTCCAGGAACTGAAGGGGTGACAGGAAAGACAATCACCGCAAAAATGGCGTTATGGAATAGCATTGAACAGAAGCAATTCGAAGAATGGCTTAAGGAAAACCCTGAAGGAACATCAGAGAGTTTTTATGCAGAACAGGCAGCACATGGCGTAACTCTCCGTGGGATTGTTGAAAACTACAACAGAAACATCAAAAATAAACCGGGTGATTATTTGCTGGTCAATCCAGCAACTCATCTTCCAACAGCCTATCTGTATAGTACACAGATTAATCTGCAAGACCTAGTCGGACACGAAATTACTATTAAAGCGTCACCTAGACCGAACAATAATTTCGCATTCCCTGCTTACTTTGTGATAAGTCACGACTAATCTTTAACCTCCAGGGAGATCGCGCAAGCGATCTCCCCCCTCATAAAATCACATGCCACTTTCTAGACAATATTCCGTTGCGTTCATAGGCCTCGATGCCCTCTTGGTTGAAGTCGAGGTAGATACATGCCCCGCTTTCGAAAAGTCAAACTTCGTCATCGTCGGCCTCCCCGATGTCGCCGTCAGAGAATCCAAGGATCGCGTGCTGGCCGCTATGCGAAACTCGGGATATTCATTTGCCGGCTTTAATGCGACGGTCAATTTGGCTCCCGGTGACCTTAAAAAAGAAGGCCCGCTATACGACCTCCCCATCGCTCTAGGACTTTTACAGTCCGCAGGCTGCATAAAACCCGTTGTCGATCCCAAAGATTATATTATTTTAGGCGAAATGGGACTCGGCGGAGAACTTAGATCCGCCTATGGCTCCTTAGCCGTAGCCCTCCTCGCCAAAAATTTAGGAAAAAAAGGGATCCTCCTTCCCACCGCCAACGGCATAGAAGCCGCTGCCGTTCCGGGAATTAATGTTTACCCCATCGATCACCTTAAAGACGCTGTTAACTTCCTTCAAAATCCCTCCGCTTTTACCCCCCTCCCCCTATCCCTCAAAGGGACCGAAAATAAATCTGTCGGAGTCGACTTCGCAGACATCAAGGGCCAAAGCCACGCTAAAAGAGCTCTAGAACTCGCTGCTGCCGGAGGACACAACGTCATCATGTGCGGGCCGCCGGGATCAGGAAAAACACTGCTCGCTAGAGCTTTAATGGGGATTATGCCCGTCATGAGCGTCGAAGAAGCCCTCGAAGTCACGAATATTCACTCATTAGCAGGAACCCTTCCTGAAGGGGAATCCATTGCCCGTTCCCGCCCCTTTAGAGCCCCTCATCATACCGTCAGCTATGCGGGTTTAATCGGCGGCGGAACTTTCCCAAAGCCGGGTGAGGTCTCATTAGACCATCGGGGACTTCTATTTTTAGATGAACTCCCTGAATTTTCACGATCGGTTCTGGAAGTCTTAAGACAACCCATGGAAGATCGCCATGTGAATATTAGCAGGGCTAAAGGGCATTATTGCTTTCCTACTCACTTCATGTGCATTGCAGCGATGAACCCATGTCCTTGCGGCTATTATGGAAGCCCCGACAAAAACTGTCGGGATACAGACGTGCAAAGAGAAAGATATCGCGGGAAAATTTCAGGCCCTTTACTTGATCGTTTTGATATGCAAATCGATGTGCCGGCCCTAAAATATAAAGACATTATTGCAGCTCCCCCCGGTGAATCCTCAAAAACCGTATTAAAGCGCGTGGAGCGTGCCCGCGCCCTCCAGTATCAACGACTGGGAGGAACGCGAGTCAATGGAGAAATGAATACTGGGGAACTTAGAAAATTCTGCGAGCTAGACCATGCCTGCCAGGAAGTCTTAAAATATGCCATTGATACGCTTGGAATTTCCACACGCAGTACGGACAAACTCCTACGTTTGGCTTTAACGATTAGTGATCTTGAAGATGGAGAAGGTAAAATCCGCAAAGATCATCTTATGGAAGCGCTAACATTCCGTTAAAGTCACCGCGGATTTCCACTGTTTTCTCGCGAGAGGTGTGTCCTTTGATCACAGAAACGGAACTTTTGGAAACCTTAAAGAGCTTTGCAACGAGCTCCTCAACAGCTTCATTTGCCCTACCCTTTTCAGGAACAGCGGTGACACGCATTTTCAACCGACCATCTTCCCAACCAACAATCTCGTTTTTATGTGCGTTAGGAATCACTTTGACCGAAATCACGATCCCATGTTTTGTTTCTTTATAGTTCATGATTTAATTTAACCTGATCGGTTTTTCCTTTTCAAGGATCACAATAGAACGGTTAAGCCTGAATCAAGGAGTAGGTAAAGCATGAATCGGCTTGGGAGGGCTTATAGGCATTGTTTTTATCGCCCTCTAACTTAATAATCTGCGTGGTAAGAAATTTAGCAAAAGTTCTAACCCCTTCTTCCCCTCTATATTTCAATGGAATTTCTGAGCGCACAATAAAATTAATCGAATTGTCATTCTTGATAAACTGCACCGAGTGCTCAAGAATCTTCAGTTCATTCTGATCAATAAATAGATTCTCGAGGCGTTCATCATCAGCGATGTGCGCATTGAGCCCCCCCATCACAGCACCAAGATCAGATAGAGCCGTCTGACTAAGCAGAAGTTGCGTTTGTATTCCATCGGTAGGACTCAAGCCGCACTCAACTAAAAACCCCTCAATTCTCTTAGCAGCCTCTACGGCCGTTAATTGGTCCCCTCCGATATCTATCACAGCATGTTCTTGATCCACGAAAAGATCTAGGCGTGTGTTTTTTATCAAACGATCAAAATCCGCAGCATATTGATGGGTCACAAGAAATGCTTCTTTGGAATCATTGATGAGGTCTAATCTCTCAAAGGGAAACCAGACGGTATTTTCATTAAAAACCATGGATGTATGAAGGTTATGAATTTCTTCTCTATGCGAATTTATCAATGGTTCAAATTCGTTAAATAAACGGACAACCTCCCTTCTCGCTTCTACCGTAGGCCTCTCGGAAACAACAACCGCCCCAGCATCAGAGCTGCTGGTTGCCGCGGAGGCGCTGCTTGAAGAGGCGCTGCTGCTAGCTGCGCCGTTAACATCCTCCAACTGCCTCTTAAAGATCTCCGTAAAAATTTGTCTGAATTTTACAATGATGTTATTTCTTAGCTCCGAGAACCCTTGATAGTAAACAAGGCTTCTATCTTTGGAAGGTTCACCTTCATTGAAAATCGTCAATAGCTGTCTGGCCTCAGTAAGTAGATCATTGACTGAGGAAAAGTTCGATTGATCTAAAGATTCGCCAATTTTGGAAAGATTTTCAAAAACACTCTCCAATTCCTTGCGGTATGCATCAGGAATGGCTTTTCCTAAATTGATGATTAAACTTGTATCATAGGCATGCTGATCATCGGAACCCAGCATTTGTACTAAATTTTGAATATCAGGGTCTTGAAAAAAACGCCTTAACGTTCTTAATTTATCACTTAAATCGGCAAATGGAATTTGTTGAATCTCGCGAGAGTTTAAATTGGCACCGATTTCCCCCACGACTTCTTGAGTGTTCAGGATAATATTATTGTACTGCTCTAAAATATCGTTAAACTGTCCATCGCTTAATCGCACATTCCATGTCACGCCACTATGGATATTCGACTGGCGCTCTCCAGCATCAGCCTCTTTTAATCTGTTAGCTAAATTTCCGACCGAATCAATGATACTATTTAAATTGCTAATCATATAAACCCACAGATTTAATTTATAAAATTAATGCGAATCTATATTACATATTAACAAAACAACAATAAAATAACAAATACAAGCTCGCCTCAAAAATGAGTACCTGGTTTAATTAATAAATTCCCAATTTTGAGGGTCCATTATACAGAGGAGTCCTATAGCGGTCCCATTTGTCTCTACAATGGGGACCACTATAAAAAACTCATTTTTTTTCTGCACTTCCCCGGCTCAAGTGGTGTCAACTTAAGGACTTATTCCGTCCCTACAGGACTCTGAATGAATTTTCTTCTTACCCAGGCCTCCGCTTCGCTCCGACCTGGGCTATCATAGGCCACTCCTTCGGAGCTCAGCTGCAGATCTTTTGCTTTATGATTCACTAGGTTATGTTATTGCCGCTGAGCGACAAAGTCGCGCCCTATGATAGCCAAGGTCGAAGCGAAGCGGGGGCCTAGGCTATCATAGGCCACTCCTTCGGAGCTCAGCTGCAGATCTTTTGCTTTATGATTCACTAGGTTATGTTATTGCCGCTGAGCGACGAAGTCGCGCCATATGATAGCCCAGGTCGGAGCGAAGCGGAGGCCTGGGTAAACAAAAAAAACAATTCAGAGCTCCGAAGGTGCGACATAAACTGCTAAGTTGACACCATTGTTTCGGACTTTTCCGTTTCGCCGTTTTATTAATATAATGATATGGTAATTAAGTGTTGATAAAACAATGTTATCAATTTAACAACAGATTTTTGACTTTACCTAGCTAAGGCACTCATTTGCGCGATGAGCCAATTTTTTTTTTGGAAATCAAAACATTAGAACGACTGAATCCCACTTAGCTCATCCATTTTTTTTCTGTAATCAGATGACCTGCCCTCTACACAATCTGTCAGGGCAATTGTGAACTTTCCAACAAAACAAATTTTTGCCACAATACCTATGCGTGAGTCCTCGTCATATTTTCGAACAATCGCCATTATTTCAACTTTCAGAAGACTAGGTGTCAGTGTCCTGTTAGCAAAAGATTCTGCTGCTACGGCATAAATTTCAGCTAGTGCGGTGTCTTCTCTAAGTCTTATATAGGTAAGTTTTGTGTAATAATGATTCATTAAATACCCACAAATCTGAGCCTGTGAAGGAAACTGCAGTTCACGCTCTGGCGGAAAGTACATAAACCGCAAGTCATTCCACAATCCTAACACACAATCTGTACAGGCATTAAAACATGAAGACATCATTTACTCCTTTATAAAATCTAATTAGTCCATGAGGGTACCATTCAAACTGTTTGTTGTCCATAATTACGCTGCTTATTGTTAACACAGAAAAGTGAACTTACAACTACCCCCAAAGGGGGTAGTTGTAAGTAATTATAGAAGCATCAGTTTGTCCGCGACATCTTTAGTGTTCACATCAGCGATCACTAAATATTTTTGCCCCTGATAATCAATTTGATGGATGTGAACACGAACCGCTTGCAACCGTTCTTTGATTTTTTCAACATGAGGTGTTTGATCAACATTCAATAAAACATCCACATAATGCCGAGGACGTCTAAAAAGTTTGAATTCCGCATCAAAAACTCTGTTTAAGAGTGCGGATTGTGAATTTCCACCAGCAACCTCACCCAAATATTGAGTGTTTCTTGATCTAATTTCACGAAGGATCCCATTCGCAAACAATTTAATTTCAGTTGCAGTATTCAGGAAATGGGTGTGATTTTCTGTTGTTTTATTCGATAGAAACATCTCGACATCATCCAATTTATCAAAAAACTTCTTTGCTGAACGAGTAAAGTAGTAGATGACATGGTGATCCATGTTTTTTTCTTTAAATTTTGCTATGACATTATCTGCATGGAGAACACCGCATGTAAAAACAACCCCTTTTCCTTCGGTGTGCAATTTTAATAGGTTGTCTGTAATCGTTTTTATTCTGTAGCCTTCATTTTTATTGACGATACGCATTTTTGTGGTTATATCGGAGTCTATCATAGGATCGAAGATACTACTTTCCATATCAACACCTTTTAACGTAATAAAAAGGCGATTGGCTAAGTCTAAATTCTCTTTGAATAAAAGCAATGCCGGTAGATGTTTAATTTTTTCTGCGACTTCGCTGAACCTTTTACTCGAAACGTGCTGCCGCATTAATTTGGATAATTCGTCAAATCCAATATCACTCAATTTTTTTGAGGGATTAATATGATTTTGTTTTAAACATTGAATGGCTTGAGAATACAGACCTGTTCTAAATGATACTTCCTTTTTACTACGCAACATTATCTCAGCGGCACTTATATCGTGAGGCGCTTCTAAGCCCCATGTGTCATAACCTTCTTCGGCCAATTTTGGGAGTAAATCTTTTAAGAGTTGCCCGGGAGTTTCATCCCAATGCCGTTCGAATAAGATAACAATGGGTGTAGAAATTGAAGATGCCATAATATATCCGTTGTATAATGTTTTATATAAACATTATACAACAAAATATTATTAAAAACAAGTCGAAAACTAAGTATTTAGTTTGTTTCGAGAATAATCTGCCGAGTCGTTTTTTCCAAAGTTTCTAATAATGGAATTTCTGCTTCTGCGGAAGCGCCCATATCTTTAAATCTTCTGGCGGCCACCAACACGCGTCCTTCATAGGAACCAACGGCTTTGTTATAGGAATCGACAGTTTTGTCTATTCCACGGCGAATATCATCAAAATGTCCCGTCATCACTTTTAATCTGTCATAGAGATCTCTGCCTAACAGGCTGATCTTCTGAGCATTTTCCGCGATGAGTTCTTGTCTCCACCCATAGGCAACGGAACGGAGAACAGCGATCAACGTAATGGGTGTCGCAATTATGACTTTTTGTTCAACACCGTACTCAATAAGTTCCGGATCTTGTTCTAACGCGGAACTAAAGAAGGTTTCCCCGGGAAGAAAGAGAACAACGAATTCCGGCGCGGGTTGAAACTGATCCCAATACCCTTTTGCGGATAGTTGAATGATGTGTGTGCGTACCTGCTGCTCGTGCTGCTTAAGCTTGCTTAAGCGGACAACATCGTCATGAGTTTCTAGAGACTCCAAGTAAGCCGACAAAGGTGTTTTTGAATCGACGACAATCTGTTTATCTCCGGGCAGCTTAATGATTAAATCGGGGCGAAGCCTTCGATCATCATTTGAGGAGGTTTCTTGTTGTGAAAAATCGCAGTGTTCGACCATGCCGGCCATCTCGACCACACGTTTCAACTGAATTTCCCCCCAGCGTCCTCTGACATTCGGAACCCGCAGCGCTTTGACGAGGTTGGCAGTTTCA
Organism: uncultured bacterium; assembly: GCA_964513575.1. Lineage (GTDB taxonomy): Bacteria > Chlamydiota > Chlamydiia > Chlamydiales > Parachlamydiaceae > CAMFKA01. The sequence goes on along the minus strand of CAZENM010000029.1, from coordinate 8,474 downwards.
CCCTGAAGTTGTTGTTGCGTTGTGGATAAGGAGCGAATTTGTTCCGTCAAAGTTGCATAGGTCGAAGTGCGCAGCTGCTCGATCTGGCTAATTTTTATATCGAATTTGCTCAGAGAATCTTTAATGGGGAGGACTAATTCATTGATAGTTTTTTGTCGGTGGCTTAGATCGCCCCTAGCAAATTCCTGTAATTTTTCAAATTTCGCCGCGGCCAAGTCCAGGAAGGATTGGGAATTATCTTTTAGGGCATCGGCGGAGAGCGCTTTAAAGGTCTCTGTAAACTTTTGTTGGGTTTGATTGAGAAGTTCAACCTTTTCAAGCCATCCCTTTCTTTCCTGCTCGAGCGTTGTTTCTACTTGAGCTAATTTATTACGCGCGTCGCTAAGTTGTTGTTGCAGGCGTTCAAATTGCTCTTGCTTTGTTTGCAACGCGAGTTCTAATTGGGGAATGCGAGTATTTTTTTCTTCGGAAATCGCTCGTCTTTCCACTTCTTCCCTCAGCTCTTGCTGAGTTTTATACAACGCCTCGATCCCTTTACTGATTTCAATACGAAGATCGGCGAGTTGTCTTTCTTGCTGAGCAAATTTCTCAGCCAAAGCTCCTTTTTCCGCTTCGCGTCTGCGCAGGCACATATATAGCCATGCGAAGAATCCGATCGCGGCAAAAAAGAGCATCGTTGTAACAAAATAGTAAATTGCGTCCATGCGATCAATTATATCACTTGGCAAGTTGAAGTCGAGCAGTTATATTTATGATCTATGAAACTTCTATCTATAAAACAGTCCATTGCTTGGTGGGGACCTCTCCTTTTAGTTCTTTTGGTCACCCCTTTTACCCATTTTTGGGATCTAAATCTTACTCGATTTGCCTTCAGCGAAAAGGCTTTTTCTTCTCACGCCTTCTACCAATTTTTTTACGATTGGGGCGAACTTCCGGCTATTACTCTTTCGATCGGCGCTTTATTGGTTGTCATTGCCGGAGTATTTTCTGCAAAATTTAGGGGATGGAGAAAAGAAGCGCTCTATCTTTTTCTGACATTTGCAATCGGCGGGGGTTTGATCACTAATGCTGTTCTTAAAGAATATTGGGGTCGCCCAAGGCCGAAACAGGTGACGGAGTTTGGGGGAACCCACGAGTTCCGTCCTTATTATTCTCCAAACTTCCAACGAACCGAACCGCTGAAATCATTCCCCTGCGGCCATTGCACCACGGGGTTTTACTTTTTTAGTTTGGTTTTTTTGGGAAGGCGCCTGAATAAGCGATGGCTAACAATCTTGGGGTGGGTTTTGGCCTTTGGGTTGGGGTTTGCTTTAAGCGCTTCAAGAATATTCCAGGGAGGGCATTTTCTATCCGACACCCTCATCGGCGCGGTCATTATGTGGTACTCTGCCCTTATCATGGATTGGTTACTGTACTCTGAATCATGAAAGGACTTACCCCAAAACAAGCAACCATCGCCCAATTTATTGAAGAGTATATCTCGATCAATCGGTATTCTCCAACTTACAGAGAAATCGCTCATAAATTTGGATATAAATCGATCGGATCGGTTTTTAAACATATCCACGCCCTACAAAGAAAAGGGACAATCTCCCTTAATCCCTCTCTAAGCCGCTCTATCCAAATGACTCAAACGATAAAGAAGGCTGAAAAACAATCTTCTAACCTGGAACTCTTACTCATTGGAGAAATCTCTACCGCTAATTCCCTAGAAACATTCCCTCACACTCAAACCATTGAAGTTCCCCAAAGCTTGGTGGACTCCCCGGAAAATAGCTACGTGATCAAAATCAAAGGGGATGGATTCCAAGACGAGTTGCTGATGAATGGGGATTTAATCATCGTTGAGGCGCGAAATGAGGCGACGGTAGGAGAAACCATTATCGCCATGATCAACGAGCATGAACCCCTAATAAAAATCTATGAAGAGGAATCCGGGTATATCAAACTCTATGGACACAATCCGCAGGAACACCCCCTGATTATGCACCCGGATGATCTTACGATTTACGGTGTGGTTGTGGGAATGATCAGACTATTTCACAGGTAGTTTGAGTGCTTTTTTTATCTTTCTCTGTGGTAAAAAAAAACTGACTTCTACTCTTCGAGCTCATCCGGATCAGGCTCGAATTCTTCCAATGTTTTGGAGTTCCGACCGGAAATGACGCGAATAATCGATAAGACCAATGAAACCCCTACATACATCCAGGAAAACCCAAAAAAAACTATGGGGAAAAAATGAATAATTCCATAAAAGAAAAACACTGCTCCAATCACCGTCAAAAAGACAATTTGGAATGAAGCCACACGAACATGAAGATTTTTTAAACTGGGGAATTTCCAACGACTTACCATCAAATACCCCAGAAGAATCATCATGACAATTAAGATCCATGCCCGAGTGTAATCGGAAAAATGAACAAACCACTCTAATTCACTGCTAAAAAGAAGCAAAACCCCTGAAATTACCGCTGCTGCTGCACCGGGAATGGGAAGTCCGGTAAAATTTTTGTTGCTTAAAACTTTAAGTTCCGCGTTATCACGCACATTTGTGGCCTGTACACCAAAACGAACAAGGCGCAAAACCCCACAGACAGAGTAAATCATGGCGGCAGCAGTGGTCACAAACCATAATTCAGCCCCCTGAACGATTGACAGGCTTTTAAGAACGACAACAGAAGGCGCGACGCCGAAGGTGATTCCGTCAGCAAGGGAGTCAAAAAGACCGCCAAATTCACTTTCTGCTTTCATAGCCCTAGCAACCGCGCCGTCCAGGAGATCGGCTAAAGCAGCGAGCAGCATTATCCCGGCAATAGAGGTAAGAACTTGCTCGTTGATCCCCCCCACAGGCAACAATGCCATCCTAAAGATGACAAATAATCCGCAGGAAAGTCCAAAAGCTGTGATAACATTCGGTAATAAGTGTATTTTTTTCATAACTCTGTTATAAGTTTTTTTGTATATAAACGGCACATTTTTCATAAAAGAGGCCACGAAAAACTGAGATTTTTAGGTTTAACATCTGTTTCACTCGATATCTCTCACGACCTCAAACAGGATAAAAAATGAATTTAGAACACCTAAAGTTAAACAAGCCCGGGCAACGGTATCGTGATTTCGAACTCACAAAAGCGATGGAAATCCCTGAACTTCAATGCCAGCTGCGCGAGTTTATTCACCTCCCCACAGGTGCCGAAGTTATGCATATCTCAAATGACGACACTGAAAACGTCTTTTGTCTTTCTTTTCGCACGCTGCCGGAAAAGTCTAATGGTGTCGCTCATATCCTGGAACACACTGTGCTTTGCGGGTCAAAAAAATACCCGATCAAAGACCCTTTCTTTTCAATGTCCCGTCGCAGCTTAAATACCTTTATGAACGCCTTAACGGGGCCCGATTTTACCTGCTACCCCGCAGCGACCCAAGTCTCTAAAGATTTCTATAACATTTTGGAAGTCTATCTTGATGCTGTCTTTCACCCGATTCTGAGTAATCTTAGCTTTCTTCAAGAAGGGCATCGCTTAGAATATTCGATTCCAAACGACCCTACCTCTTCTCTGGAACACAAAGGAATCGTCTATAACGAAATGCTTGGTGACCTAGCCACAGGACGCGCGCGCCTAAACGAGGCAATGATGGAAGCTTTATTTTCAAGTGTTAGCTATGGCGTGAACTCGGGTGGAGATCCTAAAGAGATTGTCACATTAACCTATGAAGAACTCTTAGATTTTCATGAAAAAAACTACCATCCCGGCAGATGTTTATTTTATTTTTATGGAAATATGCCTGTTGAGCAACACCTGGACTTTATTGCTGAAAACGCCCTAAAGGGTGTAAAACCGATCGGTCCAATGCCTAAAATCCCCCTGCAACCACGTCATTCCGAACCAAAACGGATCGCCAAGAACTATCCGATTGCTCCTGATGAGGATGCCACCGGAAAAACTTTCCTCGGGTTTGGATGGTTGACCGCGCATATTTTAGAGCAAGAAGAACTTCTAGCCTTAGCGATATTAGCGATCATTCTTCTTGATACAGACGGTTCCATTTTAAAGAAAGCGCTTTTAAAGTCAGGGTATTGCAAACAAGTATCTGCCTATCTCGAAGGTGAAATAAACGAAGCTCCTTTTACGATTACATTAAGCGGATGTGAGCCAAAGCATGTAGATGTTTTAGAAGAGCTTATTTTTGAGACTCTAAAAAAAGTAGCCTTTGACGGGATCCCCTTAGAAAAAATCGAGAACGCCATCCACCAATTTGAGTTTTATCGGAGCGAGATTAGCAGTGACCACGAGCCTTTTGGGCTAGCTCTCTTTATGCGATCAGGGCTTCTTAAACAGCATGGAGCAAGACCCGAAGATGGCTTAACCATCCATTACCTCTTAGATAAAATCCGTCAATCTAACCTGCAAAATCCTAGCTATTTTTCCGATCTTATCGAAAAGCATTTAGTTAAGAATCCTCATTTTGTACGTATTATGATGACTCCAGACCCCCATTTATCGGCGATTGAGAAAGAGGAAGAAAAACTCAATCTCAAAAAAATTCAGGAAAACATCACCCCGGAACAAAAAAAACAGATCTTAAAACAAGCTGCTGACCTTGAAGCTTATCAGAAGGAACAGCAGGAAGTGGACGCGAATATTCTTCCTAAAATTCATTTGAAAGATGTGCCAAAAGCTGTTGTCGAGATAGAGCTCCATCGAGAAACTGTGGGGATTTTAGATGTCTACCACCACGCCTGTTTTACAAATGACATTGTTTATCAGCACCTTACCTACGACCTTCCCGATGTCACTGAAGAGGAACTCCCCTTTGTAAGATTGTTTACTATGCTTGCTCCACAGGTAGGAGCGGGGGGGAGAAACTATGTCGAAAACCTTGAATACATCCAAGCGCACACCGGCGGCATTGGAATGCTGCTTAATTTAAATATCCACGCAAATGACTTCAACCAGTTTTCGCCGACCCTAACGATTAGAGGAAAAGCTTTGCGCAGAAAAACTGAAAAGCTTTCAAAATTAATGTTCGACACGGTCACTTCTCTTGATTTCCGCGATACAAACCGTCTAAAAGAACTTATCCATAAATATTACGTCTCTCTTCAAGGAACGTTAAATTCAAAAGCGATGAATTACGCAATTAATCTATCCGGCTCAGGATTGGATATTCCAACAAAAATTGCGAATTCCTGGTATGGCTTAGACTATTTTTTAACCATCAAAGATCTTGCGGAAAACTTTGACGAACGAGCGGAAAAATTAGTCGCTCGCCTTGAGCTTTTACAGGAAAAACTTTTAGGTCTGCAGGATCCTCATCTCATCATCACATGTAACGCGCAAACTTATGACGAAATGAGATCCCACCAATTTTATGACCTCTCTCAATTACCGACAAAGTCGTTTACCCCACTGAAAGCTAATTTTAAACTGACTCCAGTGGTCAATCAGGCTCGAGTCATTTCCTCCCCAGTGGCATTTTCAGGAAAAGTATTCAAAACCGTCCCCTATATTGATGAAGCTTCCCCCGCTATCAGTATTGCCGCTTATCTATGCGATAATGTTGTTCTGCATTCCAAGCTTAGAGAGCAAGGCGGCGCGTATGGCGGCGGAGCTGTCAGCAACACCCTTTCCGGAAATTTTTATTTTTATTCCTTCCGCGATCCAAATATCGCTTCTACATTGAAAGCATTTGATGAAGCTGTGGAAACTCTTGTGGGTGGGGATTTTGATAACGATGACCTTGATGAAGCAAAACTGGAGATGATTCAACGGTCAGACATGCCCATAGCCCCGGAGTATAAAGGTTTCGAAGCTTATAGTATGCTGCGAGAAAAGAAAACCACAGAGTTCAGACAAACACAACGGGAAAGAATGCTTGGACTTACACGCAAGCAGGTTATTGAAGTTGTTAAAGCCCACATCCTTCCTAATATGAATAAAGGGGCTGCGGTGGTTTTTGCTCCTAAGCACCTGATAGATGCCGAAAATGAAGTGTTGAAAAAATCGGGAAAACCTGAATTTCCGATTTTTAAAATCTGATTCAAAGTTTTTTCACTACGATAGCGGTGACGGTTTTATCATTGCCGCCCATGCTGATCATCATGCCGTACTTCTTGTCTGATTTTACCTGATTGGAGGCTTTCCCGGTCATTTGAGCTAATAAGTCCGCAAGCATTCTGACTCCCGACGCCCCTGTCGGGTGTCCGAAACCACATAAACCTCCGGAGAGATTAGTCGGAATTATTCCATCAGGACGTGTTTTGCCTTCCGAAATAAAGCGGGCCCCTTCCCCTTTTGGAGCAAATCCTAAAGCCTCTATCGTCAATATCGCGGTGATAGAAAAGCAGTCGTGCAGTTCTAGCCATCCAAGATCTTCTAGTTGGATTCCTGCATCTTTGAGGGCTTCTTTTGCGGCAATTTCTGTTGTTGTAAGGGAGGTTAGATCTTTTGGAGGAAGGGTAATATCATCTTCAACATGGGCAATGGAAACGAGTTCAATTACGGCATCCCGTTGAATTCCTGAACGAACGAGTCCCTCTTCGCTGAATAACACGATCGAAGCCGCCCCGTCGCTTACTTTGGAACAATCGGAGCCTATAAGATGAGGAACGAATTTTTTAGGGTTAGGGTTGTTCATCCCCCACTTGAGTAAATCTGGATTAGTATTTTGGTATTCCTGGGCTTTGGGATTTTTACGCGCATTCAGGATCGACTGTTCATACCAGCAGGCCATCCCTTTGCGCGCAGGCTCATAACCATATTTGGAATAATAAGCACCCGCACGTTCCGAGAAGACACCCGGGAAGAAAAATGCATGGCCATCTTTTCTTTCCTTATCATAATATCCGGCGCCGGCAAGGATATCGGCCCCATAAACAGCTTTCATTCCATTCTGAATTTCAAAAGCGCTTACAAACGCCGAGTCTGCCTGGTCTGCAAGGATGCCGTAGACTCCCACTCCAATAGCTCGACCTCCAGTCCCACAAGCGCCTTCCACAGCAAAACACGGGCGATAGCGTAGAGAAGGAATCATAAACGGCAAAAATCCGGGCAGATTTCCTTGATTCAGAAAACGGGCCGCCATAAAGCTGCCAATGACACCCATATCCAGAAGATCGGGATTAACACCTTGTGCTAGAGTGCCCTCGGCAGTTTCTTTCAGATACAGGTCAAAAGAGCGTTGAGGTTTCGACGGATCAAATTCCTTCCGTCCCGATCCCATAAATATCGTGGAGTAACCCGCTGCGGCATAAATTTTTTTACGAAACGGCTTCATGACAATTTCTCCATATCAAAATCAGGACCATATAAATGAAAAAAACCATTCGCAAGAACAGTTGTGACATCTTCAATATTGTGTGCGACACGATCGCGAACGAGATTTTCTGAAATTTTTCTGGAGTGTTTTAAGAATTCCAGCGCCGCTTCCGCCGCTCGGGTTTTTGTGTTGGCTAAATCTTGGAAATAGTTTTGCAGAGAATGTTTTAGATCTCGTTCCTTCTGCATTTGTTTCCATGGCTTCCATGATGGGAGGGTTGGTTCTAACCATTGTGTCAGATCGGGAAGGGGTTGGTATTCTCCGTTCTCTAGCGCATAGACCCCTATGAGTTTTCCTTTTTCATATTGAAAAAAACCGTCTCGCTGGCTTCCATCGGGGTATTGCCCTCCTTTTATTCCTTTGGCAATCAGCTGGTCGATAAGCAGGACTTTCATGGAGGGGTCTGGAATAAAGTTTGCCATGATTTTTACGATGTGGTGAACCACATCTAACCCAACATAATCGATCAATTGAAACATCCCCATGGGACGGATCAGAAGATCGCGAGTGATCCGATCATAGAACGCGATAGCCTTTGACAGCGACGTTTCTGTGGAGAGTGTCCTTACCTTCTCTAAAGTATACAAAATTTCTCGAATGAATTGCCCATTGCCGATAAACCCCGCAATATCATTAGAATTCACGGCAATTTTTTGCAAACGATCGGCTAACTGTTCACAGAGGTGGACGGTGGTTTTCTCAACTTCCTTAGGAATAATCAATTCCAACAGTTTTTGAACAGCGGGAGGGTTGTAAAAATGAAACCCAATGAGACGTCCGTTTAAACCCGATTCTTCGGATAAAAATTGAATAGGAATAGAAGAAGTGTTTGTGAAGTATAGGGGGGAATTGTGGTTAATTGACTCGAGGTGCTTATATAACGCGACTTTTATGCTTACGTCTTCGGCTACCGCTTCGAATATAAGGTTTGCGTCTTTTGCCGCGGAATATTCGGTTCCTAATCTGACCATTGCTAAAGACCCTTCCACATAGGCATCGATCACTTGCTCGTTGCTGATAAGTTTTTTATCCGTTTTCCAATAGTCTCTAAGTTGTATAATGATTTGTTCAGCATGGCGACGAAGCTGACTGCGAAGATAGTGATAAAGCCCGTCCAATCCTTTTTCAGATAGATCAATCAAGTGAAGGCGGAA
>CAZENM010000028.1:9540-23180 GCA_964513575.1 uncultured bacterium | reverse complement strand
CGTGCAACCTCCAGCATCTATGCTATTTTTTTTAAGGCTGAGAGTGGTAATCGTTGAATTCACCATGAGAGCGTTTGCAATAGCAATAGCACCATCATTTTCTATTTTACAGCCTTCAAGTCGTAAATCGCTAAGAGATGTGTTGACTAAAAGTATATCTGCAATAGATTTAGCCCCTTGGTCACCTACACACTCCCCGCTAAGGCTCAGTGAAGTTAGTGATGTATTAATAACTAGAGTTGAAACTAGAGTAGAAAAACCTTGTCGAGTTAGCTTATTACGTGCGTCGAAGTAGTGTTGCGAAGGCTCCAGACTTCTGTAATACTCCTTCAGATTGTTTTCATCATAGGTTTGTGATAAAAATATACTTTTAAGAGTATTTCCATAAAGACCTGAAATTATTGCGGCATCTATCCCCCAATTTTTGACGTTTTTTTCCCTTGCTTCGAGAGCTTTTTGCTGCCAATCCAGCTTTGCTTTTTCCTCGTCTGCAGGCGATCCGGAGATATCAACCTCAGGTTTTATTGCAGTGTCGATATAGAGGGTAATTAAATTAGGATTGTTTTTTGCGCAAAGATCTGTTAAGCAATATGATTGCAGATAGATAGAAGACAGGTTTGTACATCTCGAAATATGTAATTCTTTTAGAAAGTGAAGTTTTGCCCACTGTTTGAACATCCCCCCCGAAATCGTGGTTAATCCTTGGCAATCGTCAAGATACAGCTTTTGTAAATACGGACAATTTTCTATAAGAACAGCAATAGACTTAGATGTAATATTTTGACATCTACGAAGATCTAAATAAGTGAGATTTTTTTTACTTTTTCTAGCCAATCGAATTAGATAATCGTCCGTTAACGCTTCACAATTAGTTAAAACCAACTTTTCACAAGTCAGCCTAAGAATAATCTCAAGTAGTTTTTTTTGGCTGTTTGTGTCGGGGGTTCCATCAATATTTTGTATGTCGCCGATCCCTTTCTCAATTCTAGAGACTCCACTTGTCTCTTGAATGTGAAAAAAGTCTCCTATATAAACCGATAAGAAGCCTTGTATCTCCCGCAAAGCTTGTTCTGGACGATAAAACTGCGGGTTTATGCCAATATTCTGGAAAGTAATCTCGTGAGACTGGCCTACAGAAAGCGATGTTCCGCCATCTCGCCCAGTCATTCTCTTATTTTTCTCGTTAGTGCTACCTAAATAATCTTTTAAGGCTTGGTATTTGTTGAAGACCTTTTCTCCAATATCTGCCACATGCTGATCATCGAAACTGATGAGTGATTTAATGAGCTCCTCAACTTTAAAACCTTGCAACCGAGCATTTTCACGCAGATCTATCCGGTACTTCCTTAATCGTTTTTGAAGATAACAAAATTGAATAAGCAGCTGCCCTCCCATTCCCTTATCAATTTCAAAATAGGGTGAAGTCTTAGGGTGAGTATATTTTCCAAAAATGTTTTCATAGTTTTCATTTATTTTGATTAGCTCTTTGAGCCACTCTTCGAGTAAAAGATCAGGCCGTAAGGCAAGAAAATCATCAATCGATTGTTCGTCAAATTGAAATTCAGGATAAACAAAAAGCATTGGAATGAAGAGATTATAGCTATACTTCCTGTTATTAAAAATTTCCTTCATTGTACGTTCTTGTTTGAGTTGCACAGGCTTCACCCAAGCGACATCACTATCAATACAAACAACATGATTTATCTCATTCCCGTTTTCATCGATTGTTTTTTCTTTTATTAAGTTAACGAACCTATGATCACCCGGAAGGATGAGCGGAATCGAAAGAAAATAATCCGTTAATCTTTTTTTATCTAATTCAGTTTCTACAGGGGGATTACTAGCGAAAGTTTCCCCTTCGACAGTTTGTGAAATTAGAAGATAATACCCAATCTTGTCCGGGCCTGGATTCAAATAAACAAGTTCGCTGAAGGAGGTTCCATAACCAAATAATCGCATCATCAGTCGACTAACACCCTGTTCCATTCCTGGTTTGAATGGTGACCCTTTATCTAATTCATGAGGTTGTTTAAAGTGAAGTTTAACCTTAACATCGTTTTCCTCGTTTTCGATGAAGTTAACATTGTTGTTCGTCACATTAGAGTCGTATGCCGGTATTATATTTCCGGTCGTAGTGTCGATTATTTTATCCACAACACTCTGCTTTAAATACCGTTGCTCTGATAAAAAGGGTCCTTCAATCAGATAGGGGGTTTGTCTTTCTGATTCATTTGTAGTGATCTCTTCGATTGATTTGTGTAATTTTTTTCGAGCGATCCGATCACTTTGTCGATACCCGGCTATATTAGGAATATGTAAAAGATTTCGAAGAATTTGTTTTTGCGAAGTTTCTTCAAGAAGGTCAATGTAGAGCTCTCGAAGAGATTCAAGGTGAATTGAATTGGAAAGGAGTAAATAAAAATCCCTTTGAAATTCTAACGAACAGGTTTGACAAGCTTTCAGTAGGGTTTTCAATTGAGTTAGTTCATTAGATTTCCCGGTGTTCTGAAAAGACTCCCATACTGTAATCACTTCTTCTTTAAGCAAATCAGCAATTGAAACGTTCTTCATAAGAGCTGAAAACGGGATTGAATTTTCAGGATTGAACGCATTTTGAATATATCGATAAATCGGTTTAAGCACAACCCAGTAAGCGGTATTCAAGATCGACTTTTCGGCTTTTGTTAAGGGTTTGATATTGTCGATTGCGGGAGTAAAACGAGCCGTGTCTTTGATGCTGCCCAAATCAGGTCCATAATAATTATGTAATCTAACGCGGATCTCGTAAAGCTCACCTACAAGATATTTCAGGAGGTTACGACTTTCTAATGTAAATACTTCCGTCAAATCATCTACGATTGCGAAAGTGTTTGTATTAATCATTGAAGGCGAGGAATCCTGATTAAGATCATCATTTAAAAGAGCTTCTGATTGTTTAGAATCAGAAAGATACACATGAAGAGTAGTTAATAAATTAGTCAGAGGGGCAATAACAGTTTTTTTCACATCTACAATATCGCCAAAAACTTCTTTCGGCACTTTCGGTAAAACCTTTTTTTTGTCGCCATCTAGGATATAATAGCTAATCAACTCCCCATAGGTTCTACAATGAACGGATGGATACGGTAAAGGCTCTCTCAGCAATGAAAGCACCGTTTTTTTGTAGAGATTAAAGAGATTAGAATTGGAACGAGTGCCCCCCACTAAAGCGTCTGTTGTTTGGTCTTCAGAAAATTGAATGTTTTCTGTAGATGCAGAATTGTCACTTGAACTAGCGGCGCATAATGGCTCATCTTCTTTTATGTCGGGAGTTTCTACATAGGAATATAAGCTATAAGGCTTAAGTAATCCTGCGATATTATCCGCTCCGGTTAAAGAATAATCAGAAAGGAATAGGAGTGGATCGACTCCTGACTTAGTCCTTAAAATCGTATCTCTTACCTCTGATAAGGTAATCACGAGAATATTACTCTCGGGGGCGGTTATCACCTCACCCGTCGAAAGACCCACCATAGGACGCCCTGATGGACTCGTGATGTTTCCCTGGGTAGGATCTAAATAAAAACCCTTCGGCGAAGTGGTTTTCCAGGCGGGCAAAATAGGATTATTCTCTGTTTCCCCTAGTGACGCAATGAGAAGCTGCAATAAACGACCCATCTTCAAAAAGTATTTTCTATTGTACTCGTTTATAGAGCTATTATCTACCCGATTCAGATGGTCTTTCTCTTGGGGCTCCCTCTCTTGCATAAGGATAAAGCACTCTAAATCTGAAAGAGTTGTCAGCTCTTCACGTCCTACAGAACCAATAGCAACTATTTCGAATTCGCAGGGAGGCGGCCCTAAAATTGCCATTGCATCTTTTAAAAAGGTATTTTCAAAAAACCGGCAGAATAATTCTGTAAGGTGAGATTGTTTTACTCTTAGCGCTTCAACCTCCGTTTTTATTTGAAACTCTTGGATAAAACTCTTGCGGAAATTTTCTATTTCTTTGGGGTATCGTTTTGTAATCCTATATTTAGACATGTTATTTTTACTGGCACCAATTCTTTTTCTATAAGGTGTCAAGTTACTCAAACGTTGCAAGTTATAGACATCGATAATTGATAAAACGAGTGGATGCACCACACGATCAAAATCCTCTTCATCAGAAAAATATTTTATTAGCTCCTCTAAATAAACGAAAACATCGTGTTTTGTTCGCCAATTTTTTAGATCGGGGAACCGGCATGCAGCAATAATTTCCTCTAGGAATTGCGAATCCGCAAGCACCTCTGTTTCGATAAATTTAACGAGCAATCGCGAACATTGGTTGTGATAGTATTTCTCATACACCCCATTTTTTTTTGCCACACCTAAAGCCATACGATACCAATGCATACTTTTCAGCAGGTAGCTTTCCCAAGTCCTTTTATCTTTATCTTCCACAGCATCATGGGGATTCGCTAAGTAATACTCAGCCATCCATTCAGCAAATTGCATTTGCACATTGGTTAGGTAGGGAGGGGTGATTGCTAAAAGATCAAATAATGCTGCTTTTTCATGACTCTCTAACTGTTTTGTTTTTAGAAAATGAATTTGATCAAAAAAACGTTCATACAAACCCTCTATCACAGAGACGAATATTTTGTATTCATCCGTATGTTTGTTTTCATCCGTATGCTTGTTTTCCAGAATAATTGAGTTAATATCGTTTAACAGCAACTTGAATTCGTCTTTGATTTTTTTATCTTGGTCTTCTGTGGAGTTATAGGAAATTTCTGGAAGCCCTACAGGGGCAGGAGAGCAAGCTATGGGGAGGGCAGAGCAAGCTTTGTGATTGGGGGTGATATTCGAAGTCATTTTATTTCTTTACTAAAGCATTTAACCTATGACCGTAAAATCCCGTTGGATTTTGAATGGTACTTCTCGGATAAGTTTCACGAAAAAGCAGTCGCATTATCACAATAACACGATTTAACTTCAAACAAAAAAACCTTCTAACATAACACCTAAACGGTAGAAAAAAATACAGCCTGGAAAATTTGGTTGATAAATTGACTGAAATTCAACTGCAGCCTCTGAAATTCTCAAAGGCGGCAGCTGAAACTATTACGAAGCGGCTTTACTTCGCGAAAATGGTAATTTTCGCTAAAACTGGAAGATGATCACTAGGGTATGACATAAAGTCATAAAGGGAAATAGGTAATGTCTCGCTTCCTTTTTTTATCACCCTGACTGGTGTTGAAATAATGGTAAAATCTTTATTTTCCTCATCTATACATGAAAAAACGTAATCGTACTTCCGAACCGTTTTTGTATTCGCATCGATAATTGTTGGTTCCCTATCATTCTCATCGCACTTAAAACCTGCATCAGTGAGTAGGGCTACTCTTTTCGGATGTAATCTTTCTTCTTTATTTTTGCTGACGTATTTACCGGTAGCATTTAAATCTCCCGCGTAAATCAATAGAGTGGGCGCTCCCAGTGGTTCTTGTGGAAGGGGCGCTGAAAAATAGTTTCTTACGAAACCTAACGTTCTGTTTGACCGGACGGCAACCTTATCAACATATTTTTTCATTTCTTCTTTCCGCGTCACTAAATCTTCTTTGATCTCGTCCAGCGTTACCTTAAGGCGATCATCTTTGGCAGCAGTATTTTCTTTTTTGTAGGCCTTGGCCTCTGCGCGTTTCTGCTCGGTGTCACCTGTGCGGGCAATCTCCGTCTGTTCTTTTTGCATTTTACCGTTAAATCCCGCGACGTGGTCAGATATGACCCGCAAGGTTCTTCCGGTCGCATTATCCTTCAAGTCGAGATACATTGCGTCACCTAGAGTTTCCTTATCACGAACCTGCGTGAACTTACTTGTTTGGTAGGCAATATTAGCATCATGCCCTTTCGTAAATTCATACCCCTGTTTGTGTAGTTTTTTAGCAATACCTTTGTGGTCATTAACTCTCGGATTAAATTCTTGCAAACAGATGATATCGGGTTTGATATCGGTTAAAAAAGACTGAAAAGCAACATTGATTAGCGACTGGTAAGTACAACTTGCATAATCCTTTAACTTTTCAAACTGATCATTCGTAACGAACCGGGTGTTGCTTTTTTGATCGGCTAACAACGCTTGAACAATCTTCCGAATTTTTTTATCCGGAATCTGTTCAAAATGGTCCATCATCAGGTTTTGCAGATCGCCTGCACCGGCGACGTTAGCTGTCAAAACACTATAAGTTAGTTCGTTATCTGCAACGGTTCTTGTGTTGGAAGAGGAAACTGATGAGAATGCTGACATAGGACGGTTCCTTTTTTATTTAACTATGTTAAAGTGTGTGTGTTTTTTCGAATTTTTCTTTTTAAATCTTGTCGTCAAGGCTATCTAAAAGATTTATAGATAAACTTTTTGAAGACAGTCATTTTTGACATTGTCATCTTCAATATTTTTGGTGATAGACTCTCACTGTGGTTTTAAACCAATTTCTTTAAGGTAACTTTTTACTTCAGCAACCTTATCACCCTGAATTTCAACATCTTTATCTCTGACAGAGCCCCCGCAACCTAATTTTTTCTTAAGGGTCGACGCGAGATTGTCAAGTTCTTTTGAAGAAATTTGCAGATTCAAAACGACAGTAAGTATACTTTTGCCCCGTTTTACAAGTCGAACCTTAACGGGCTTAGAAGCAGCACTGCAAGTTGTTTTACTAGGAATCCACTCTCCACCTATAGTAAATGGCATTATTCACCGCCGATAGGCAGCATGTATTCCTGAACGGGCTTTCCACCTATAAGATGTTCCTGAATAACCCTCTCAAGAACTTCCGGGGAACATGAATGATACCAAACTCCCTCGGGATAGACA
Source organism: uncultured bacterium (assembly GCA_964513575.1). GTDB lineage: Bacteria > Chlamydiota > Chlamydiia > Chlamydiales > Parachlamydiaceae > CAMFKA01. The sequence goes on along the minus strand of CAZENM010000028.1, from coordinate 16,345 downwards.
ACGGCGATGGGTCCTTTGGCGCAAACACGAAGGCAGTTTGCCTTTGTGCGGTAAATGCCGCCCTGTTCGCTAAGATGGAGCTCTTTAAGCCTTTGTTTAAGATAATCCCAAGACTTAATTCCATCTTCGCGATTACAACAATTAGGTTTTGTGGGATCCGCGCACAGAAAGATATGACGTTTGATCTTATCGATCCCTAGCGATTTAATTATTTCTGCAATTTTATCCATCGTGATTCACCGGAATCCAAATAATTAGGATCGTTTATTTAAAGGAGCACTGTTACTCACCAAATAAGGACTTAAATTGATCTTCGGGGTTCTTAGTCTCTGGGGGTTTTAGATCTTCACCCTCATTTTTGAAAAGAGATTTACTTAACCCGGAAAGATCAGTATTTTTTCCAGAGCTTAGCTTTACCCCTTTTAACTCAAATTCTTCGCAAAAATTGTTAGCTTCACGGTCCCTGACAGGATCAGTACCAGGTACCTTGCAATCATTAGGCAAGCCTGGTTGATAATTGATACAATTGACACAACAATGTTGTCCGACATAACATTTGTCGCAGGTCATACGAAAAGAAATTTTTCTGTTATCGGGACTTTCCAATTTCTCTCCACAACGCCAACACTCCATCTCCTAACCCTCCATAACAGAAACAAACATCCATACGCAAATCATATAAACTCGAGGGCACTATAACCCGTAAGTTTTTTATTTCAAATAGATTTTATTCTAGTACCCCACCAAGTCATTTAAATTGAAGGTTTGAGCTGACGTGAAAGCTCTCGGAGTTCGTCGATCATAAGTCGGGGGGCATTATAATTACCGAATTGTATCTTTAGTTTGGGTTTGGCTGTGTTTTTGTTTTAATATTAAAGATCACAGAAACTGAGGCTGCCACCTCGACATCTCTTGCTGAAATTGGAGTTTCTACTGAACTATCCATCCTGGCGGCTTTATACACTCCCCCTCCAACAAAAGAGTGTCCGATTGACAATTCCATCACATCGCCCATTTGCACACCCGCCACTTTAGCTAAAGACTGGGCATACATCTCTGCTTGTTGATATGCCTTTGAAATGGCTTCCGCCTTTGCATGATCTTCATCTAATAGGGAGAAATTGATAGCTTGAACATAATTACCGCCTACTTTTGAAGAAGCGTTAATCATTTCACCGGCTAATTCAAGCTTGTTCGTTCGAATATTCAATGTATTACGCACTTGATATCCCGCGATGGTCGGCTGCCAATCAGGAGAAGGATTTTTCGGCGAAGGGGTCATCTGTGGGAGTATCACGAAGTCTTTTGTTTGCATTTCAGCTTCTGTTAGCCCGATCTTTTGCAACGACTCTATCACGGCCTTCATTTTCATAGCATTTGCTTCCACAGCGGAGTTGCTGTCTTTATGATAAGTTTCCACCCCAAGAATTAGAGTTAAAAGATCAGAGGGTTTAAAAACCGATGCGTTTCCGGTTACAGACAGCTTATGTTCCTCTGAACACACAGCTTGTGCTGTAATCATGAAAAAAAACGACAATAAAATTAAATGTTTCATATTTTGTTCTCCATTTCTGTAAACAATCTATACACAACCTCCCCTAAAAGGGGAAGTTGCATCTTTACTAACACATTAATTTTATGTTTCAAAGCCTCAGAGCGCTTAAATTATACTGTTCTTCTTACGTTCAGAAACGAAGTCCACCAAATGGGAAATAGGGTGTCTTTTGTAATAGGGTGTGCCTGAGGAACTCCATCATTTACCACTTCATTAAACAGGGATTTAGCAAAATCTACATACCCCTGCAACTCGCCAGATAGTCTCGAGGAATTTGTTTGTTCTGTAACATTTTTTGCAATCACAAAAACATCATGGGACACCGCGTAGATTCCTACACCTAGCGCGAGCACTACTAAAGCGGTTATGGTACTCGTAAAGATAATAGCAACACCTTTAAATGCAACCGCACCACCAACAATCATAGCAGCAGTCGACAGCAAACGTAAGCGAGAAAGTCCGACGTCAAGATTTTTTTTGTTAGCCGCTTCAGTCAAGCGTGGAACTCTTCCTCTGGCATTGACTGGTCTTTCGACTTGTTGTCGAATGTTTAGGCCGTTTAGAAAGTCTCTTTGGATCGTTCTTGAAAAATCTGGGATCATAGTTTCTCCTGTTAGCAAATTTTCATAAAAATTCGATTTATTACTCACAAATCCGTTTGGGCGGTTGCGATCGATGGATTTTTATACCTGACTGTATCCATTGAATTCAATATATTTATTGTAAATCTATCGGTAAAATCGCTACACACTACCCTATCGCCTTCAAATTATTTTCAAAAATGACGCAACACACACTATTAAAAATCAAAGATTTATGCTAAGCTTTAAGAAATTAAAATTTCACAACACAGCAATTTTACAGGACTTAAAAAAATGATTAAAGCGATTATTAGACATCTTATTCATTCTTCATTGGTAACGCCAAAACACAACAACTCTAGCTCTAAATTACTCTCGCGCCTTACAGGACTTGTTGTATGCATTTGCTCAATTAATCTTCCAGTAGAAGGAAATCCTGCGACCCCTTCCCAAAACCCCTTTAAACCCATAATGTCTCAGACAGAAAAAGAATCAAATAAAGCTATTGTTGACGCTAGCGGTAATGAAAGTAAAAAACATATTGAACAATATCGATTGGCTTATGGGTATTTGATGGGTGAGGGCGCAGAGAAAAACTATACTAAAGCAATCCAATTGTTAATTAAATCAGCGATCGAGGGCTACTATAAATCTCAATCGCTTTTAGCAAATTGTTTCGCTGAAGGAACCGGAGTAGCGCAAAATTATCAACTTGCTATGGAATTATATACCAAAGCCGCTAAACAAGGCGACCCTCTAGATGAATATAATTTAGGTTATCGCTACATTCAAGGGGTGCTTGTCAAACAAGACCTTGTCAAGGGAATAGAATGGACTAGAAAATCCGCAAATCAAGGATACGCTGTAGCTCAGTATAATTTGGGTGTTTGCTATGAACGTGGCGTGGGAGTACCGAGCAATGATGTGGCGGCATTTCAATGGTACGAAAAGGCCGCAAACCAAGAATTCGCACCCGCTCAATATAATCTAGCGATGTTCTACGCTGATGGAAAAGGGGTTCAACAAAATTTTCAAAAAGCTGCGGAGTGGTTCACAAAATCGGCAGAGCAGGGATATCCTCAAGCTCAAAGCCATTTAGGAGTGTTCTACGCTGACGGAATTGGTGTCCCCAAAAACAACAAAATCGCTATGGAACTGTTCACAAAAGCTGCTGAACAAGGCGACCCCCTTGATCAATGCAACTTAGCCGTTTGCTACACCCAAGGCGTTTTAATTCCAAAAAATTACTCCAAAGCGATCGAATGGTTCACAAAGGCCGCCAACCAAGGCTATGCGGAGGCGCAATATAATTTGGGCGTTTGTTACTTAAAAGGCATGGGAGTACATAAAAACGAAACAAAATGCATTGAATGGTTCACGATGTCAGCGAAACAGGGATATGAACCTGCAAAACAAATACTTTCCAATTGGGGTGCAAATAAACGAAGAGGAACATAACCTCTTCGTGTATCCTAAAAATCCATTCCTAGCGATCTCCGTACTAAAATCATCTTCTACGAGTACACCGCTACCCTGTTAAGGTGTCTGACAAATCCACTAATCTAATTTTTTAGTATTGTGATATTGGGCAAGCGTTATTAGTGGTCAGTTTAAGAGATCTATTTTTGATGCCAAAATGAAATCGCTTTCAGTCAACCCTTCGCTTTTATGAGTCCAAAGCAGGATCCTAACCTCGCCATATGACAACACAATTGTGGGATGATGTTGATTTTCTTCGGCCAACTCACCTACCTTTACAGCAAATGCAAGAGCCGAAATAAAGTCCTCGAAGTCATATTCTTTTTCGAGAAGATGCTCATCAACGATCTGCCAGTCTTCCTGTAACTCTTGAAGCAGTACGATTAGGTCGTCACCTTTTAGAGCCGGAACCCCCCCGCGGCAAGGGATACATTTTTTTTCTGATATTTTGGGCCCTTCTGCGTTTAAACAACCCAGTACGCTACAACAAGCTGCGAATACTAGGCCGAGGGCGACAATTTTATTGTTGAGTCGATAATTTATCATATAAGCTCCGATTGAAGTTGTTGTGTCCAAAGAGGCTGCAAAAAATTAGAATCCGTTTGATTTTGATCGAGATTTTTTAGGATTTTCACTTAAAATCCCCCACTTACAGTACTGACATCCGTTATGAGCGGGGGCATTTGAATAAAAAGACAAAAAAGAACGGCGAAAGCACGCTGGATCTCAATTTTATTAAGCCTCATAGAAGCCAAACTCTAAGAAGTTTTCAAATTGTCCGCAACAAAATCTACAATTCTTCCCGCAGAGGCTGACAGAAACAACATTGGATGGCATGAGGATCGGAAAGAGTTTCACCTTTAATAATTTTATTAGCATAGATAGACTGACAAAAGAGGAACCCGGGGCACTAATTATGACTATCGACTCGATCAATAAAACACCAAGCAGACCGTTTTGGGGATTAAAACTTCATTTAGATGCATATAAATCCCTAAGTTCTCACATCAATTCAGTAATGCTTAGAAGCCTTACTTTTATCACCGGCAGCAAAAGTGAATCTTTCGGAGGGATCTTAAGGGAAATCACCATAATCGACTATATATACATTTCTTCTTTAAGGGTAATTAACAAAACAGCATCCTTAAACTCAAAAGAGATCCTTTATACCGATAAAGAATTAAGGACTTATTCGCAGAAGCGAAAAAGAAAAGAGATCAAACAATTCAAGCTTATTCTAGGACCCAACTCCATCTATTCCGAATTTTGTAGAGAATCTGCCCAATTAGTTCTAGAAGTGATGCCTAAGGTTGCGGGAGAGGCGTTAGCCTACCTTCCATCCTCCCTAGAAATGTATGGGTTATACAAAGGGGGCTTTATCGCGAGATACTTGAATTGGAAGGCTATTCAAAACACTGACTACCGCAACCGTTTTCTGGGTTCTAACACCGGAAGAAATCTGTCTCATCTATTTTGTGGATTAAGATACTCATTTGCGAATGCGATTCTTTCTAAAGATAACGTCTCTCCTTTGATAAACTTCGAGCATCTGTTCCTTCAGCTCTGTACGAAAATTACTCCCAATAAAGATGGTAGTCAAACAGAGTTTCCCCTAAGTAACATCATCATCAAATCGCTTGGGCAATCTTTATCTCATCTTCAAAAAGCAGACGCGTTTGTCGCATCGTGCCACTGCAAATCAGACGAGGATGCCTTAATTGCAAGGCTTGAATGGTACCGGCAAAACAACGTTCTTCCAAAGGGGTTACCTGATCCGCGGCTTGTAAGCTTAAATGTCAGCAACTTAAAAGATGAACTCGACAAATCGCAGAATGACTATTTGACTGATATTTCCGGATTAATTCTCGACAGACTTTGCCCAAAAAAATTCAGCAATCGCATTCTAAATTTCTTTTACCACTTAGAAGGTAAAGACATCCTTAAAAATGTGTTAACCCTATTGATCAGTGAGTTTGGGGTCAAGCAAGTGGCTGATCCCCATCTTTTTACACTAGCTATTCTATTCGCGAAGGGTATTGAAGTTTCTGATTATGAACTGGAGGGATTTGGTAGGAACAAATCCGATACCATTCTTCGGGCGGGTAGAGAAATGATGCAAGAAAGTTTAAAAGACAACACTACTTGGGATGCCATTGTAAAGATTTTTGAGCAAACCGGCCTAAAAAGCTCGCCTGAAAGCTTTGAGGGAATTCTTCAAAAAAATGAAGCTAAAGAACAGCTTAGATTAATGATCTCCAACGCCATCTATGAAGCAATCAAAGAACCTTCCTTCAGACACTCCGGTCCGATCAAAACCGCTCGCGAACGGGTTAGCGACTTGCCGATTCTTGGTATGGCAACAACATCTTTGCATGTTATTTGCAATGGCCTGTGGTTCTCCCTGGGCTATCTGATACGCGACGAAAGCCAACAACAGATCTCATTCGGATCTTGGATGATCAAGCACCTTTCAGGAAGAAAGGGCGCGAATCGTGTAGCGGATAAAATCGTCGACCTTATCTACCATCCCGGTTGGAGGTTCATCGTTCTTAATTTCATTGAATCGATTAGTGATCAGCTCCAAAACCGAGTAGGAAAATCCCACTCCGAAGTCGAAGAAACCCCCACTGAACATATGCATACCACCGTACACTTCCTATTAAATCATTTTACTAAAGATATTGGGATACCCATGGATGGCATATTAAATTACTTTACGAGCGAAGAACGCCTGAAAGAAATCCAATCGTTTTTAAAAACAACGGGAAAGCCGATGCAGGAAACAATCATGGAATCCCTGCTTCCAACGATTAAAGAGGCACTTCTTGTGATACGAATCACCGACCTCTTCCGTCAACACTCAATACAGTTTTCCGGAGATGATCAATTTTGGAAGTTTTTTGTCCGGGAATATTTGAATCGGCTTGTTTTAAATCAGATACAAACCCGCACTTTAAACATCAAACTCGTGCCGGTTGCTGAATACACAGTGATCAGGGAAAGGATCCTTACCGACATTCTCAAATTAGAGCACCGGGAACTACGCAAGTTTTTCTCTCCACTTCCAGAAAAGGCGCCTATTCAACCGACACCTCCGCTTCCAAGGCACAAAATCATTAACGAATATAACGGAATTGGCCGTTATGCAGCCACCAGCAGCCAAGCCCCTCCCCCCCTCGATGAGATTCCC
>CAZENM010000028.1:0-9530 GCA_964513575.1 uncultured bacterium | reverse complement strand
CCCCCCAAGTGCTCTACAAGATTATTTGTAATCGAGGATTATAACCCTGGAAAATGATGAAAAAACAACTCGTATTTTAGGGGCTCCCCATTCTTTTCTCGCCCCTGACTTTTGGGAAATTGTTAGTTTTGCGATGGTTTGATTTAAAAGATGGTTTTCAGATATCCTACATGGTTATGACTGATTCACATACGACATTATTATCTATCCCGGAATGGACTTCCCGCGAGAAAACACATAAAGCTCTAGTGGGCCCTTTAACCGATGCATTCCTGAAAAGGCGTGGATCAGGACTTACTCATCCTGTGCATGATTTTTTATTCACCTACTACAGCTGTTCCCCTCTAAAATTAAAACAGTGGATTCCTTCATTCGAAGAGCGTTTAGCTGTTACGCCTGAAATTCGTGATCTATACCCCTGGTTCAACGACTATTGGTTTAGTATACAGGAAAATGTGCTGTCGTTGAATCGAGATCGGATACACGAAAACACTCGGGGTATAGCAAAGTTCATTATAGAACTGTGTGATAATATTTTACAGCGCCCTCCACGTTTTGGTTGTTTCGGGCTTCATGAGTGGGCTATGGTTTACAAATTGACCCCTGACGAAATTAGGCATAGGGGCCATCCCCTTCGGCTGCCACCTACAGAGTTAGCAAGCTTCGTTGAAAGCCAAACGATTTCCTGTTCCCATTATGATGCATATCGATTTTTCACCCCTGAGGCACGTCCTCTAAACGTATTAAATCCCCTGCTTGAAACTCGTTTGCAAATGGAGCAGGGAGGGTGTGTGCACGCAAATATGGACCTATATAAATGGGCCATAAAGCTCTGGCCTTGGATCGGGTCAGATTTTCTGGCAAAAACTTTTCTTCTTGCGGTTGAAGGACGAGAACTTGACATGAGGGCAAGCCCCTACGACTTGGCGGATAAAGGCTACGATCCAATCTGTATCGAAACCGAAGAAGGTCGCAAGCAGTATCAAAAAGAACAACAGGTTTATACTCAGCACGCGACTGCCTTACGTCAGGACTTACGTGCTTTTTGCAAACGCGTCTTGTTAGTATAGCTATGATCTTAGGTAGGTCGTAATTCCTAAAATTTAGAATCGATTAATTTAACCAGGTACTCATTTACACAATGAAACCGGTTGGATTACTTCTTACCCGTCAAACAAACATCAACAAATAAAATTTAAATTAGCAAACTAAAAACACCCTAGAATTACCAACAAAAAAAACTAATTAACAAACAAATCTCAAGTAAAAATTTAATTAAACACAACACACTTTAAAATCTTTATTTTACTTCTAACAAAAAAGCTCAACTGTTATTATCTTAAAAAAACACAACTAAAAGATTAATTTATGAGCAATCCATTATCTAATACACCCTTAAACATTCCTTTCGGTGATAGCTTTCACACTCCACCCGAATCACCGAATCGATCGCCTATAAAAACCCCGACTAGAACATCGACAATGCGCGCTATTCGTCGACCAGCGACAGAACAAAAATTCAATCTGAACGGCGTAAACTACAGCAGCGAAGATTTAAGAAATGAAGTTGTAAAAGAGGAAATGCTTACGATCATTACCAACATGGCAGAAAGAGGAGAAGATCTTAACTTCTTATTTTCACCCTCGTGTCCAGCATATGTATATGATCAAATGGGATTTTTCATGCAAGTATGCAATATTCTGATTCACAACTTCAACAGGCATAATGTATCTACAGAAGTCATAGTCACGCACCTGAACAATACGATTCAAAGAAAAAATTATTATCCTTTTAATAGAATGCTCCTTGATCTTATCCTAAGAAACAATCCACAAGCGCCCTTTCCTCTACACTACCAAGGTGGTACTCAGTGGCAATCTTCGAGCACCGTCGAATTTTTATCAGATTATCTTGGATTTTTAGCAGCAACTAAAGAAGGCTCTATTTTTCTAGTGGATTTTCTTAGGCGTCAAATAAATTATAATTACGAGGATTTATCAACTATAATTAAAAATTCAATCCTCACTACACCAATTCACACCTCGAGTAAATTTGAGTTTATTTTATCATTTAAAGCTGAAGAGCCTGCAACATATTCCTATTTGTTTTTGTTGTACTTGAAAGCTGTCTTAGAAAAAGAAGATAAAATCGAACATTGCCAATCCTTTTTAAACAATTCCAGGTTATCTAGTGAAATAATCCTAGCTATTATTACTGACGGAGTGAATTTAGATCCCATATCACGCAATGGTATGAGTGTTATATACAGCACTTTAATTAACGATATGAATTTAAAAAAGATATTCCTTACAAAAAAAATAACAACCTTGAATCTGCTTCAAAAGATAAATACTTTTATAGAAGCCGACCCAGCGAATGAGGGGACTATCGATCTTTTCATTGGAAAAATATACCCCCTACTCAACCCGATTAAACAAAAACAGATCATCGAAGAGATCAACAGAAAATTTCACAACCTAACAACTTACGACCGTGTGGAATTATACAACCAGTCAACAGATTTAGCAAATGCGTTTAGCCGATACATTGAAAGTCAGGAAGCAATTTTCTTAAATTTACCGGAGCAAGACCATGAACATTTCAACATGATAATGTCATCTATAATGTTGGAAGTTTCAGATACTTTTAGCCCCCTCCAATTCTATAGCGCGATTAGATTTACTAAAATGCGAAATTTCGTTCAAAAATATTTTCAGCATTTCAGTGCTGATTTACGTCTAGGAGCCTCCTCCCTATTGGACCAATTCAGCAATTTTAATCGATTGGAAATCAACACTCAAATTGACGCTGCAGAAAGAGCGACACCGGCTCAAAAAATTCAAAGACTCAGTACATATGAGAACTCCTTCGCCACAGTTATTTCCTCCAGCGAACAGCAGCAATCTAGCACAGTCCCACAACGGAATTTGATTAAAGGAAGAATTTCTATACTTGATCAAACGGCCCTTAACCAAAAACGTCTTCAAATGGCATTTTTGCAACATCTACCCATGCACACTCCCAAAAGGGAAAAAATTGCCGCAACATTTGCTGCACTACTAACAAAGATTAATGACCTAAAACTGAGACATGAACAAGAACTCGCAGCTCTAGATCAACAAGAATCAGAATCCGCAACTTCAGAACCCATTGAATACCTTGATCTCATCACCCAGGGTCCTTTAGAAGATCCGGTTCTTCTGCCGGACGGGAATATCGTGAACAGAAGTACGATAATATCAAGTAAATGGCTAAATCCATTTAATCGTCAAGAGCTCACAGAAAATGATATTGTTCCTTTGACTATTGAGGAAGCTGAAGCCCGTATCGACTCGAACAGAGCGCCGCCTAAGCGTCAAAGAGAAGAAAGTGAAGCGTCCTCATCATCATCTACAACAACAACGACAACGTCATCTTCATCAACATAGGTGCCGAGCTGGGGAGTCGAAGAGGCGCAAAGCATCTGCAGTATACACACAGAAGGCAATTTTACCACAGAGAGGGAGGAAGGTCATCCCCTTCCTCCCTCTCTGTGGTAAAATTGCTTTTAGTTTATCCTACAGGACCAGCCTAAGCCGGGCCTTAGAAATGTGGCATATGATTGACCGGTTTGTTTCTGGCGACGACGATATAGATGTTCAATTGAACATTAAATTACTGAAAAATTTCCCACCCTCTCCAACGAAGAAGATCCAGGATATTATTACGACCGAAATAGTGACTTGTCCCGACACACGCTAATAGCTGATCCGTTTCTAAGTTAGATCCCCAGGCGTCGATGCTAGCTGCCATTTTTTTATTTCGGTAATCCGACAACAGTGAACGATCAGGTTCAGGTGTTGATTCATTGACTTGAACGCAAGCTTTTTCCATTTTAACCTTATCTCCGCGGGAATAATATTTCGCGAGTTTCCACAATTGAAGAAGTGATTCAACGTTATGACCAACTTTACTAAGCAAATCGACGGCTTCCGAGTGAATTTCAAGGGTTTCGAGGCTAACAAGAGTGTTTTTTGCGTCCGCATGCGCTTGGCCAAGTAAAATTGACTCTGTTCCATACATAGGGTTGGTGCATTCACCCCGGGGAAGCAGATCCGCATCATTAAAAATGGTAGGATCAGTAGTAATATATTCAAGGGCGATGACGGAAATCTTTTTCCAAACCTCCTTTGATAGTCCAAGGGGGAGTCGAGTGCTACACTGCTTTGGTAAAGTATGTATGGAACCTATTAAATGGATCCGTTTACCATTCTTCGTCGCATTCCAAACAAATCCCTGTGGACGGGCCACGATTTTATTGGATTGTTGCTGCACCCAAATATCCGCAAGTTGATAATTAACGAGTTTCGTATTTTGAAGTTCAGGTGTTGTTTCGAGAAAACCTCTAAACGTTTTCACATTTGTGCTGTTAACGATCTTTAAAAGATGCTGTTTTAGCATTTTATCTACTTCTCTATAATTGTCGGTTGCGCTCGAAAACAAATTGCTGACTTCCTGAGGGGTGTATTCAAGATCATTTAAAGGGTTGTATTCAAGATCATTTATTGGATAGACAGGCCGTATCCATTTTAGCGCTCGAAGAGCTTCAACGGTAGTACATAATGGGGCAAAATCTTCGATTTTGGCTTCTTTTATTATTTTAACGAGCTCAACAAAAAACAACTCAACTACTTTAACATCAATATCTTCAGACTCTACTTGTGTTATATAATAACTTTTACCGTTAATACAAATCTGAGCAGAAGAAAGAGCATTCTCTTTTGTGTTAACCGAAGACAATTTAGTAACCTTTGTGATCTCAAAAAGAACTGTATTTAGCGAAGAGTTAGAAATGGCGCTCATATAAAAACCTGTTTATTTTAAAAAAAATGATTTTATCACAACTTTAACAAATTGTCCATCTAAACAATTTGTGTGAAGAGCAAAATTGAGAATTTATCAACTAAACCAAGCACTCATTTTCGCGATGAGCCTCATAACAACTCAAATCTTAACAATAAGTTAACTTGTAAAACATCGCATATAAAACGATAATTAAGATTGAATCAATCAAACATTTAAACCACAGGTTTGATTATGAGTTGGAATGTAGACATTGGATTTAATGCATATAAAGACTACTTCTCGAAAGACCCATCTACTATTCTTCACGCATTAGCTGGAAACGAGCCACAGATAAGCCAAGAAATTAGGCAATCTACCCATGACAGTTTCTCGAATAACGGTCTTAGTGAAGAAGAGCTAAATGCCAAAGTATCAAATATGACAGAATCGATATTCAAGGATATTTCTGATAAAATTAAATCTATTTCAGCTGAAGACATTCTTATACTAGCAACTCGTTGTGCAAAATTATTAATTCACGAACATAAAATAGATCCAAAAAATGAATGTTTACTGCGTGTCCAAATTCTTATTGAAAGTAGCCTCAAACAATATGAGATGGAATGTCAATCAAAGTGGAAATTGCCTTATTTTAATTCAGCCTATACCGAATCTCAAAAACTGCTGTCTGAATTAAAAAAAAATGATAACGATGATGAGAAATTTTTAGAAGCAATGAAGTTAAACATAGAGACTCAGATACTTAAAGCTAGAACTCCTTTGGATAGCTTCTGCACTTTCTGTGCAATAGATCCCACATTGAGAGTGAATAAAGATGTTCCTGCAGGCTTAAAAGGGTCCGCTCAGCTACAGGCGGAAGAAAGAATAAATGAATTAACAAGCCACGCAACAGAATATTTACGTGAGATAACGAATAAAAAATTTGACTCGACAAAGAAGGTATTTTCATTCATCGCTGACAACTACGATTTAATTGCTGAAAAATTTTCTGAAGACTCCGACCTTAGAAACAGCGGATTTGCAAAACTCGATGGATTAATCACGAACCTTTATAAACGAGGTCTAAAACAACCGGGCGATGCGGCTCAGAGGGTTCGAAATGAGCTCTATCGAAGAGTTCTTTCTCCCCTTACAGAGACCGAGTTTCGGCAATTACTGAAAAAAGAAGAGTGGATGTCGAGGGACTATCTGCGTTTGATGATGGCAATACTAGGGGGAACCGATGAAAAAAATAAACACTACTTCGGTTGGTCATTCATAGGAACCAAGACTCCACGTACAGCTATGAGTCGTGTTGTTAGAATCGAAAATTTCAAAAACATGTGTGGAATTATCTGGGAAAACAGAAACAATAAAGGTTTCGAGAGTAAGTTAAGGTTTATTTTTGCACATTTTCATTCCGAGGCAAAATCACTCTTTTGGAAGGCTATTTTAGAAAACGCCAACACTCTAAAAGATTTCAACGAAATTATCGATATGCAAAAAAACCAATTACACAATGAATTAAACTCTTCCAATGTAAACGACATTATTAAAAACGAAGTAGAATTTTTCAAAAACTTCCCTATAAAAAAATACTTTGAATTAAAATATCCAGATTATAATGCCTCTCACATTAAATTTTTTCGAGATTATGGAGAAGTCCAAATGAGCATCTGGTTATTCATCAAATCTATTGAAAAATCCGATCTTTCCGGCTTGGGGCAAGCCGCAATATTTCTGAATGCCTTTGGAAAAGATCTGGTGACTGAAGTGATTGAAAGGTTGCAAAAAACTAATGATCTAACCGAGGAAGAACTCAAGATCTTTAAAGATAACTTTGAATTTACGGGAGATACAATCGCCGCTCAGAGCAGTTCAGAGCATAACGAATCTAACCCTGAGACAGTCAAGGAGTCGTTTAAAGATGATCAGATCCCAACGCAAAAGCAGGGTGTTGCTGCCGAGACTTTGGTCGAAAAAGGTGAAATGATCCAGGAGGTTAAGCTATCAGAAAATATAGAACGACAAATAGAAGCACCTCGAGAAGAACTCGATGAGCCTTTAACCACCCCTCAAAAGGTTCCCGTAGACACTGTAAATCTGGAACCCATGATGCAAAAAGAAGACTTAGAATTTTTAGAAAGTTTTAATCAAAGACTGAAATCACTATACGAAGAGGTCAAAGAGGCACCGGATCAATTGCAAGCTCTGTTAAAACGTTTACCAAAGACACCTACAGAACCTCCAAATAACCCGATACTGGAATTTGAAAAAAGGCTAAAAGCTTTGGGCTCCCCTGCTGAGTCCGAATCACCAAAATTCTCCGATAACCACAAAGCAATTTGATCACAGCCTCTGAGCGACGAAAACCGTTTAACATTCTGTAGAGGTTCACCTTGATATTATTTTATCTTGAACTGCTATGAACCCCTTTAGCCCTACGTCACCGGAGCCCCCCTTTTTATTTTGTATTTATAACCTTTACTTTAAGTAATTTGCAGGCTAAACTGTATGATTGATTAATTTATAAAAAAATTCCACATAGCATCAATGACTGACTTAGAAATTCAAGATTTTCTGAATAGTGGATAATGGAGAAATAGACAATGGCATTCAAAAAACTAGAATTAATCCCTGAATTAGTTAGGGCTCTAGAGGAAAAAGGGTATACAATCCCCACAGCAATTCAATCGCAAGCTATCCCCCTTATACTTGAAGGGAGCGATCTCCTTGCAAGCTCACAGACTGGAACAGGTAAAACTGCGGGATTTACCCTCCCTTTGCTACAAAACTTAATGAAAAACATTACGGCCGACTCACCGGTATTGATAAGAGCGCTCATTTTGACACCGACACGTGAACTAGCAAGTCAAGTTGAGGAATGCGTCAGGGAACTTGGAAAAAATCTCCCCTTGAAATCCACAGCTGTTTTTGGCGGAGTAAACATCAAGTCGCAGATTAACCGCATTCGCAGAGGGGTCGATATCATTGTCGCAACACCCGGACGTCTCTTAGATTTAATTGGTCAGAGAGTTGTTGATCTTTCCCACATTGAAATACTTGTTCTCGATGAAGCAGACCGGATGTTGGATATGGGATTCATTCATGACATTCGTCGCATATTGAAGCTATTGCCAAAAAAATGTCAAAACCTGCTTTTTTCCGCTACATTCTCGAATGACATAAAGAAACTAGCAAACGATTTACTGAACTCCCCAAAAATGATTGAAGCAACCAAGTCAAACACGACGGTAGAAGCAATTTCACAAGTGGTTCACCCTGTTGACAGCAAGAGAAAACAAGAATTGCTATCCCACCTGATCAAAACACACAGCTGGAAACAAGTGCTTGTGTTTATGCGCACAAAACACGGAGCGAACCGCCTTGCGACTCAACTTAATAATGACGGGATCACCGCAATGGCGATCCATGGAAACAAAAGCCAAGGCGCGCGTACAAAAGCTTTAGAAGATTTTAAAAGTGGAACCATACGAATCTTAGTCGCAACAGATATTGCGGCAAGAGGATTAGATATCGACCAACTTCCCCATGTGGTCAACTTCGACCTTCCTAATGTACCGGAGGATTACGTTCACCGCATAGGTCGTACGGGACGCGCCGGCAATGTAGGTGAAGCGGTGTCTTTGGTGTGTGTCGACGAGCATAAACTCCTAAAAGACATTGAACGCCTTTTAAAGCGACAAATTCCGACGCTGATGATTTCAAACTTCGAGCCGGATCCTTCTATTCCTGCAGAACCAATCATTAACGGCCGACGCACTCCTCCCAAAGATTACAAACCCGGCTCTTCACAGAGATATTCACAAAGCGGATCCTCCCATAGAAGTTCCAGGTCAGATGGATCAAGCGAAGCTTCTAAAAGCACAACGAGCGCACCTCGTGAAGCTTCAGCAAAAAAGGCCCCAAGACAGTTCGTAGACCGACAAAAAATCGCTTCACATAAATACGGTCAGAAATCTTCACGCCCTTCCGAAGGAAAAAGCTTTAGAAGCTATGGTTCGAACTAAGGCCGTGCTCACAGGTGTCAACTTAGCGGATTATGTCGCGCCTTTCGGAGCTCCGAAGGTGCGACATAAGTTGTTAAACTTACACCATTATCTTTGAGGCTGAGAAAAAATAGAGATCCAGTTTGCTTTCGCCGATTTTTTTTGTTGGGACAAGACTACGTCAGCGCTAGACATATCTTTTCGTATTTATTCCCTCTGAACATCCCTAAAGAATTTTTTCTTAATCCATAAAGACACGTAGACAAGGCTGATCAAGACAGGTACCTCCACTAATGGACCAACAACAGCGGCAAAAGCCTGTCCTGAATTGATGCCAAAAACTGCAATGGCAACGGCTATAGCCAGTTCAAAATTATTCGACGCTGCAGTAAAACTCAGGGTCGCTGACTGCTCGTAATTTGCCCCTGCTTTATAAGACAGGTAAAAAGAAAACAAAAACATGACAAGAAAATAGATGGATAACGGTAGCGCTATGATTAGAACATCGATAGGAAGCTGCACAATGTACTCCCCTTTCAAAGAGAACATCACCAAAATTGTGAACAAAAGGGATGCGAGGGTTAGTGGGGAGATCATCGGCATAAGAACAGTCTCATACCATTCAATTCCCTTCGACTTGATCCCAATGATTCTCGTGAAAACACCCGCCATAAAAGGGATGCCTAAATAGATAA
>CAZENM010000027.1:0-23313 GCA_964513575.1 uncultured bacterium | reverse complement strand
GAACGAGCCTGATCGTGGGAGAAGTAATTCCAAGCATCGCCGTTTTCGCTGTAGTCCTCTCTGACCGTGCCCCACTGACATTCGCTTAAATAGGGTCCCCATTTTTTCCAGGGGATCCCAGCATCTCTTGTCTCATTTAAGAGCTTCTGTTCCTGCACATCGATATTTTTCTTCTCATCCATGATCGTGTTTCCTCCAGTTACCGAGTCTTTGCTTCGCTCTAATACCGACAAAGGTAATCCTTAACATAGGTTCTTTTAGTTTGCAACTATAGAGGTCCTATTTAAATTCTTGCCCACAAGAGGCCAAAAATTAAATAAACAGCTACGGCCGCAACAATACGACATCGTAATAGTGTCTTGCCTAAAAGAAAATATTTGATAATCAAAATAGAAAAGGTTACCAGTGTGATAGCTGCAAGAATATTATCAGCGTTGACAATTTTTTGATTTACAGTAGTAGAGCTCTCAAGCTTTGGCTCCGACGATAGTGGAGCATGTCATCGGGGCGCTGGTCAAGCGCCGCTTCGAAGAGGATGCGAACAGCGCGGATTCGTTTGGGCTTTTGTTGAGTCAAGTGCTTCATTGCTGCAGTGACTTCGGCGTGAGGAAGCTTATCTAACAGAAGCGCGGAACCTTGAAATAGAAGCGCCTGCAGCAGCAGGTCTGCATTTCCTTTGCGTCTTTGCTCAGCTGCAATAACATAACCAACATGGATCTCAAAACAAATGGTCTAATCCAATTTTAGTTTTCCTAATGAAATACTATTAAGGAAATCAAGAAATGAATCGCTAACCTTTATTAACTTTTCCCGATCATCATGCATCATGTAGTAAATTGGAGCATCATTTCCGCTTGATTCAGCTAAATTCATTACGAAAACATCCCCCAAATCACATTCACGAGCGATCACAAGTGAATTTTCCGGCCATTCTGGAATACGGGTAATACCATCCCAGGAACTTGATCGAAAGGCAAAGAAGCCGTTTCCTTGTATAAGGGAGGAGGCTCCATAAAGTTCGATGACCAAATTTTTTCGATTCAAACTAAACGATGTGCCTTCTGCCGGAGAAAATCTTTCTAAAAATTCTCGGTATAATAAGGGTAAATTCCAAAAGGAAATGATTTTATTCATTTCTTCCTTGTCAGCGACTTCCAAATACGATTTGTCTTTCAGAGCTTTCTTGTGAAGGGATTGGCATACAATTTCAAGAGGGGATTCAGGCTTTTTAAGCTTCTTGTCCATTATTGGGATATGTTTCTTTTTCTCTACGAATTCAGGGAATCCTCTTTCGCCCCATTCTTTTATTTCTTTGACTCGAAACCGTGATTCTGTCCATGTACCGTATTTTATATCTTCATCAAAAGGGTACTTTGAGTGCTCTGCCAGCTTTTTAATTGCTTTTCCCCTAAGCACAAAAGGTTGATTTAAATCAGCGATGAATTCAACGAAGAAGGGGTAAGCTTCGGCTGCTAAAATCTTCAAATATCCCTCAAATGAAACATCTATCAATCGACGGTTAAGTTCTGTGATTTCTATAAAGATGTTCGATAAATCTTTATCGAAGGGTTTTCTTTGTGCATCTGCTAAAAAATTTTCAGCTTTTTGAAAATAGGTAAAGAGCATTTTGTTAATATTACTTTCAAAATAGCCTAGAAAGGATCTGTCTCCAAAAGATACGATCTCGTTGAGTAGTTCCAAAGCATAAACTTGCATGGAAGGAAGAGCGCCAAAAAAAGAATAGTCCCCTAGTACAAACTTGGCGACTGTATCCCCTTTCTTGGCTGCATCGGAAAGGAATAATAACGTCATTTTGATCGATACTGCATCGGATGAAGAAAATAGAGGAGATTGTTGAATGGTGGTTAAGTCGCGCTGTTGTACCCCGGAGAGATTGGAAAACAATTTTATTTCAGCAGGGAAATTTTGCATCCTTTCCAGACTAAGTGAAGAGATTGCTTTTTCGATGGATAAAAGCGTTTCAAAATATTTCGTTAATTGTGTGGATGATGAAACGTTCTTTGAAGCATTTAAGTACTTTTCTAAGCAGTCTCTATATGTATCGTTGGGGATTAAATTTCGGCTAAAATAGGGGGCAAATTCGACGTCGTTTGGGGAAAGGGTCTTTAGCAAGAGTTGTAGTGAGTAATATTTCATCGAATGCATATTCGAGTAAAAAGAGAAGTAACCTAATAAATCTTTTGAAAATTGATCTCCCGATTTTGCCTTTTCGAATAGTGTATTTAGCTGATTTTCAGACTGCATGACATCATTTTGTGTTCTAAAAAGTCTAACAGCAATCCATTTTTGTATTTTATCCACGCTAATTTATCCCTCTCTAAAATCTAAATTAAGTGTAAATATTTAGATTAATTTTTACAATCGGATTAGGTTTATTTGCGCAAGGAACGAGCGTTTGGTCACACCCCAGGGTAGGGTCTTTTTTGCTTAAGTTGACGCTATTGCTCTGACATCATTTTTTGATTTACAGTAATAAAGCCCTCAAGCTTTGGCTACGGCGATAGTGGAGCATGTCATCGGGGCGCTGGTCAAGCGCCGCTTCGAAGAGGATGCGAATAGCGCAGATTCGCTTGGGCTTTTGTTGAGTCAAGTGCTTCATTGCTGCAGTCACCTCAGCGTGAGGAAGCTTATCCAACAGGAGTGCGGATCCCTGAAAGAGAAGCGCTTGCAGCAGTAGGCTGTGTTCCTCCAATGTCCCTTCTTCCCACAGATTGACGATCTGCTCACCACGCCAACCGCGTTGATTGATCGCTCCGCTCGGCTCCAGCAAATAAATTCCTTTGCCGCGCTCTTCAGGGAGCTCGGAAAGATGCTCTTTCAGATGGCGTGCGTCGCCCTCCGAAACGAGGATAAGGGTAGATTTTTTCGGTCCCCTAATTAAAAGTCCGCGATGTACGGGCTTCTGATTTTCGGTGAGTAAACAGTTGGATTCGCCGAGGAATGTGGTGAGCAGGTTAGCGCTGATAAGCAGATGGCTGGCAAATGGGACATTAAATCCCCGTTCCTTAAGGGCTTCTCTAAGGCAGTAAAATGCAGGCATGCCATCGTACTTGGAAATACAGCCAATCGGGGAGGAATGGGTTAATCGAGGATTAAAATTGCTCCAGGCAATCTCCTTTTTCGGATTGCGTGTGCCGAGCATCCGTTCGTATTCCTCCTCCATGAGGCGCATGCGGTCTTGGTCCTTGCTGATGTCTACCTCTTGCACAGCCTCTTCATGTTCATCTCCGAGACGCACCCATTTTGGTAGGGGAGTATGGGACTTGCGGTGCCAATGTAAAATGTATTGCAGATCCTTTAAAACACCTCTTTTTTTGGCAGGAAGAACTCGATCGATCTGTTTATAGAGCTGTTTGGCTAGGCTTTTCAGCGCCTCATGACTGCGAACTTTTCCTTGCAAAGAACCAAAGGCATCGACCAGGTCGTTATCTTGCATTTCCAAGAGAAAGGCACTTGCGGCTTTATGGATTTGATGACGCATCTCCGGATCTGCCGTACTGCGCATTGTATGATCAATGGCTGCGCGAACGACACCCCGCAATTGTTCACAAATTCCCTGGAAGTTTGCTTTTTCCTCCACACATTTCTGATTGACTTTGGACATCGTGATGACCTTGTTACCGTTCCAGTCGTCATCCATTCCTTCATGCCGATTATTTGTCATTTCCCCGGGGATCGCATAGGCAACGGAGTGGCGGCCGTCCAGGAGGTAGCGGCAACGCATGGTGGACTGAAGCAGGTCGTCTTTTATGACGACATCAGAGAAGGTTACTAGCGCACGCCCCACCGGAAGCTCCAAATCTGCTCCTATGCGGCGAGCTTGATCATAGTAGGTAAACGGAGCGGATAGTTTGAGTTGGGTCAGGGCACGACGGACCCCTTCCTTGTCGGAATGTTCAAGCAGTGTCTTACCCATTGCACCCATCACAGCCAGGCGCGCTCCGCCCGGTTGCTCCTCATCATAAAAGATAATACAGTCAAACCCATTGACTGCTTGGAGGAGTCGCCTAGCGACCGTCGTGTTGCTGAGTCCCTTGAAGAGAGCCCCGGTGTCTATCAGTGCCATGTAACCGCTGAGTGCACCGCTTTCAAAACCGGCAAGCAAAGCCTCGGCCCCGCCATTCGGCAGGATATGGCAGTGTTGATTACGCGGCTCGGCAAGGGCCTTAAGAATACTTTCATCGCAGGAGAAATCATGCACTCGTTTTAGTTTAGGGTTCCAAGTGTTCTCGAAGCTGAAAGTTCCTCCCATGGCATCCCCTTTAGCTGCGATCATAGGCAGATCTTGCGGGGTGCTGATGAGCTGAGACGGATCGAGTTTAAGTTGGGATGGAAAGACGCAGCACTGCAAGTATGTCTTAATCAGTAACCTGGCATCTTGAGCCTTTTCTGGATCCATGCGAGCACTATCGAGATCGCTTGTGAGTTTTTTCATTGTCTGGTCGTCAGAAATGTCCACATCGCCGAAAGAGCGTCCCCAGATGTGAGCGGCTGCTTCGAGGATTTCTTGATCCTTGCTTGATGGGTCGATCCCATGCAGGAAGCTGATAAACTCTGCAGTTTGACGCGGATCCAGCCATCCTTGGATGTAATGTTGACAGGTCATGAGGACGGTCTTCCAAGGTCGCCTAAAGAGCGTATTTTCCTTCGGAACATTTGCGCACTCGAACGGAATCGTCAAATAGAGTTCCGTGTTTTGTTTGGAGCGGCCGTAATTGACATGGCCTGTCGAGGTTAGGGCCCCATCAAGACCTGTGGTCAAAC
This sequence comes from uncultured bacterium, assembly GCA_964513575.1. Lineage (GTDB taxonomy): Bacteria > Chlamydiota > Chlamydiia > Chlamydiales > Parachlamydiaceae > CAMFKA01. The sequence continues at coordinate 18,528 of CAZENM010000027.1, read as the reverse complement.
AATATTTCAGAAAAGCAAGCTCCTGTGCGTACTGCCGCATGAGGATGCTTTTTCCTTTATTGAGATTTTTAATAAGCACATGCATCTCTTTTCCGTTTATGGGATCAGAAAATAAATAGGCTGTAAAGTTTTTCAAAGGCGGCAGGGAAATATGGGAGAGATATGCCCCATACTCCTGCCAAGCCTTCTCGGCGATACCCAGGTAAATATCCTGACGCTGGGTCTCTGGGGTGAAGCTCTGCATGTTATTCACTAAATTCAATTCATTAAAATAATCGGGAAGCCATTCAAAGTAAATCTTGCAAGCCATAGTAGCAGCTTGCGGGTTGGCTTGTGTCTGCCATCCAATAGGAAAACTCAGCAAATTGCGTGGGTCGTAGGAGGTAGCGACCTCGTCAACAAGCAGCGCTGCCTGGTTTTGAAGCAGGTTTAGGATTCCTTGCAAGAGGTTAGACTCTGCGAAAATCGGCCTTAGCTCTTCCTCTAGCTTTATGTGGCTATTGAACCAGCGGTTGAATCCCTCGCTCACATCGCTTGGAATGTGAGACCAGGTTGTTTCCCATTTGCCTTTTGATAGGAGTGCCTTGAGTTGTTTATATTCGCCATGCGGCAAGCTTGACCTAGCCCAAGTAATAGTGTAGTCCTGCAGCCTTTCGCGCATCTCTTCTATCACCTGGTGACGCTCTTTGAGCATCAACTGCAGCGCGTGCAGGTCTCTTGGGGCGCAGACAAAGACTGTAGGTTCCTGTCCTGCAATATGCAGAGCTTCTGCCAAATGATGCAGGGTGTCGCTTGTGCAGCTTTCGCGATCGAACGTAAAAGCGCGCACATGTGTGCGAAAGCGACTCCACATCATGTTTTGGAGGTCGGAAAGAGTGGTGCGGAAAAGGGAGCTAGGGACGCAATAAAGAGGGATGCGGCCAGTACCCAGCATCATTTGCAGCCAAATGGGCGCGAGCATTTTACTCTTACCTGATCCCATGATCGCTTGGATGACGCTTCCTTTGTTCACATTTGACTCGCGAGTCAGAATTTGGATGAGAGCCGCCTGGTCAGGCTGAGTCCGCAAGCGGCAATCTGAATAGTACTCTGCAGCCATCAAAGGGATCGTCGCTGAGCTTGGAAGGTAGTGATGTTCTGTTTTAAGCGACTCTTGAAGTTGTTGCATCCGGTCGGTGTCTTGCGGATTCTCCATGCAAATCCGGAGCTCTCTTTTTATTCGCTGTAGATGCGCCTCCTCCAGAGCAACTTCCAAGTAGAGAAGGGTGGCCTGTTGAAGTTCGATCGGCGCTGTCATCGGACAGTTTGCCTGCCAATTGCGGCTTTTGCCGATCAAGGCAAGACCGATGCACTCATCGACTGAACGGGGTGCAACGTAGTGAATCTGTCGTGCAAACTCCAGAAGCATCCTATTTTTATCTTCGGGGAGCGCGTTGGCCAAAGAAAGAAGCCTTATTTCTCGCTCGTTTTTTGTATGGGAGACAACTGAAAGTCTATCAAGCAGCCTCTGCTGCAGACTCAGCAGTCCAGTTTCCGTAAAAGGTGTTTTAGCCCATTCGGCAGGTGTGGGGTAGGACCATTCAATCCAGTCTAGTTCACTCTGGGGAACTGGCTGCATGGGAGAGGACAGGTGCCGCCATTGATCGATTTTGGATGTCAACAGATTTGACTGTGGCGCCATCATCGACTGTTTAAAGGAAGGCGGTTGCTCGACTCGAACCTGTTCTTGTTCCAGATAATGCATGCCGCGCTTTGCAAGCCACTCTTGACGATAAAGGTGCAAGAGTCTGCTGGCACTCGTTCCGCTAAATACTACGATTTTAGAAAAGAAGTCATGCGAAGCTTCTTTTGACCCTTGAAGGGCAAGTCCAAAGCGGCGTGAGATCGAAGGGAGTTCAGGCAGAGCGTGACCTGCCTTCTTTGCCAGAAATGCCTGTTCCAAAATGAGCCATAGAAGGATGTTTGGCTCGTTAATATTTTCAAAAGAATAGCTCAGCAGGGGATCGAAATATCGCAAACAGGTGTCTATGGCCTTTTCACTCCGCATTGTATCAAATGCATAAATGAGAGCGATGTGTTCCGCTTCTTGTTCCTCTCCTTCCTTGATTACGGTGTAGGCTCTGTCAAAAAACTCGATTAAACTGACTTGGATGATGTTTCGGTAGATCCGATCAACAGGTAATTGATCATTCTGAGTAGTTATCGGGTAAATTGCGATGAGGCTTTGATAAACATAATCCCCCCATTTGGAATAGTCTTCAAAACCTAAAATTTCACGACCATCTATATTGTAAGTGATGCGCGTCAGGCCTTGCACATGCTCGACCCGATTTTCGGTGAGCCTCTGAGTCAACCGCCTTTGAACAGGTGTAGCTGATTCTCTATAGTCTTGGTAAACAAAACGGAGGGCTGCCTCATGATCATACACCGAAATTAACTCTTCAAAGTTTGTGCCGCGAATTTGAGATCCTAGCATACCAAGGTGCATCAGCTTTTCTGACATATTTTGCTTGGTCACGTAGGTCTTTATGTTGTTCGGACTAACCAGCACTCTCCAAAGCTCCGGCATCTTTTTTCCTTCTGCATGCTCGGAAGGGAAATCGCGCAGATGGCGCGTCATCCTCACCATCACAAACAGACGTATGGAAAGGGCGGAGGGATGGTTTTCGCCCTTCATGAGATTTTTATCACAGTCATGGTCTACCCAGCTAAGGAGAATCCGCTGTTCCTCTTTAGTGTAGGGCCGTCCCGGGGGCGTCAGCCATCTCTTCGCTAGTTCTGTCGTCGCGGGATAATGACCCATATACAAAGTCCAAAGCATAAGGAGCAAGTTGTCGGAGACGGTCAGTCCCTCAATCTGCCCTGATGGCATGATACGGTACTGATGGATGCCTTCTTTAGAGCCTGAAGTGAGTAGTTGATTCCAGTCCACTCGATGGCATTGCTCTTGCCGGCGGATTTGTATTTCGTAAGGTGTCGCGCCAGACAGCAATAAGATTCGTTGTCCCTCTCTGTTTTTAGCCACGAGATAGACCGGATGCCCGGCGAATGCCGGGATTGATTCTTCTGTTGCTTCCAGTCGAACCTCCAGCCCATCCACCCACCAACTGCCATCATCCCTACGTATAATCCGCGTAAACCGCCCCTCGGTATTATGCAAAGGGAGATGTAACTCAGCGACATTAGCCTCGTCATCTAACCAAACCAGGATATTGTTTTGCGTCAGTCCCCAGCGGGAAAAGAGCTGCGCTTCGGGGTAGTATCCTGCGCCTGCAAGCCGCAGGTTGCTATTTTCGGAGAGGGGGCGGATGACTCCTGAGTGATCGATGACAAAAGCCGGAACGGGATTGCCGTCTTTTGTGTGAGCAGCTACGAGGCCTCTCAGGGTTCCCTCTGGATTCTCACTCAGCCAGACAGAGAAACGTTCTCGCAGCTGATCGGGAAGTTCCATGGAATGGAGCTGTTGTTGGGAAACCAACCTATATTCATGATCTCCATAGCTTAACCAAGCCGCGCCTATGGAGGTGTCGATCGTTACCGATTGATTCTCTTGAAAATGAACCCTACCACCCTGTGCTAAATTGACGAGGGGGCGGTGCAGAAGTTGGCCTAGAGGTGCAAGGTCGGGGTGTTTGCGAAGGTAGATTGGCAAGGCGGTTGCTAATGGCAGGTCGTTTCCACCCCCAAGGATGCGGCCGGTTTCCCAGTCGACTGAGATAGTGCGACCGGATATCTGCACAAGCAAGCTTGTTGGAGTGAAGCAGAGTAATTCCTCTGCTGTCTTCAGTAAAGACTCTGTATAGCCATTTACTTCTGACCTGACTAAAGCTAGGCGTTCTTGGATTTTTGGTAGTGCTTTAGCGGTAGCGTCCTCTCTCCAAGCTTGCTTGCGCCAAGCATTTTTCTTCCAATAGGTGACCCATCGTTCGAAATAGTTTTGTTTAAGGCGTAGCCGTTCCATTTGCGCGGAAGTTTTTACAAGAGTTGCTAAGCGCATACTCATCGGTTGACGGTTCATTACCTCTGCGATATCGGCGTCTGAAGATAAAATAAGTCTCCACAAGTCTCTCCGGATCGATTCGTTCCCGTGCATCATTGCTATCTGAATGATGGGCGCCAGGGATTGCATCGCTTGAGTTGCCTCCATCCAGATCACGACTTCATTAGGATCGTTTGGAGGGTTCCGGCCAATAAGGAGATGGAGACGGGCCAACTCAGGGAGTGGTAGCCTAGAGTCTATCGGCAGTAGCATCTGGGCAACTAGCAGGTGTGGGGCTAGCCGTACCTCGGGTGACTGTCCCCGTCCGAAAACATAAAGGTCCTGCATAATTTGTTGGAGTAAGGGACTGAATGTTTCCTGTCCGTATGGACTAATCTTGCAAAGATACCGGGTTAAGTCAGAGAGCCATAGCAATCTTTCGAAATTCAGGGCGCTCTCGTTAAAATTTAGTCTGTCTTCATTGTGGATGACTTGGGCAAAGGCTTTCATTCGGTCAAAAAGCAGAGGTTCCTTGCTGCAGGCGGTTTCTGTCACGTGCGCGGATCTCACCACTGCCCAAAAGTATGAGCGGTAGTCCAAACTGAGAAGCAGTGCGGGGCGTGCTTCGAAATACTCGAGCAGCACATCTAATGATAAACTGGAAGGGCCTGAAGCAGCTTGATGGAGCTGATAAGTTCCCTTTGTCCCATCGCGTTTAGACAGCGCTTTGATCAGATCGGCTTGGTCGCGCCATTCCTCCACTCCCTGAATGGAGATGTCGCTGACTGGCGCCTGTATTTTCTTATCTTTCAGGCTTACCATTCTAAGAGGCATGGGAGTTTCACCCAATTCTACCTGCTTGTCGAACTCGCCGTGCCCACCAAAATGATTCCTATTTTCGATAAATATGGACGATTGCACCGGTATCAGTTGAAAATGATCTTCAGGTCCAAGAATATCACATGATAAGCACTCACTATACAACTTATTGGCAAGGGCTTTGCGATAGGCATCCGCCGTTGCGAATGTACTCATCGTGAAGTACTGGGCGATTTGTTCAAGGGTCAGCACACATTGACCCCCGAAACTGTTGACCCAACGATCAGGATTGTTTTTTTTGGATGAACGATTTTCTATTTCTTCTAGACGCAATCCAATGCTATCGGCTAATTCGGCAATGGTCAGCACTTCGTCGACTGATTTTAGATTCCAGACAAATGGGCCTAAAGACTCGCGATGATACTTATATTTTTTTGGAAGTTCTCTCCAGAAGAAATAAAAGAGGGGAATCTCCTGGAATTCCTCTGAGGGACGCAGATGCCCCTTCGGACTAATTAACTTAAAGGATGCAGCCACAGCCTCAAGTGTTTCTTTGACTTCACCGGGAGCGTGGAAGCTATGCCGACTTACAAGGTATTGATGCAAGCAGAACCATGAGACCGGCAAATGGCGGACATCCGGGTTGATTTGACGATAGAGCTCGAGTGAAAAGCGGTAAACCCTTGCCATGTCGGCCACGAAGATCGGCGGTATCATAGGAACTGTGTAGGCCTCTGCTGCGATCAGGGAGCTTATTTTCTTAAGAAGCAGCAGTGTTCCGACTTGAAGTCCTTCAGACAGATCATCCGGAAATGTATCCTCCACCCGACCGGTCGAGGGAATAGGAAGTTTTGAAAAAACATTCCGGTGAGCCATGTTAAGGAGTTCGATAGGCTCACACTTGCATTTAGCATCCAACAGTAATTCATACCACTGTTCAAGGGACTCATAAAGCGCCGGGAGGCGCTCGAAGGTCCACTGGTTGTGAAAAGGAAGGGGGGCTGCTCCCTCATTAAGTCTCATGGAGTCGAGCAAAGTGTGTTCGATGGGGCGCCAAGAGATGCCGGAAAGATCAATACGGTGAGCGATGTGGGTCGATGGATACAGCGGTTGCGAAGCTATCGGGGGGATGTGATCGGCCGTCCGGAGGAAATCGGCAAGGCGATGCTTGAGGTCCAGTAGAGACACGAGAAGGATGCGCGCCGATGCGCGCTGTTCCTCGGAAGGGTCGAGTTGCATCAGCGTTTCGATAGGTCCAGTGACTTTTCCATAAGACTGTTCGATCAGTCGCAGGAAATTGCCTCGATTAACAGGGGACGAGGTTCTTTCCTTTAAAGTCAAAAAAGAGGCCACTAAAAGCAGTAAGCGTGACTCGGCCTTAAACAGGAGCATTTCATTTCGCGTTGGCAGTAGGTCCAAGGGGAGCAGGTTTACAAACTTATGCAGAGATTGAATGAAAATTGTATGCTTAATTTCCTTCCCTGTTTGCATGAGAAGGAGGTCTTTTTGATTTTTATTGTCCGGATTGTCTGAGCTCTTCACCCTGCTGATCACATCGGAGATTTCATGATATTTGTTTACCAGGACCCGATCCCAAGTAGTCTGTTCTGTCTGGATAGGCGCAAGACACGGGCACTTTCCTAGCACCCCAGTGAGATATGGGACGAGGTGTGTAGAGTCGAATGAGAGGAAGGCCTCCGAATATCCGCCGGGTCGCAACCGCTCAATCTCGTCAAGGGTGGCTGCTTCGAATAACGTTTTCCATAAGCGGGGGGCTGTCAGTTGTTCGGCTTCTAATCCTTCCCAGATAACTTCAGGGCAATAATGGTTTAACTTATCGCCTGCAGGGAGAATCGATCTACCGTCGGATGTAAGAAGCCTCAGGCGATACCCTGGAGGGGAATAATCAATGGCCAAGAGACTGATGAAAAATACCTGCGTGTCAGCGTAGCCGATCGGTATATATTGGGTTTTTCCGGATGTTTTCAGGTCTTCGAGCAGGGCAGCAGTCGGTGGTATTAAAGTCCCAATTCTTCTCCTTTTCAAGGCATCTATTAAATGGAACGCCTCAGAAGACAATCCACACTTTTTCCACAGTGCTGATTGCGTACCCGCATTTAATCTTGATGCATGTATGATGAGGTCGTAAAAGGTATCGAGCGTGTGCAGAGGTTCTAGAAAAATCCCTTCAATCAAGTCTTTGGTATTTACTCCCCACTCGGTACCTAAAAGAGCAAATAGGTCGGGAAAAGTGATGTGACGTCCAGTCATCCTGACGGCAGACAATAAATTGTCGACGCAAGAGCTGTCAAAGGTTGCATCGCCAACAATTTTTTGGAGATGAGTAGCTAGCACAGGGTTTATTTGCAGCCCCTGGCGGAGGCATATCTGAACGCGTTGCATCAGAGCTTGTAGCGGCTCCGGGATATCTTCGCTGCGGCGAAGCCTAGCGCTTGCAAGTAGAAAGCGACGTGTGAGTTCCTCTGTGATTATTATCTCTCCGAAGGGAAAACCCTCGGGAAACGAAGATTGAAATTTTCCAATCACCGTATTTATTACTTGAAGGTTAGGTGCAAGAGCGATACGGCACAGCAGATTGGAGAGTGCGGCATCAGACAGTTGAATCGAATTCATTGTATTCCACTTGTATTTTTCAATAATAAATCTACAACCCCATCGAAAGGACCCTTCCAATCGGGAAAACGGTGCGTGATTTCAGGAAGACCGTTTTCCATCACCTCTTGGATAATCGCGATTTTTCCCGAGTCTATAGGGACTGTGCGGCCGACCCCCCATTTTTCCATGGCGTCGCAATTAGACTTTTCCCACCAAAGGGAAGGTCCGGGAGTCAGCAAGAGCATGGACTGTATTCCTTTTGAAATAAGGTACCATCCTTCGAATGTACTGCCGCCGCCTGCCTTGATGTCGTCCAATGTAGAAATGGCTCGCAATTCAGCAAAATCTTTCGGTTTGAGTAAGGGATGAGGGATCACGGTGATGTTTGGACCCAGGTTATTATATTCGCCAGCGACAAGCTTTTGATAAAAGTTGGTGTTCTCGCCACAGACAACCTGAAGGATGACCGGTCTGGGCAGAGGTTTATCTGTGCGGTAACCTTCTAACGCAGGCAACAGATCGGAGTCATAGCCAAGTTTGCCGCGAGAAATGCAGACACACATAGCACCATTTGGAACACCCCATTTATCCCTTAGGCGTTCAATCTCCCGGTCTTCTGTGATCGCATCGAAGGCCGGGTGGATGGGAGCGCCGATTACAGAAATCTGCGAATCTAGCTGCAGCCCCTCAAAGAGTGGAATTAATGAATCGATAGGCTCTCCCGGATACTTTCGTAGATAATACTGATCGTGATGTATTGCCATGCTTGTCAGAAGTTCCAAATCGTCAGTCATTGCAGTGAAATGGACCTGCCTAAGCTCTGGGGCGATCTCCTGCTGCCGTAACCAGGGGTACATGGCATTTCGATGAAAAAACACATCGCTGGCAACAAGGAGTGTCTTGGCTCCGGTGACTCTGTAAGCAAGCGATTTCCAAGACCAATGATACGCAAGGGTCGTCACTATCAACTGCGGATTCAGCGGGAGAATCTTTTTACGCAGCAGATACCCTCCATTGTTGTTCGTGAAAAGATCCGGATCAAAAAAACTTCTTACTGTTTTATACAATGTCACAATATAAGAGACGTCCCGATTCTGCTTTTGCATTATCCAGCGCGTAAAAAATAGCGTTTCTGTCATCGGACTGCCATCTTCAAATGTAATGCCCAGTAATTGAAAAGGATCGGAGTCCTCCGACAGATCGGTATCGTAATGAATCATCACCACTAGCCAGCCTAATTCTTTAAGTCTTGCTGCCATGGCCTCCGCTGGGGCTGTGTGACCACCGGCTCCATTTTTCACCGAAAGTATCACCACCGTTGGCTGCCTCCTCCGAGGTTGGGTCGGCATGCTAGTTCTGCAATGTACACGGGCCACTTCGGCCAAGAAAGCCTCCATTTGCGATATTGTGTTCTGGCTGAGGGCTTCGGGCAAGATGAGCGTATCCTTCAGGACATTTTTCGCAAACGCAGAGGACCCTGCCATGTCAGCCCGGTAAGCTGTAAGTAGGTGCGTTCCGAGTGGAAGGTGCATGGCGTTATGGATGATCCAGACACACAACTTTTCGACTAACTCTGAATTCGTACTAAGAGGGCTCAGGATATGAGTCTGTAGGGCCTCTGTGGTGGGAATGACAAATGTTGGATCGCAGAAAACATCATCCAGTTCTTTTTTGAATTTTTGAAGAAGTTTTGCGTAGGAGAATTGAGTGAGAGAGATCATTGAAGGGGCTCGGCATGTGCCTAGTACCTGTGAAGGAGGCGAAGGGGCCTGTTGATTCACACCAACCTGGCCTGCCGAAGGTATATTGCGTTTCTCAATCTTCTTGAAATAATCAACGGCTAAAAACTCGGTGATGTAGAAATGCACCCGTGACCATGTGGGTTCATCATCGCAATGGAGGTGAAGCTGATTGACAGTCTCAATCAGCTTCAGCTTTTTCTCCTGAGTAATCACCGGAAGTTCGTAAAATAAGGGGTGAATACGATTGCAAGTGCTACTAATTCCCACTGGAATTAGGTCCTCTTTGTAATTGTTTACTTCTGTCGATAGCGCTAGAGATAGTCCCTGACGCTGTGCAATCACTTGAGAAAAGGACATTTCTTGCTGTCTTATCTTTTGCGTAGATTGGCTTTGTGGTGGCCCATTCAATGAATTGTTGGATAAAATGATCGGCATACTTGACGTTATCTAAACTCAGCCCGCACATTGCAACTTCCAGAGCCTCACCGGTTACTCGATTGAACTGGACAAATCCTTGAGCCCGCCCATCAATCAGATAAACAAAAAAGTTTTGCGGCATGTTTTGGAATTGCATTTTGCGATAATTTGCTATTTCCTCTAATCTCTCCTTGCTACTTCCGTGTGGGATGGATTGACGAAAGAGTGCATTAAGGCCATAATCTTCCAAATAATGTTTAATCCATGTATCTAGCATGGTGGACTCGACTGATCGTTCCAGGTTCATCGTACTCTCTATGGGCATGCTTTGATGGGGATGTCCAGGCTTGTTATAAGGGTAGACCGTGATTTTGACTTGAGTACCCCAATTACGGTGCAGGTATTGGAGCTCATAACGAAGTTGATGGCTAACCAGCATCTGCTGCACACCGTTCAGCCAACGATATTCGGTGTCATAATTGAAAAATGAAGTGAGAGAAATGTCTTTCCAGTCGTTTTGACTGTTACTGCCTGTTGCTCTGACGGTAATAAGGAGGCTTTTATACATCTCAAGATACAGTGAGGGGTCGTTCTCTATCGCGCCTGACCAATGCGCTTCCCATTTGCCGTTGCTGACGCTCCTCAAACATGCAAATCCTTTGGTCTGCTGATCGGACTGGGATGTGAATACTACCCATTCTTGGGGCTTCGCGAGGAATTCTGTTACGAGCTCTTTTTTCTCACCGCCCCACCCCATAGTTTCCAAAACATGCGGAAGAATTGTTTCGATTTCGTGGCCGACATCTTTGTATTGCAAAACACCCTCGCAAAGAGAAGCACAGTGAAACATATTAGGAACGGCCATTCTTAGGGGTTCCACAACCTGTGATGAAGAAGCTGCCGATGAACTAACCGTTTCGGTTGAGGATGTAGTTGAGGAACTGGTTTTTAGGGCTTCTATCTGGTTCCATAGAACTGTCACCCTATCTATAGAAGAGATAAGTTCGCTGTTAGGTTCCGGGGTAAGTGAAACGGTTATGGCCCTTCGACAAAAGGGGCAGGCATTCCACCCTTGACCACTTTCTACCAAACATTGAATGCAGATACTGTGCTGAGAGCAGGTGAGTTGGGTAGGCATTTTGTCACGTTTGGAGACACTGTAAGGCTCAGCGCAAATTACGCAGCATAAATCCTGGCTTATAAGAAATTCATCGTACGGCGAATTATTGATTGGATTCATATTTTTTTCTCCTCGGGGCGGTTAACGATGTAAGTTTTGAATTTGTCTACAAAACAAGTCTTAGTTAAAGAACGAGGTGAAATCTATCACAGTTTTTCGATTAATCACAACTGAGACTTTCTCCACTATCATTTTTTTAAAAAAAATTGATGAAAAAGTGTAATAATCAAAAGAAAAGTGAACTTACAACAACCTACGAAGCTCTCGGTTCCCGCATTTTTTCAAGAGTATTTATTGCCCACTAATTTACAGCAAAATAACTCCTTAAAAATACCCCCGAAGGGGTGTGCCGGAATTCACAACTTTAAGCCTCAAATACTTCTCAGAAATTGAATAAATGCTTCTTCAAATGTTCGTTTTTTGTGATATTTTTCTTTCCGGAACACCCCTTCGGTGGTGCGAGAGCGATATTGACGGTTTACCCAAACCTCGCTATGCGCTCGGAAGTGGGGCTTGCACTGGGCTACAGTCCGACACCGCCCTTCGGGGGTGTTTTTTTTGCAACATTTACCGGGGCCTTTGAATCCTGTATTTTTAACAAAAGAAAATTTTAGTTCTACAATTACCTCGGAGGGGCCTAAACAGGGGTGACCGAAGCCTGGGTAGAGGCAAAAAACACATTTAGTCCCGGTGGGGCGACACATTTTGTGCTAGAAACGACTCGATTTTTGGGGTGAAAAATACGGCTCTAACAAGTCAAATGTGACGCCCCAGGACTAACCCTGTGATGCATTAATCACTGTCACTGCTATCATCTGAACTTCCAGAACTTGATGAACCAGAGGATTGCCAAGAGTCTGTGCTGCTCGAGACCCGAGAGGAACTTCTAGTATCCCAAGGATCTTGGTTTCCTGCTGTATTATTCCGTTCAGAACGTGATAAACGGGGGGAGTCCCAAGGATCTTGGTCTTCTGTTGTATTATTCCGTTCAGAACGTGATAAACGGGGGGAGTCCCAAGGGTCTTGGTTTCCTGTTGTATTATTCCGTTCAGAACTTGATGAACCAGAAGAATGCCAAGAGTGTAAGCTGCCCGTGCCCGTATCACTAGATGAGCTTTTCGTCTGACAAGGAGCTTTGTCCTCTAATGGATTCTTATGCTCATGTGCTCTAGGGTTAGGGGTGTCTTCTTCGATCTTGGAATGAAATACTACTCTTTCAGGATTTGATTCTTTAAACACGACGTTTTTATCTTTATAAAACGATTGATACATCATGTACCAATATATAAAATCAGCATCGTTGTTAGTTTCGGGTTGTCGATGTTTGACTGGAAGTGCATTTTTTCCGGGTTGTGTTATTACAATAGACTTGGGAGTTATTTGTCGTAGGGCTTTTAATGCTTCTTTGTTCGCATAGTCAGGTGACAGGCGACCATTTTGCAATAATTTGTCGATGTCGAGCATTACAGTAAAGTATTTTGGCCTCTTATGTAGAATACAAACGTCCTGTTTGAATTCCAGTGGGTTCTGCAAATACTCTTGGCAATGTTTGACGTAAGAATGAAATCATGTTGTAAGCTCCATTTTCATGTTTTGGTATTTAGGTTGTAACGGGGTCCAGCAACTAAGGTGCTGCATCGATGAGGTCTCTAATGATTTTATCAAAATGCTTTGTAAGTACCGCATTTTCTGGTTCGTCATTATCATTTGCAACGCGGTGAACGATGACTAGATCCTTAGAAGGAATGACAGCAATCACATGCCCCCCATAACCCAATGCAAGGTATCCGTAATCACCGATCCACCATAACATTCCATACCCTTCGTAGGGATTGTTTTCTGTGGGCTCTCTTTTGGAATAGGCAGTCGTACTTCTTTCAACCCATCCTGAGGGAATGACTTGTTGATCACCCCACTGTCCGTTCCGCAAAAACAGGAGCCCATATCTAGCCATGTCACGCGCAGACATAAAAAAATCGTAAGCAGGGTAGTTGGAATCAGGTTCATGAGAATATCTTCCGCATGACTCATCAAATTCTTCCATTTGTAGAGGTTTTGCAATCCGTTCTGCCAATTGAGTATATATCGAAGAGCCAACAACCTTTTCGATAATGGCTCCTAGTGCATTAAAATCCCAATTATTGTAATACCAAAATGCTCCCGGCGGGTAGCTGCCTCTGAGTGGACGGGAAGCTTTCATTCCTTCTGTCTCATAGGCTGCTGGATGAAAAATACCAGAGCGTGAGCGAAGCAAATCTATTAAAGTTGCCTGTTTCTCTATGTGCGTCAAACCAGGTGGGTTGTCGTCGACGCCCAATTCCCCCAATGTTTTACTGAGATCAATATGTTTTCCTGCTTGGATGCCGTAAAGTGCATTGATAAAGCTTTTTCTGACAGAATGAACTAAAAACGGCTTTTCAATAGCCCCATACTGGTCTACAACCCTCCCATTCTGAACGACCATGTATGCTGATGTCTTTAAGGTCGCTGCAAACGACTTGACTTCCTCAAGCTTAGTGGTTGACCAACCTTCTCGGGAATGAGCTTCCCACTGGTTTCCAGGGAAATGCAAGACCTGGTTATCTTTACCTTCAGAAGCGCTACAAGCAGAGCTAGCCACCTCATTCTGAGTGGTATGCTCAAACATCTTCGATGAACAAGAATGTACTGAAGATATCATAGGGGATTCCTTTTCGTATTTGTTGATGGATGAAAATTTTAAATCACAGATTAATTAGATGAATTATTTTTTGATATGTTTTTTTAGAAGAAATTGCCATCCAGCTCAAACTGTAAGGCTTGATGCTATCTTGATCGTTATTTATTAGTTGAATAATATTTATTATTGTGTTAAAATGTTTTTTGAAAACATATTTAGGAAGGTTATCGTGGCTGCTTGTTCAAAGATTGATCCAAACAATAGATTGTTAGAAGGACTTCGTCCATTTAAATCACAAGAAGAAAACAATAATTTTGATAGCTATCGCATAAAGAAAAATGAAGAGGGATATATTACTGTTGTTCTACAATGCTTGATAAGCTTAGTCGGTAATCGACAAGAGGCAAAAATCATTGAACTAATGCAACAGAGTAAAAACAACAATAAAACATATAAAGTTAAATTTAATAGCGCCATACAAGAGTGTGCGCAATTTCTTTATCCAAAAACCGCTGATGGAACACCAACGTCCGGATATGGCCCATTTTTATATCCTGTAGATAGTCATGGTTTATCTTTTACTGGAATTTTAGATCCATTCCTAGTCAAAGATTATGATTTAACCCCAGAGGAAGTGTCAAAAGCAAATGATTTCGCAGTGAATTTTATAGAGGAAAATCTTAAAGATTTTACGCTTGAGATTAAAAAACCGGAAGAATTTTTTGAATTTGGAATAACAGCAAAGACACTCTATAGCGAATATTGGAGGCAGAATGGCTCGCGAAGAGGACAAATGGTCGATTCTTATTTCGTCAAGGGCGGCATTGTTGGAGCTATAAGTTGCGTCACGTTTGCATTCTTATATGTGAAAGACAACGATTTTATAGCCCAAAATGAGAATGAAAGAACTCCTCAAGGGTTCTTTAGAGGGCAACATCAGGGTTATTTTGAGAAGTTGAAATATCAACCAGTAGAAATCCCGGCAGTAAATGATTTAGTTGCCTATTTTGAAGATGATACCGATCATTCAATACTGAAATTTACACACCTGGCTGTGAACCGAGGAAATGGTAAGGTTTTATCGAAAAAAGGTGGAATTTTTGATCCTTACATCTATGAACACGACATCGATAAAGTCCCGGGGATTTACGGAAGCGTTATTCGTTTCTACAGAAAAACAGTATGAGGTGGTTAGGCCAGACTTGGGCAATCTACTTATTGGAAGATTTATAGATTCAAAATCAGGCTTTGTTTTCGTGCGATTTTTGACAGCCCAGGCCAGACTTCGTTTCTTGACCCCAATTCCGGCAATTTACATTAATTACATGATATGTCACGGTGTAATTTGTTGTTGTTAAAAAGCTATTTCATGTCGCACAGGCGATTGATAAGAAAAGCTTTTCAAAACTGTTCTAGCGCGGAGTTGGTTATGAGCAAGTTATTACGATTTGGTGTCCTGTTTTCTTGTATCTGGGTTTTACAGGGTCTTTCGGCAAATGAATACACTCCGCAGGGATCGGATCAGACATATCACAGCGACCTACCATTGGCTGATGGGCATGATGCCTTTGTGCAATTTGAACCGGGCTGCGAGAATATAGACTGTTGTGTGGAAGAATCTGCTCAGGCCAAGAAGAAACGTATCCCTAAAATTCTACACCACGATCGAGTAGAAAGATGCAGGATGGTTCCTCAAAAATATTGCGTCACTCTCTGTAAATACGAAACGGTGTGCGAAGAAATTGAAGACTGTAATGGCTGCAAAAAAAAATGTTTTCGTCAAATTCCCCATTACTATCAGGAAGAAAGATGTAGGATGGTTCCTCAAAAATATTATAGAACTGTTTGCAGATATGAAACAGAATGCTGCGAAGTTAACGATTGCAAATCATGGTTGAACTTACAGAGCACATTCGACGTAGACCTTGGGTATCGTCAGGATTCCTTAACTTGTCTCATCAATCATTACAATCCTCCCGGAACTTTTATTGTTTCCGATGATTTGAAAATCAAAAAAATGCAGGTTTGGGAAGCTGGGATAAAAGGGATGTGTATTGCGCGGGACACCTATATGGTTAAAGGATTTTTATACTCGGGTTCGATAAGGCATGGTGATTATACTGAAACAGTCACAGGTAAAAGCGGGAATTCCAGTACTCTTAAATTCAAGGTTCATCGTGGGCAAACGGTCGATTTTTCTGTGGGCAGCGGCTTGTTACTACCTCTTTGCGCAGGCATTCGAGTTGGCCCTACCTTGGGGTGGTCTTACAATGCTCAGAAAGTAAAAATGAAGAGTGACATCAAGATCTTCAACGGGCTTGAATACAACAATCGTTGGCAGGGAGCTTGGCTGGGAGCTGATGCGCTTATATCATTCTGTGGCTTCGGACTTCATGCTGGTTATGAATATCATATCCCTGAATGGAATGCTCAATGGCTCCTGAAAGGAAAAGATATCTTTGGAAGTGCTTTTTCCGATGTTCGACACTCCAATAGAGGTTATGGGAATGTGGTCTTTTTAGATGCTTCTACCGTTCGATTCGGATGTATGAAGTTCAATTGTCAATTGAAATACCAATATTGGAAAATGCGGGATGGTAGAGAACACCCCAAAAATGGAAGCTTTGCCTCTGTCGGAAGCGGGGCAAATGAAGTGGATAAAGTCCGTAACGCAACTTGGCAGTCTTTCGAGGTGATCTTAGGACTCGGTCTCGCCTTCTAGCGGGCACTTTCTATGTCGATGAACTCCTTCGGAGCTTAGTTGCTGTCCTCGTCTTTTTCTTTCGGTTTGAATAATTGAGGACAGATAGCTTCAAGCTTATCAAGATCCATGAAACCATTGACCAATGTATGTGGGAAAAAGGCACGTTGTAGCCCACCACAAATTAAAAAAAATACAAAGATGCCTATGATCCATAGTGCCATTTCAATATATTCCATGCTATTACCTTCAATTCTAAATTGTTTTAATTATTCAATTACCGATGTTCGAGGGAGGCCTGGGTCGTTTCAATCTTTTTCTTTATTCGAGTTACATCAAATTGCACTTCAATATCCTTCATTAGTAGCCTAATTGTCTGGAGTGATTGATAATAAGCACTTTTGTCACCAAATCTTCTGCTCCAGTAGAGATTCCAATCAGGCGAATTCCAAAAATGGTTGAATCTATCGAATGAAAAATAATTATATGACAAATGCTGGGGTCTGGGAACGGGATAACTTGATCGCGCTGCGTCATTATCTGTTATGGCTCCTAAAGTCGCTTCGATTTTGGGGATGTGCATCTTTAAAAGGGATTTCATTTGCTCAGAAATATTCAAAGTACCATCTTCAAGTCCTCTCTTTGTAATCATAAGGCATCGGTATTCTTTATTTATCTCGCGCACAAGGTTGAATTTATAATGGTCAAATGTTGGGTTGTCTTGGATGCCCGAGGCTAGAATTAGCTTAATATTAGGTATCACATGCACAAAAGTGTCGTGGATACGTTCCTCCTTATTTGATAGTAGGGCGTCGTGAGTTTGATAGGTTTCAACAAACGTCAAGTCATCCGCAATTCCTTCGCTGGAAACAATATCGATGGGACGGAGGCCGGGATGAATCTCCCGAAGAGTTTCCCAATTGGCTAATAAGGCCTCACGATCGGGAAGACGCAAGTACACACCATTCTTTCCCCAAGAACTTTCGTAGCCTAGTACATGTAAATCAGGTACTTCTGGTGATACCCTAATAATGGCCATTGACATGAACCTAAGAATCATCCTCTCAGTAATATTGCTGTTACACGATCTGAATAATTGTTCATAAACCAAATGTGTCATCCACTGTTTTCTTTTTTCTTCAATTTTTCGATCCCAATCGAGAACAGACCTCCCCGTTCTTTCTACTGCTGGATAAATTGCAGCATTTTTTAAAATAGCTGCTTGATAACAGTTTCGTTTTTCTTCTCGGTCGGTTGGAGTGATATCGTCGTACTCTTTTTTCAGTTTGAATTTGTAGATGTAACCACCCAATTTATTTGGAAATCGTTTGATACAATCCCACATTTCTCCTGATTGTTGAGATAGGTCCTCGATTTCCCCACCTGGTTGAAGCTGGTGGTACGAGGATTGTCGTTTTAGGGGTGGTTTTGCACGTTTGCACAAGACTTCTTCAGCCTCCTTGTGCGCGCCTATTTTCTGTCGCTGGGTGTCGATCTTGCTTTGATGAGGGGTAGGAGTGGATGCGCAGGATGAAGAACTGCAAGCATAGGCGCAGGAATCAGACAGTCTGACTGAAGATGAACTCATAAAATACTCCATAATAAACAAAAAATTGAAGGGCATCAGTTAAATTTTTATGTAACTTCGGTGAAAAATAAAAACTGAAAATGAATTATAATCTATTCGTAAATTATTTACAATCCGATTGGTCGACTAATTAATTGAGTCAATGGCGAAAAATAGATCTCTAAAAATCAACTTTGGTGCTATTTCCTATGAGCTTCGACCGGTCCGACCCCGTTAATGCCCAGTAATTTGGTTGGAAAAAATCAAAAACTGATTTAAGGTATTGTGCGAATCTTAGTAGATAGGAAAGACATAAATGAAATTGAAGCGATAGGAGTGAATGATGACATTAACCGAAAAAATAAATGATGGTATTAAAGATGCGATGCGAAGCCGCAATCAGCTTCGACTCGATACCTTACGCATGCTTAAATCAAAAATTTTAGCCATTGATGCCCGAGGCAACCTCCCCGACCCGGAAGTTATAAAACTGTTCAAAACTTACTTTGGAAATCTTCAAGAGGCTTTAGATCAGGCCCAAGGCGCTAACCGCCCCGAGATGGCTGAGAAATTGAAACTTGAAATAGAAATTGTTCAGGAGTTTTTACCTATTGCCCTTTCTCCCGAAGAAACAAAAAGAATCGTGGAACAGGCTATTGCCGAGAGTGGAGCTAAGACCAAAAAAGAGTTTGGATTGGTAATGAAGAGCATCATGAAGCTCAACAGTACCGTAGACGGAAAGTTGGCCAAAAATTTGGCAGACCAATTACTGGTAGATTAGGAATAAAACTGGGCAGGTGGGTCTGTAGGAAGCACTAAAGAACAATTTTACCACAGAGAGGCTGTGA
>CAZENM010000026.1:0-23372 GCA_964513575.1 uncultured bacterium | reverse complement strand
AGCTCATCCCGGGCAATCAAAGAAATCAAGCGTTGGACATCTTTTTCATCATATAAAGTGAAATGAGGAGTATACCCCAATCGGGCGATGTCCTGCCGCAACACCTGCATGCAAAACCCGTGAAAAGTATTTAAAACAACATGCTTAGCGTTGTTACCCTCAACAAGTCCTGCCAATCGATGGCGCATTTCTTCGGCGGCTTTATTGGTAAAGGTAAGACCTAATATGGCTTTTGGGGAAACAGATAACCTTAAGATCAGATGAGCCATCCTCAGCGTCAAAACCTTGGTCTTACCGCTGCCGGCTCCGGCAAGGATTAATAACCGGCCGTCAACAGTTTCAACGGCTTCTCTTTGTGAGGGATTAAGCTGGCTGAGTTGGTGAGATAAATGGTCTAAGGAGCGCGATGAGGTCATTCTGGATCTCTTTGAAGGAGGCCTGTCGAGCACTCAACCGCGGCCTGATGTTTATATCAATAGGCACAGTGATTTGCATGCGAAGGAGACGAAAAGCCTCCCTCACATAGCGCTTAAACAGGTTGCGGTCATGGGCTTTGCCGAATTTTTTGGAGACCGTAATCCCCAACCTCGCTCCGGCAACCCTTGCGCCAGAGAGATTCTTCAGAACTTCACCGCTTATATAGGAAGCGCCTACTCGTTGTCCTTGGGAAGAAACCCTCTGAAATTCCCTTCTTATCCGCAATCGTGCAGATTTAGGAAAGGCATTGCTCACACGCGTGTTAATTGCTTACGGCCTGCGCGGCGTCGGCGATTAATGATCTTTCGACCGTTTGCTGTGCTCATTCTTGCACGAAATCCATGAACAGCTTTGCGGCAACGCTTGCTGGGTTGGTATGTACGCTTCATGGGAAGTTCCCCTGTGTTTGATTAAATTTAGTGGCCTAAGTATAGTGATCAACTCTAGTAATTGTCAATCCCTTTTATGTACTCGACTTTGTACAATTTATTTCCCCATGATCCGAAAAGCTGTTTCTCTAACTTTACCGATTGGATATTTCCGCTGGTCAGACCGCCAGAAATAAAAATAACAGCACTTTTGGCAAGCACAAAACCCCTCCCTTTAAACCCCCTAATTCATTGGGCTGTTTCCTGCCTCTTGCTTATATTTTTTTTACGTCCCCACCAGCCTCAAAACAAGAAAACGGAGGCTTTTATAAAAAAGGGGTTGAAAAGAATCCCTAAATTTCTTATAAAACTTGTATATTTATTAGCAATATCAAGACGATATAGGATATACCAATGAAAGTGCGTGCCTCAATCAAAGCTGATCCTTCTAAGGGTGATATTTTAGTACGGCGTCAGGGTCGTCTTTATGTGATTAACAAAAAAGATCCCAACCGTAAGCAACGCCAAAAAGGGCCAGCTCGCAAAAAATAAGTGAAGGAATCATATGGCGAAAAAGTCATCTGTTGAAAAACAAAAACGTCGTGAACGACTTGTTAAACTTAAATGGGACAAACGTCAAGAGCTGAAAAAACGCTCTTTAGATGTAAACCTGACTGAAGATGAGCGCGCACAAGCACGTGAAGCGCTAAATAAAATGCCAAGAGACTCTAACCCGATCCGTCTGCGCAATCGCTGCCAAATGACCGGCCGAGCACGTGGATATATGAGCAAGTTCAAACTCTCTCGTATCGTCTTCCGTGAACTCGCATCCTTCGGGATGATTCCGGGCGTGACAAAGTCAAGCTGGTAGAATTCTCGAGAAACTCAAAGCCCCAAAATTCTTTGCAGGCTTTGAGTTTTTTTTCATTCAATAATCATCGGTTGGAAATACATATATTCCAGTTTTTTTCTCAATAACATCATCCGAAACTGTTGCCTACTTTAGATTTTATCACTCAATAGTCGTCATCCGGGACTGCTGCTTACGTTAGATTTTATCACTTAATAGTCGTCATCTGGAACTGTCGCATACTCTGTTCCGGTTAACACTTCCTCTAACCCCGGAATTTCCGTTATCCTTTGCCAGTCCGTCATCTCTTCGTGCCAGACATAGGTCGAGTCCCTGATCGCTTTTTCATTCCAAAGTTTTTTTATCTCCGCAAATCCTACAGGCCCTGTCGTATTTCGTTCATCATTCAGATAATACCAATCCCACAGGTAAAACTTTTGCGTTAAATCTTCATGTCCCAGTGGAAATGTTTGCTGATAAAGAGGCTCCTCGGGATCATCCGGAGTTGTCTCCCCTTTTTTGGTGAGGGACGGGAAAATAAACAACATCATCATTCCCATAACCCCAAAAACCATTCCGATCATAAACCAAACAAAGGGATCACGCCCTCTTTTTTGAGCAAATATCGAGGTTACCCAACCTGAAAGCACAGTGAAAAGAAACAATAATAAAAATTGCATAAACCCTACAATTGGCAAGATATCATTCGTATGCTAGACTACAAGTTACGGATAGTCAAGTAGGGATCTCACAAAGTAGGTGAATTATGATCGATGCAAAAAACAAAACCGGCCCTAAAAAAGTGGATACGAAGGAATTTGAACTTCCGGAAACTCTGTTTGTAAGGGACATAGAAAACCGCGTTTTTCAAGGAATAGTCCTTCAATGTCTATCTGAAATCGACGGCATCTCCCTGCTCGAAGGGGGCTTCATCGACAACATCCTCGGCAGAAACAGCCTGGAAGGTGTCAAAGGGATCACATCCGAGCAAGACAACAAAAACCATTCTGTCAGCATCCGCGTAGAAGTGAATATTTTCTTTGGTTACTCCATCCCCGAAATGGCGGAAAAAATCCAAACTCGAATTGCGGAAGAAATCACCCGTTTAACCGGCCTTCATGTTGCCTGCGTACACGTAGTCTTCAAGAATGTTGTCTCACCCGAATCCTCGAAAAAACAACCGGCAACAGCCTTGCCGGCCCCCACGAACGAGGCACAAGCGATGCTGGATGAAGAATACAACGACAAGTTCTAATCGTCATTTTCCCTTGTTCCAGTCTCACATCGATCTGGCGCATTCCTACTGGAAAAAACTCCTTACCCCAGGCGACATCGCTGTCGATGCCACCTGTGGTAATGGGCATGACACCTTAACGCTAGCTCAATTCATTCTGACTCCAACTTCCGGAACACTTTACGCCATAGATATTCAACCGGAAGCCATTCAAAAAACTCGCGAAAAAATCGAATCTAATGTCCCCGAGGTCGCTCACCGACTGGTCACCTTGCAACAATCACATCAACACTTTCCTGAAGAATTTAAAATTCTCCCCATCAAACTCTTCATCTATAACCTGGGATACCTTCCGGGGGGAAATAAATCACTGACCACACAGACTTCGTCTACACTGGAGAGCATTGAAAATGCCTGCTCTTTGATAGGATCCGGAGGCCTTATTTCAATCACCTGCTACCCGGGACATCCGGAGGGCGCCGTAGAAGAACAGGCGTTATTGGAATATTGCAAAAGGCTTAATAAGGAGCTGTGGAGTGTTTGCCATCACCGTTGGATCAACAGAAACCAGTCACCTAGCTTGCTGCTGCTTCAGAGAACCTAGCCTTCACCACAAAATTCGCTTAGAATGGGTCTGTAGGATACACGAAAAGAACAATTTTAAGCGCCCTGCGAGAACTAAAGCTGCAAAAAATTCTAAACTTTTTCGGCAAGTTCCGAACTTGATAAATTGAAAACCCGCTCGAAGCAGGAAATTAAATGAAGGACGCCTCTGCGTGCGGAATGGGGAGTTTCTTCCTCTGGAAGATCATAAAACTTAGCGATGTTGTTTTTAGACAGGTTGGCATGTAGCGGGATAGGTGTTCCCAGATCCAGATGTTGATCCATATAGCGGACCCAATACATTGAAGCCAGGTCTAGCCAATGATACGGCCATTGCAAACTTTCTTGGGTATAAACATCAATGATATGATTAAAGAATCCTCGATCAAAGGCGGGATTTTGGCAAATAAAGAACGCTTCCCCTCTGACAATTTTATGCTGTTTGAAAAAATCGATGATTTCTTGTTTCACTTGGGCAATCGGGGCGCCGGTTTGAGTCTTTTCCCAGGTGAATCCATTGATTTGGATACTAGTGGGGTCGTGTTGAAACCATTTTTCTTCAGAAATATTTATTCCGGAGTGGTATTCCCCTCTCATACACATTTCTGTGAGGTCGACGATCTGAATGGCAATGTCCAAGGGACAATGTCTTTGCGGATCCAATCCGGTTGTTTCAATATCTAAAAAAATTGCTAGCATAAAGTTGGTCGTATCACGACTTAAGGTTTCTTGTCATTAAATGTTTTGCAATTCTATCACCTAGGGCGATGAAATGCAAGCAACACTTTTTAAAAAAGATTTCCGTAAAATTTTGAATTTTTTCTTACAAAATGGTATATTGGGGTATCGCGGTTGCAACTTTATGGAATATATGCAAAAAATCAAATCGACCTTCGATCTAATTATTGACTTGCTCTTACGTTTTCGTTTCCCTTGTACACTCCCCTCCGAAATAGCTGAATCCCTCGGCGTTGACCTTCCTCGCTACCCAACATTTTCACAATTAATCCAAAATATTAGCTCATGCAACCCAACAAAGCTTCATAAATTCATGTCGCGTGAAGAGGCAGAAAATGCATTTTTCACAGCGCAAAGAAAAGAACGGTTTGTGGGAAATTCTCTCTACTCCTACTACTTTAATGAAGGGTGGATTGAATTTGTCTTACAATTCGATGACAATGCCCGCCTTAGACGCCTTTATCTTCACCATAAATCGATTAAAGAAGACGAGGGAATCGAAATTCCTTTGAGCTGAAAATTCACATTTAATAAAACCCCTACCCATTCTTAACATTTTCCTCATACTCGCATGTTATAATTAACTCCTTATGACTCAAAATATGGCACATTATGAAGCTATTGTTCTGTAAATATGTATTATCGATCCTTCTTATCGTCACAGCATTTTCCAACGTTGTGTGGTCGCAGCAAGACACCCCAACAAGTCGTTTCCTGCAGCATACCGATTTGGTGCAGATCACCCAAGCATTAGATCAAAAAGAACTCGCAAGCGTTTCATTGCTGCTGGAAGCTGCAACTAAGGAATCTGATAAGGGATTTTTTGGCTACCATGGAAGCACCCAAAATTATCGAATCTTTCAAGATGTCATCCGCGCAGTTTTAGAGGAAAAGTTAGGCTATGCATTTCCCAAAGACTTTTATTTCCTACGAATCCCGGGCGATAAAAAATTCGATTTTAAAAATGGAATGACGGATTTTTATTCTACCCTCGACCACCCCGCGCAGGATAAAAAAATCCAAAAAATCATGCTTTCCACGTTTTTACTAGAGCCTTTGAAAAACGAGCTGAATCTGAAAATACGGGCGAATGAATTAACCCAAGCAGACAAAGCCGAGATTACGGCCGTCTTCGATGCCTTAGCAAATCGATTAAGCGAGATGAGGGTTCATGTAGACCCCTCCACTAATCAGGCTCCTGGTGACTGCGTAGACAGCCAAAAAATCCACACCCTAGCGATCTTCCAAATTTTTTCTAAAACTCTACAATCTAAAAAAATCGAATTCAATCCAGTTGAGCTAAGAAGCTGGGTGGAGAGAACGCTACTTCCTCACAATTTATTGAAAACTTATTTTTCCGTGACCGACACCGCTACAAAGAATCTAATTAACAACTATTTTTACCCCTTTTGGGATCTCAAATCGGGCCAGCGGGAGCTGTTGATCTCGCTAAACATTCCTCTCTTCGGAAATTATGCGAGGCCGGATGAAAGCACATTAGGTGTCGTTTTAAATAACTCCACGTTGGAAGGGGGAGATAAAATTGCGATTACTCTGCTGAAAGAATGGTTTAAAGAAATCGGAATTCCTGAAGATTCTGTGGATGATTTGATGTCGATTGCCTATTCTCACATCCCTAATGAGTCTCAGGGGGTTTTATATCAGTTTTTTGATATAGGTCCCGACTCGTACAGCTTCATGGATAAACATAATTATGTCTCCTACCCGTTTGGAGTCCCTGCAAAAGAATTCACTCCTTCACTGGTTCTTTCAGGGGTACAGCACTGCGATTACATGTCGGGGGGGACAACAAAACTCCAGAGACAGCTCCGACTGTTAACAAGCAATCAAACGACACTCAACCCGTACTCTCACCTAAAAATTGTCCGATATGACTTTTTGGGGGAGCAGGTGGCCAAAAAAATCATCGCTGAAATGCGCGCGAAGCTTGGCCAAACAAGAGTTAACGAAAGAAAGATCAAGGTCTACAAAGCCAAGCTGGAAAAGGCTTGGCTTTGAGAAATACTAATCCTTCAGTAAGTTGAGCGCGCTGCCCGCCTTAAACCATTCGATTTGATTCTCGTTATAGGTGTGATTCAGCAAGATCGATTCTTCGGCGCCATTCGAGTGTTTAATCTGTAGGGTCAGAGGTTTCCCCGGCTCAAACGTTGTCAGTCCTAGGATCGATAACGTGTCATCTTCTTGAATCTTGTCGTAGTCCTTAGGGTCGGCGAAAGTGAGGGCTAAGATCCCCTGTTTCTTCAAATTAGTTTCGTGGATTCTGGCAAAGCTTCGCACGATCAGAGCCCGGGCGCCTAGGTGACGCGGCTCCATGGCGGCGTGCTCTCTGGAAGATCCTTCTCCATAGTTTTCGTCGCCCACGACAATCCAACCGATGCCTGCTTTTTTATATTCCCGCGCGATTTTTGCTAGGTGGTCTAGTTGACCCGTCAGCTGATTTTTTCCCTTTCCAATTTCTTCACGGAAAGCGTTTTGAGCTCCGGTAAGCATATTTTCTGAAATATTATCCAGATGCCCACGGAATCGAAGCCATTTCCCTGCGGGGGAAATATGATCCGTCGTGCATTTCCCTTGTACCTTTACAAGCAATTTCAGATTCTGTAAATCTGATTTCTCCCAAGCAGGAAAGGCCTCTAAAAGCTGCAGACGTGCGCTTGCGGGATCTACGATCACTTGGACGGCGGTACCGTCTTCGGCCGGAGCGACGTAGCCTGCAGCTCCCCCTTCAAAACCATTTTTGGGGAGCTCATCTCCGTGCGGAGGCTCTAGCTTTATAGGAATTCCCTGTTCATTCATCAAAGAATCTGTGATGGGGTTGAATGTGAGCTTGCCGGAAAGCGCTAGGGCAATCACAATTTCAGGGCTTGCCACAAATGAATGCGTTCCTGGGTTGGCGTCATTGCGTCCGGAAAAGTTGCGGTTATACGAGGTGAGGATTGAATTTTTTTCTCCAAAAGCGACATCATGCCGCTTCCACTGTCCGATGCAGGGACCACAGGCGTTCGCTAGGACAAGTCCTCCAATCTCCTGAAGGACTTTAAGCAGTCCGTCCCGTTCGATAGTCGCGTGGATTTGCTCTGATCCCGGTGTGATTGTCAACTGACACTTCGACTTAATTCCATGCTTAACGGCCTGTCTCGCAATGCTTGTAGCTCTTTCCAGGTCTTCGTAACTGGAATTTGTGCAAGAACCGATAAGCGCAACAGAAATAGCTTCAGGATACCCTTGAGATCTAACAGCTTCGGCGAATTCTGACAGATTCCAGGCTCTATCAGGTGAATAGGGTCCGTTGATGAGGGGCTCTAATTCATCCAAATCGATGTCAATAATTTGATCGTAATATTCTTCGGGATTTTGCAGCACTTCCGGATCGGCCACAAGAAGATCTTTTAAAGGGTCGGCAAGATCAGCAACTTTTTCCCGACCTGTGGCTCTCAGGTAGACAGCCATCCGCTCGTCATAGGGAAAAATGGAACAGGTGGCGCCGATTTCAGCTCCCATGTTGCAAATAGTCCCTTTTCCGGTGCATGAAATTGATTGAGTGCCTTCTCCGAAATATTCGATAACCGCTCCGGTTCCCCCTTTTACAGTCAGGATTCCGGCTAACTTTAGGATAACGTCTTTTGCGGAGGTCCATCCGCTCATCGTCCCCTTTAGGCGGACGCCGATTACTTTAGGCATTTTAAGCTCCCAGGGCATCCCTGCCATCACGTCGACAGCATCAGCACCGCCCACCCCAATCGCGATCATTCCTAGGCCTCCGGCATTGGGAGTGTGGGAGTCTGTTCCGATCATCATTCCACCGGGAAAGGCATAATTTTCCAGAACTACTTGGTGGATAATCCCCGCGCCAGGCTTCCAGAATCCGACTCCGTATTTGTTGGAGACGCTCTGCAGGAAATCGAATACTTCGCGGCTTTCTGAATTAGCTTTTTCTAAATCTTCCTTAGCGCCCATTTCGGCAAGGATTAAGTGATCGCAGTGAACGGTTGTGGGGACGGCGGTTCTTTTTTTTCCGGCGGAGGCAAACTGGAGAAGGGCCATCTGTGCGGTTGCGTCTTGCATTGCGACACGGTCGGGATTGAAATCTACATAAGTCTTTCCACGTGTGGGAGGTTGTTTTAATTGCCCTGTGGCATGGGTCAGAAGAACTTTTTCGGTCAGGGTCAGTGGGCGGTTCGCAATGGAACGGGCCTTTTGAAGCCTTTCTGGAAGTTTTTTATAAAATTGCTGGATCATTTCGAAATCGAATAACATATCTACCACCTGCCTTAATAAACTCACTTTACTGCTAAAAAGAATTTTTGAGTAACAAAATTGGGAAAAGCGGCGTGCTTAATCTCCGACTTTGTACATTTTTTTTTGGAAAATTCTACAAAGCAGAGGCTATTTTCTTTATTTTTCCGTGCGGATCATATCGTTTTATGATAGTATCATTGGATTGTCACTCTATTTAATGGATCATTATCATATGGCACTACCACAGCAAAAATTCCGGGAAATCGTCTTTCAAGTTTTATACTGCCTGGAGCTTGGCGGGTCGGCAGAGGACGAAATCGTTAGCCTGATCATGAAAGAGCTTCAAGTTACCAAGCGGTCAGTCCGTTTAGCCTATCAACAGGTGGGTAAAATCTTGGAGAAGCAACAGATAATAGACGAAACTATCCGAGCGATCTCTACATCTTTCAGCTTTGAGCGGATTCAGACCGTGGAAAAAAACATCCTAAGACTCTCGATTTACGAACTGCTCTTTGACGATCAACTTCCCAAAAAAGTTGTGATCGCAGAAGGGATGCGCCTTGCGCGTAAGTTCGGCACTCCGGAATCAGCCAACTTTGTCAATGCTCTGCTGGACGCGGTCTATAAAGACACACTAGGAGAGTCCAAAGATCTTGAAGCCATAAAACTCCTGGCGGAAACTCTGGAAAAGAACGAAGAAATTATCCACGAAAAAATGGAGGAGTTGCGCGATGCCAAGATCGAATTGGAAAAAGTCGATCCGACTGAGTGATCTCACGACGATGGGGATCGGCGGCGCAGTCAATGACTATGTCGAAATCCACACAGCTGAACAATGCCGAGAGGCCATAAATGAATGCCGAAAAGATCATCTCCCCTATTTTATCTTAGGAAAAGGTTCCAACTGCCTGTTCTTTGAGCAAGGCTTTCATGGAACACTCCTCCACATCAAAATCGACACATTTGAAGCTCTTCCCGATGGCGTATTTAAAGTTGGGGCGGGCTTTAGCTTTTCCCTTCTTGGCACACGCACAGCTCGCGAGGGTTGGGGTGGGCTTGAATTTGCTACGGGAATCCCGGCCTCTGTAGGTGGCGCAGTGTTCATGAATGCCGGCGCTAATGGCCAAGAAGTTTCTAAAACGCTTTTAGAAGTGGAATACCTGCATTCAAATGGGGAAATCGAAATTTTTTCTAAAGATAACCTCACTTTTGCTTACCGCACTTCACCCTTTCAAAGTATGGATGGCGTGATCCTATCCGCCACTTTCCAACTATCCCCCTGCGACCAAGCGCGTACCCGACAACAGGAATTATTTCAATACCGAAAAGCAACACAACCCTACCACGAAAAATCGGCGGGATGTGTCTTCCGCAATCCTAAAAGAGGCTCGGCAGGCGCGCTAATCGACAAAAATGGTTTGAAAGGGCTTTCAGTTGGCGGCGCTGCTGTTTCAGAAATGCATGGTAACTTCCTGGTCAATAGAAATCAGGCCACGGCAGATGAGATGCTGCAACTAATTCATGAAATTGAACAAAATATTTTGCAAAAATCAGGTGTTGCCCTAGAAAGAGAGATAAGGATTATCACTCCGGAAGGGAAGCTCTATGAATGATTTTCGTGCCGATCTGCACATCCACTCGACATTTTCCGATGGCACATTAACGCCGGAAGAAATCGTACACCTCGCAAAAAAAATCGGCCTGCAAGGTCTTTCGATCACTGACCACGACACGATCGATGCCTACCAAACCCTTCCGAGCTTGGCAAAAGAACATTCTTTGGAAATCCTTACAGGCGTGGAATTTTCTTCTCACCACCTAGGGCAAAGCGTTCATATCCTTGGCTATAATATCGACATCGACAATGAAAACCTTAAATCTTTCTGCAAAAGCCACCAAGACCGGAGAAAAGAACGCAATCTGGCTATGCTAAAAAAGCTTGGCGCTATTGGCAAAGAAGTGTCGGAATCTGAAATCCTTGTTCTGAATGACAAATCTACCGGTAGACCCCACATTGCGCTTGCAATGATGAAACGGGGGTATGTCGGCTCTGTCCAGGAAGCTTTCCACCATTATTTAGGAGAAGGCAAATCTTGTTACGTTCAGGGGAAAATGTTCTCTGTCGAGGAAACGATCGGGATTATTCACGGTGCCGGGGGTGCCGCCATTATCGCCCACCCCCATTTAATTTCCAGCCCTACTCTCTTGCAGCAATTGCTAAAAATTCCTTTCGATGGGATCGAGTGTTGGTACAGCAAATTTCTCCCTAATCAGGAAGAGCGCTGGCTTAAGATCGCCGAAAGAAAAGGTTGGCTTAAAACCGGGGGGTCTGATTTTCATGGGCAGGTAAAACCTCAAACTCCATTAGGTTGCTCTTGGGTTAACAAACAAAACTTTGACCTTCTCAAAAATTACCAAATTGACAAATAAACTAACTTTAGTTTATAATAAGTTTACTAATGAGGTTTTTTTATGAGCTACCCAGTCAATAATAATACTAATAGTAAAAACACCCCCTCAGTTCACGCTTCTTCAAATTCTCCGATACAGCCTACGCCACCCTCTTCGCAGCATCAAACGTTAGATCCGGATCTTCAGCAAGAAATCGGAAAAACAGATGCTCAGATTAACGGACAAAGAGAATCTTTTGAGGTCAATTTAACCCATCGTGAATCAATCGAATCAATGAGTGATTCGTCAGAGAGTCATGATGTTCGTCAAACCTATCGTGATTTAGAAGGTAAAGTTCAAGAAATCGTCGAAACGATCGGTGAATATACAATCGTAAGGGAGTTGGATGAGGAGGAAGACAACGCAAGACACTTAACTCCTGAGGAACTTGGTACCGGAGATCTCCTTGATGATGAAAACGAAACTGTGAGAAACGCTCCAAAAACACATACCCCTATCGTACTCGTTGAAGATGATGAAGACCTAGATACCAATTATTACACCTCAGGCTCTATTGATGATCGTGAAGATGACGATATGGATATCGACTCGAGAGCCCTTGAAATAGGATTAGAAGAGCTTCCATCCCTTCAAGACATAGATAAACTTTCCAATAAACTTAATGTGCTTCTAGAGAAGTGTAAAACATCTGACAAACAGCTTGATGATCTTTGGACCACTCCCCAACCCCCAAACTATCATCCTATGTTTCAACATGAACATATCCCACACGTCGACGTAGGACAGGTCGGAAGCATTCGAGAAGTCGTTCAGGCGCTCAAAGGGCAAGCGAGTAAGTACAAACAAAAGCTAGAAGACTATCAAACGTTTTTAAATGGACAAGGGACTCCTGTTGCTGCCGATAAACTTGCTGAACTCAATAAAAAAATCGATAAAATCAATAAGGTCTTAGACCATGCCGAAAAGTCCGGAAAAGACATGACCTCTACCCAATTACTGGTCTACCTGGGAAGGCTTTTAGAAATGATTGCTAAGCTACTTCGTGAGTTAAGTGATAATATTCACATGCTTAGCCAACGTCGTTAATCCTTTTATGAAACACTTTGATTCGGTCTTGCAAAAGTTGTACTCCCTAGGTCTGCATGGAAGCCATAAAGAGGGTTTACAAAACCCAAAGATGCTTGCTGTACTTTGTGAAAATCCTCAGGATACCTTCTCCACCATACACATCGCCGGATCTAACGGAAAAGGCTCTGTCGCGACAAAAATCGCCTATGGGCTCGAACTGTCCGGAAAAAAGGTAGGACTCTACACCTCCCCGCATCTAATAAACTTTCGTGAGCGGATTCAAATCAACGGAACATGGATTTCTGAATCTGAAACATGCAGCGGATTAGAATTTTTGTTTGCCTTGATGGAGTCGCAGCAAATTCCAGCGACTTTTTTTGAGATGACGACTCTTTTAGCATTTCTCCACTTCCGCAATCACCATGTCGACATCGCAGTGATCGAGGCGGGTTTAGGAGGTCGTTTGGACGCAACAAATATCATACAACCGCTATTAAGTATCATCACTTCGATTTCCTTGGAGCATACTGAGACGTTAGGAAATAGCGTGGAAAAGATTGCTCATGAAAAAGGAGGGATCATTAAGCCCTTAATACCTGTGGTCATAGGCCCGACAGTTCCTTATGAGACAATCCGCCAACAGGCTCTTGAAACAAAAAGCGAGATCTTCCGTGTCCCGGGTTCATTTGAAAATTATCACGAAGAAAATAATGCCGTTGCCGGGAAAGCGATGGAACTCCTGGGGCTGCCTACCGAGATCATTGATGCGGCGGTAAAGGCGACACCTCTTTGTCGAATGGAGGTCTTTTCGAAAGATCCCCTAATTATTTTAGATGTTGCCCACAACCCTCGCGCGATCGAAATGCTCTTCAAATCTATCCGTTGTCTCTATCCGACACAACCGATCCGAGTGGTTTGCGGCTTATCTGCAAATAAAGATTTAGAGGGCTGCGCAACGGTGTTGCGCGCCAACACCAAGCACCTTCACTGGGTGCAGGCTCCAAACCCCAGGGGCGCCGCGGTATCCATGCTCTCCCCTCTCTTTCCCGATGCGGCATTAGAAAGCTCTATTGGGGAGGGTGTTCGTAAAGCAAGAGCTGCCGCGAAAGAAAATCACGAGATCCTTGTTATTTGTGGAACTTTCTTTATGATGGAAGAAGTGAAGCAAGCATTAGGGGACTTATGAAAAAGGCGTTAATTATTATTGTTATCCTTCTTATTCTGATCTCCTTGGGTTGGGAACTGTGGAAGCAGAAAGTCGCACGCACAATTCCGCAAATCGAAAAAGAGGTAACACCCGAACAAGAGATTCCCCTAGTTCCCCAGCCTATTTTACCTCCTCCACCTCCCTTACCAGAGGGTCAAGAATCGCCTCCACCGGATTTATATATCCCCCCATTGCGCGAAGAACCTCCAGTCGAGATCAATACGGATCTTACCCCAGCGATCAAGATTCGGGCAATCGAGGACGCGCAGGGCCTGGACCGATAAACACAGTTTCAAAATAGTTTGTGCTGCTGAGTACCGAAGGGACGACATGCAGATTGACTTCCGGCACACCCCTTCGGGGGTGGTTGTAACATGTTGTTCAGTTGTAAATACAGGATTCAAAGGCCCCGGGAAATGTTGCAAAAAAAACACCCCCGAAGGGCGGTGTCGGACTGTAGCCCAGTGCAAGACCCTCTTCCGAGTGCCTAGCGAGGTTAGAAGGGCGCAGCTTTGGGTAAACGATAAAAATCTTCCCCGCACCCCCGAAGGGGGTGCCGGAAACCATTCAAGAACACTTGTAAAACACTTTGGCTATCGATTCACAGTTTATTAACGAGATAACCGTCTAAAATAATCTGCAAGAGACTCAAAACGTCTTGATAGAATTTCACAAATGGGACGCTGACTGGTCAAATTCTGTAGGCCTTCCATAGGAGGATTTTGAAGTTCAAAAATCTTAAAGCTTTGGTTATCAACATTTTTAAGTGCATTTTTGAAATACTCACAAAGAAAATCATGAGCCCGATCAGTAAATTTAGCGGAAGACGACCAAGGTCTACGTACATTTTCAGTGTAATTTTTTATAAATTCTAAAGAGTTTGTCTGAAATTGTTTTTCATTCACTATTGTAGTAATGTAGGGAAGAAACCTCGATTGTTTAATACCATAGTAGGTATGTGAAGCATATTCCTTTGCCTCTATCAGTAGACGATCGGAGTCAATAATGGGATTTTTTTGTTCAAAATTAAATCTGAAAGAGGGTTGTGAATAAACGGCCTCCAATTGGCAAAATGCTTCGAATTCACCTCCTAAAAGGCTTTCTAATTTTTCATACTCTTCTAATTGTTGGCTTTTTTTGCCCAATGCTTCTTGGAAATGGGTCTGAGCTTGATTAAATTTTAGTTGTAATTCCCTTGCGTGCACTGAGATGTCGTATGAATCTAAATTTGTTTTGACAAATTCATCTATAGAATTTTTCGATGTTAATCTTCGTTGCTGTACAGAAAACATTTTATATAACATCTCAATTTCAAATTTCACTTCACTTATTTGCAACTTTAAAGAACTTAACTCTTTGCCCGTTGTTTTAATTTTTTTTTGTAAGCTTAAGAGCTCGTTTTTTTTATCTAGTTCGGCACACTCGTTGTTAAGCATTTCAAGTTGAGTTCGATCTTGTTCTGTAAAAATCTCTTTCTTTTTTTGTAGAGCTTCCCGTTTTTGGATTAACGAATCATCGAAGTTTTCATTTATAGATGCGTTCATTGTTTTCGATGCATACTCACGACGCGCTGTAAATAAAACACCAATACGTGTTGACGATTCTTGAGTTAGTAGTAGTGATAGGTTAGAGGGAATTCTAGAAGTACCTCTAACTGTCCTAGATGAATTAGCAATATTTTCAGATAACGTACGTTGTGTGACTTGTGACAAGCGTCTAAGACCATGAGGAATCATATTTTTGCCTATATTTTGGAGGTGTTAACAAATTTTATAAAGCACAGGTGGATTTGCAACAAGAAAATAGTTAAAGAACATTTTTTAAAATGATTTAACGGAAAGCGACACCCTCTTTGAGCATATGCTATGAAATGGGTCTAGCCCAGAGCTATCCCAGAGTCCTGAAAGGACGACATACAGATTAACTTCCGGCACACCCCTTCGGGGGTGGTTGTAAAATGTTGTTCAGTTGTAAACACAGGATTCAAAGGCCCCGGGAAATGTTGTCAAAAAAACACCCCCGAAGGGCGGTGTCGGACTGTAGCCCAGTGCAAGACCCTCTTCCGAGTGCCTAGCGAGGTTAGAAGGGCGCAGCTTTGGGTAAACGATAAAAATCTTCCCCGCACCCCCGAAGGGGGTGCCGGAAACCCTTCTCACATTCAAACCACTAGTAACTATGTGTATCCATTTTTACTTTGCCCCTAAAGACCCAGTAGACCACACAGGTATAGGCGATGACAATCGGCAAGCCAACAACTGCGATAATCAACAATATTTTCAATGTCAACGGTGAAGATGCTGAATTCCAGATCGTCAAACTCAGCTCGGATGGATTATTGATTGCTCGGACGACATTGGGATAGGTACCGATGCCATATAAAGCCATCAAAAAAATGATATTTGCGCAGGAAGACAAAAAGGCTCTGCCATCGTTGCCCTTAGTGATTTCTCTAGGAATATTGGCGACAGCTAAAAGGTTGGCAATCGCAACTAAGAAAAACACGGGGCGATCGCGAAACGACTCGACCATATGGGGATAGTAAATCAATGTTGCTACAGTGGTGATGGAATACATGACGATGAAAAATATCATGCTCGGATAGATCCAGCCGCGCACTTTATCATGCAAAGCCCCTTCTGTTTTCATGACTAGGTAGATGGCTCCGTGCATGGCGAACAGGGCAATAGTCATGATGCCGACTAACAGGGCATAGGGATTTAGAAGACCTTCCAAATCACCTGTAAATTCTTTATAGGCATCCAAAGGGATTCCCCGAACCAGATTTCCCATAAGGACACCCAGCATCAGGACGATGATCAAGCTCGCTAAAGAAAATGCGATATCAAATCCCCATCTCCACCAAGCCATAGGCTGCTTGCTACGGAATTCTATGGCGACAGCGCGAAAGATAATTCCGGCTAGAAGGATCATGACGGGGATATAAAATGCCGATAATAAAGTCGCGTACACATCCGGAAACCCGGCAAACAACGCCCCGCCCGCAGTCACGAGCCACACTTCATTACCGTCCCAAACGGGACCGATCGAATTCAGCATCAATCTGCGGTCTTCGTCTTTTTTGGAGAAAAGATGCAACATTCCCACACCTAGATCAAAACCATCCAAAATCGCGTAGCCGGTTGCTAGAATCACAAAAGCAGTGAACCATATGAACTGGATGTTATTATAAATGCTTTCCATGTGAGGACTCCTCGATAATATTTTGTATGCCGTGATAGGTTTCTGTAGCGTCCAAGTCCTCTGGACCATGTTGGATCTTATCATTTAATAAATAAATAAACAGTATGAATAACAGCAGGTACACAAAGGTGAACATGATAATCGAACCTAACACTTGATTAGCCGTCACAGTCTTCGATAACCCTTCCGAAATTCTTAACAAGTTCTGAACGATCCAGGGAAAGCGTCCCATTTCTGCAGACACCCAGCCGGCTTGATTGCCGATCTGCGGGTAGAGAACGGAAAAAACCATCGCCCGGAGAACCCATTTGCTCTGGAATAGGGTTCCTCGCCATAGCATAAAGACACCAACTAGGGTCGTAAGGAGCATTAACCCCCAGGACAACAGCATCAGACGATAAGTTTGAAAGACCACTTTAACATTTGGCCAGTCTTTGCGGGGGACTTTATCCAGGCCGGCGATCTCGGCATCAGCGTCACGAAAGGAAAGATAGCTTAATAACTTAGGAATTCCAACCGAGTGATTAACTGTTTGTTCATCGCTATTGGGCAGTCCCCAAATAATCAGGGGAGCTCCTTTTTCAGTTTTATAGACCCCTTCGAGAGCGGCCAGCTTTGCGGGTTGATGCTCGGCGACGATTCTTGCTGAAAGATCTCCTAGAAAAACCTGCAGCAACAAAGAGACCAGCGCGACGGCGAGACCGGCTTTGAGGGAGTTTTTCGCAAGCTCACCGTAGCGATTTTTCAACGAATAGTAGGCCGAAACACTAATAACAAGGAATGAACCGGCTAGCCAGGCTCCGACGACGGTATGAAGAAGTCTAACCACTGATGACGGGTTAAATACCATCTCCCAAAAATCTGTGATCTCCGCACGGGCGGCGATTCCTTCTCCGACCACGTGAAAGCCCGCGGGAGTTTGCATCCAAGAGTTTGCGACGACGATCCAAATAGCGCTAAAGTGGGCTCCTAAGCAAACCATGAGCGTTGCGAAAAAGTGAAACTTTGGGCTGACTCGATTCCATCCGAAGAGAACGACTGCCAAGAATCCCGATTCTAAAAAGAAGGCAAAAATCCCTTCAGCGGCCAGCGCGCTTCCAAAGACATCCCCAACAAACCTTGAATAGGTGGACCAGTTAGTTCCAAATTCGAACTCCATCACAATTCCGGTAGCGACTCCCATCGCGAAAGTCAGGGCAAAAATTTTAGTCCAAAATTTGGCCATCTTTAAGTAAATCGGATTTTTTGTCGCAAGATAGGTCCCTTCAATCATCACCATCACTAATCCAAGTCCAATGCTTAGCGGGGGGTAGATGTAGTGGAACATGATTGTTAATGCAAATTGCACACGTGCTAAAGTTTCTACGTCCATAATTTTTTTTCTCCCAAAAACAAAGATATAAAAGAATTGATATTTTTAGAGTAAATAAATAGTCGAATTATCCATAATCTGGAAATCTGTAACAGCCATGGAATTGAGCGGAAGCATGCATATCCTTCAAGCATTAGTGCCTTTCTTTGAGATCATCGTCATCGCGATTATGGTCTACTACATGCTTTCGTTTTTTTGGAATACGCGCGCCATGGATCTTCTTCTGGGGATTTTAGCGTTTCTTGCCTTTTACGGTCTTTCCATATGGCTTCAGCTTCCAGTGGTCCAAAAACTACTTCTTTATTTCGTGAACGTCGCGATGATCGCGATTTTGATTATCTTTCAGCCTGAGCTAAGATTAGCGTTGTCGCGTCTAAGTTTTAAGGGAAAGAAATATAAGGAGATTGATGAGTTTGATAAATTCCTTGACGGAATGACCCAATCCGTCTACAGACTCTCTGACAGACGCATTGGGGCTCTTGTTCTATTAGAAAATCAGGACACTCTCGATGAATATGCCAATAAAGCTGTGTTGTTAAATGCAATTTTCTCGCCGGAGCTTCTGGAATCGATTTTCATTACCACTACCCCTCTCCATGACGGCGCGGTGATTATTCGAGGAACGACTTTGGTTTCTGCCGCTACGATCCTACCTTTGGCTGACGATACCACTCAGCTTTCTAAATCGATGGGAACGCGCCATCGTGCAGGCTTAGGGATTAGTCAGGTCACAGACGCGTTAATTGTTGTGGTCTCCGAGGAAACCGGAAAAGTCTCCATCGCGCGGGATGGAATCATGACACGGGGAGTTAAACCGGACCGATTCAAGGGAATCATTCGCAGTGTGTTTACCCCTCCGAAAGTGGAAATTAAATCTCGTTTTGATATTGTAGGGATGCTAAAACAATGGACTCAGTAGTCACGAACCTTTTTATTAATAACTGGCAACAAAAGCTGATTGCGGTGATCGCCGCGCTTGTGATCTGGCTTGTAGTCAACCAGTCCATTACAGACACAAAAATCATTCGCAACGTTCCCATTCGCATCGTCAATCTTCCCCTTGAAAAGACAATCAACGGATTACTGCCAAATGGAATTTTAAGCAAAAGAATCACCCTGACCCTTAGCGGAACTAAGGATGTGATTGATGAGTTAGAACCGGGGGATCTAGAGGTGTTAATCGACGCTTCTTCTATCGACCATGCGGAGTGGATTGTTCAGATTACTAAAAAGAACATTATCAGCCTAAATCCTAACATCGATTTGCATAACCACATCACCCAAGTCAGCAATAACGAGTTTGTCATTAAGATTAGCAGACTTGTCACTGCGAAAGTTCCGGTTCGAATCAACACTCCGATTGGAGACCCTCCATTAGGATATGAATTCCTAGATATTTGGCCGCAAAAACTCCTGCAGAGCATCACTGGACCTGAAAATGAAGTGCAAAAAATCAAAGACAACGGATTAGAAGTCACCTTCAACTTGAATGATATCACTAAAGAAGAGCTGGATGGAATCAAACCTCCAAACCAGGGGATTCAAAACGACGAAATCAGCTTTATGATCCCTACGAAGTGGAAACAGGTTGCTGTTCCCTTTTATAACACCATTTTTGAAGAAATAAACGACCCCGAAGCGCAAACGTTAAGAATCGACTTCCTTAGACAAGAATTCCTTCCTGTCGAGCGACAAATCCCTATTCGTGTCTTCTATCCTCTAAAGAATATTGCTAAAATCAATCCTGAAACTTATCCCTTGCAGTCAACTTCCCCCATCTCTCTTCTGGAAGGGGTAAAAACATTGAACGTTAAGATCTTTACAAAGGATGTTAGCAGGTTATTTTTGGAAGTTATCAATGATAGTATAGAAATTGTAATCATCGCTTCCCCGCTGAATGAAAGGGAAACTCTACAATGGAGTACAGAAATCGTCGACTCCCATGAACTGGAAAACACCTACTTAGCCTTCCTTTTTGCCAGTACGGCAAATCAAAAATCTAATACGGTTTCCCTTTCAAAGAAACGAGAGCAACAATTGCGCAAAAGATTCCGGGAGTACCTCCAAAGATTTACTCTATACACCGCGCCTGAACAAAAGCTTACGCTCGAAAGTCACCTTGGCGATAAGAAAATCACAATCAATAGCTTCTAAAACATATGCCGCACGAAAGATTCTACCAAAACATCCCCCTTGCTGATCACCAGACGGTCCATTTGACGGACCAAGAACTCCACCATTTAGTCAATGTATCTAGATGCCGGCTTGGGGATACGGTAGAAATTGTTAACGGCAAAGGCCAGCTCGCTGAAGCAACTCTAGATACGATCGAAAAAAAACAAGCGATCCTTACCCTTAAAAAAACTACAACCTCCCCACCTCCCGAACGGCAAATCATTCTCGCGCAGGCTTATCCAAGAGCAAACCGCCTTGACACCATCCTAGAAAAAGTCACCGAATTAGGCGTCACCGAAATTTGGCTTTTCCCCGGGGAAACGAGCGAACGAAAAGAGGCTTCCCCATCACGCATAGAGTCCATTCTAATTTCCGCAATGAAGCAATCGGGAACCCTTTTTCTTCCTAAATGGGTACAGGCTCCCCCTATCAAACAATGGAAGACACTTCCCTGCACTACATTTTTTGGCGACCTTAACCCCACCGCCCCTCACCTATTAACGCAAGCTTCAAAAAACAGCTGCATGGTGATTATAGGACCTGAAAGCGGCCTCACAGATACCGAGGTCCAAAAAATCAAAACATTAGGTGGAATAGGTGTAAGCCTTCATGGAAACATCTTACGTACGGACACGGCAGCAATCATTGCCGTCGCATTCCTAAACGCACAATAGAACTCATTTTTACCACGGAGATGAGTTAAAGTTGGTGAAGGTGCCCGTAACGTATGTACAGAACGCATTTTACCACAGAGGACACAGAGGGCGCAGAGGAAAGGCAAGGAAAGAGGTTTCACAGTGTTATCTCTGTTAATACATAGTATTTATCATGTAAAACTTCTTTTTTATATATATTTTGGTGTCATCGGTGGTTCTGTGGATAATGCTGCATTCAACAAAACACCTTAAAACGGATTGCAGCATTATCCACAGAATTGCCGATGACACCTAGGATGTAAAATAAGAAGGGGCACCTTTTTATTTTGGTTGCAGACGTTTTCAACTCTTTTGCCTTCCCTCTGTGTCCTCTGTGGTAAAATGCGTTCTGTACACACGTTGCAGCAACCCCTACCCGAAGACAACCCCTTTGTAAACCAAAGCCTTTTCAGGGTCGAGGGTCACTAACTGTCCTTCTTTCAATATCGTACACGCACCATCGCCCCGAACGATCACCGTTTTGGAAAGCTTTTTACATTGCTCAATCAAATAGTCTTCAGACTTTGTATCTTCGAAAAGATTTTGTAATACTACTCCTGCCGACTCTCTGATTAATGAGAAATATGATTCATTGCACTCGGTAATCACCAAAATTTGATCGCGAACGCTATAAGGAGGTCTGTTTTCGGGAGTGATCACCACGGCAGCATTTCCGTACACACGAGATCCCACCCCTTTTTCTCCCCGGACTAACACATCCCCAATACTTTCAACAAGCATGGAATTAGTTGTGCCGGGAACGGCAAAAGTCGTTCCACCTGTTAAAACCACCAAATCACCGTTGGTGACATACTTGTGATTAAGCGCATAAGAACTTATCTGCGCAAAGGCCTCGACCATATTCTTACAATCCGGACCTAAATAAGGAATTACACCCCAGTTAAGGGCCATCTGGTGATAGCATTTCTCGTTGGGCGTCATCGCTATGATCGGGACGCTTGGACGGAGCCTCGAAATGAGACGCGCAGTTCCTCCCTGGAATGTGAGGGCAAATATCGCTTGCGCGTTGGAGCTATAGGCCGTTTTTACAGATGCTAATGTCACGGAGGAAGGAACATCATGATACACATTCCTTGTGTGCGATTCGAAAAAATTACGGTAATCAAAATCCCCTTCAGCAACTTCAATGATTTCACGCATCACCTCAACAGCTTGTATCGGAAATTTTCCAATCGCTGTCTCGCCAGAGAGCATCACCACCGAGGTACTATCATAAATAGCGTTCGCCACATCCGAAGCTTCCGCGCGAGTGGGCCGGGGATTGTCGATCATCGATTCAAGCATCTGCGTTGCTGTGACAGAGGGCTTTCCGGCAAAAGAGCATTTTCTGATCATCATCTTCTGAAGCATCGGCACACGGCTTAAGGGGACTTCTACCCCTAAATCTCCCCGAGCGATCATAATCCCATCAGAAACCTGAACGATGCTATCAAAATTTTGCACCCCTTCATGGTTTTCAATCTTCGCAATAATCTTTATTTCCGGTTTTTTTTCGTCGATCAATAGCTTCCGAATGGTGATCACATGAAGGGCGGATCTCACAAATGAGGCTGCGATAAAATCCACATCGTTTGCGCAGCCGAATCGAATATCTTCAATATCTTTTTCAGTGATGGCCGGAAGTCCTAAATCGACACCCGGCACGTTGACACCTTTTCCAGAGGAGATTCTTCCTGTATTCTCGATTTCAACTACAACATACCCGGGACCATTTTCAATAACTTTTGAACTGATATACCCATCGTTAAATAAGATTTCGACCCCATTTTCCATCTTATCCAAAACGAATCCGGGTTTAATGGTTACCCTTTCCGCATCCCCGACGACCTCTTCTGCAACTAATCTCCACTTTTTTCCGCGCTCTAAAGTGATTATTTCCTCGCGGATCTTTCCTAAGCGTATTTCAGGCCCTTTAGTATCCAGCATGATTCCTAAAGGTTGTCCCTTTCTCTGCCTAGCTTCTTTTAAACGTTGAATCACTTCATAATGCTGCTCATGGGTTCCGTGGCTGAAATTTAGACGGGCAACATTCATGCCGGCGTCAATCAGCTCCATCATTTTTTCTAATGTATTAACGGATGGCCCTATAGTGCAAATGATCTTGGTGCGTGTCATATTTTAGGTATCTCCCTGGATATCCGGATAGTACCATAAATATAAAAAATAGGAACTTAAAGAACGAAATGTCTACGCTGCCGGAGCTGACTTTTGTCTAGGTGGTGCAGATTCAGCTTTGGTTTTTGGGGTTAAATGCTTTGCTACGCTCCTTCTTAATTCCATACTTTTTCCACTTCCCTTAGAAATCGAATCTATTCCAATCCCTGGAAGGGTGGTGATAAAGATTTGAATTAAAAAGTTCAAAGTGTTTCCAAAAAGCTGACGGACAACTAATTGATTAAATTTATCGACCGCACCCACTTTAACTGCCGGAAGCTGTCGTCCTTGAACTTGTTTTTTAGAGTGAAATTTTGTCTTTAGTTTAAGAATTTTATGTGTTTTCCGGATCGAATTCCGTAGGGGAAAAGCCTCGGAAATTTCGTTGTGTTTCACTGCATTTTCGATGAGAAGCTGAAGCGTCATCGGCACAATATAATCTTCTGGATCGGGCTGCACATCGATTTCAATCTTCAGC
This sequence comes from uncultured bacterium, assembly GCA_964513575.1. GTDB lineage: Bacteria > Chlamydiota > Chlamydiia > Chlamydiales > Parachlamydiaceae > CAMFKA01. The sequence continues at coordinate 59 of CAZENM010000026.1, read as the reverse complement.
TTCTCTTCGAAACGGGTTTTCAGTAAAAAAGTAAACGAATTGATAAAATCCAGTTCTTC
>CAZENM010000025.1:0-23530 GCA_964513575.1 uncultured bacterium | reverse complement strand
AATGGATCAAATTGAGGCCCTTCCTAATCAATTAAGGCATTTTGAAATGGAAATTTCCACTTTAGAGATTATTGGTGAAAATTGTTCTATCCGTTTATTTCAACATGTAGATAATATCCCTCTAGATCGCTATAGCGTTGAATTGATTCCGCTAGGGGGAAACCGTGCCTTTTGGGGTGCCGATTTTTTGATTTCATTCCTTTACAGCAAGAAAGGGACAAGAAACCGCTGGACTTTAGAACTTGCATAAGTTTTGGTATTTACAATGACATTTCCTAAAATTATTTTTATCGCAGCGCTTGGACTTTTTACAGTGATTGGCGTTGTAGCACTTTTTAAAACAGGTAATTCTAAACCTGTACTGGTTGCCCCTGTTGAAATACAGCTGCCTACGCCAAAGATTCAAAGCGAGCAAGTAAAACCACAGATCGCTCTTGTGACTGTAATCCCAACGACACCTACAGTAGTACCCGCTCCTGCGCCGACACCGGCACCCACGACATCAAAAGATGCCGAGGAAATGGTTGCTTTGGAAAACGTTAATTTAGTCCCTTTATTATTCAATAAAGGTGAGCCTAAACTCCCCATCGTTGAAACTGTCGTTTACAAAAGCCGAGTCGCTTGGATGAAAGGAAGGCCCGCTTGGCTTTCTGATTATGCCAATCACTACTCAACAAGCAGGCATTTTATTGCGCGGAGCCTGAACGGGACAACTGATTATTTTAAGCAAGATGTTGCAGAGGGTGATCGTTTTAATGTTATTAAATTGGACAAAGATGTAGAATTTTGTTTGGTTTTGGATGCAACTCGTTGCAAATTAAGGCTGTATTACTTCGATAAAGATCAAAATGAACGGGTATTACTCCGCACCTACACTGTGGGAATTGGACGCCCGGATCAATTACGCTCTTCGGGATCACTGACTCCGTTTGGGAAGTATAGTTTAGGGAATAAGATTGCGATCTACAAACCTAAAATGATGGGACATCATAACGGCCAACGAGTCGAGATGTTAAAGATTTTTGGGACAAGATGGATCCCTTTTGAAAAAGAGATCACCGGCTGTACAGCACCCGCTAAAGGATTCGGTATCCATGGAGTGCCGTGGGTCGTTAATGGAAAAGGGGAGTTGACTGAGGATAAAGACAGTCTAGGGAAGTTTGAAAGCGATGGCTGCATACGATTAGCGTCAGCAGATATGGAAGAAATTTTTGCAATTATTATCACGAAGCCGGCAACCATCGAAATTGTTAAAGATTTTAAATTGGCCACATTGCCGGGCGTAGAGCGAAGAATACAATACCCAGGATACTAATGGAAACATTACCACACGAAAAACAAATCGACGAGTATATCAAAACAATCGAGCATCTGAAAAAGCAAAACCTCAACAACCCCCTGTTTTCTTCCGAAATAAAAAAACTCGAACAAAAACTGGAAACCCTAAAGCAATCTGTTTACAGCAAACTCACACCTTGGCAGCGAGTCACTATTTGCCGTCACAACTCGCGCCCCCGAACGATTGATTATATCAAAAATATGTGTGACAGTTTCACAGAGCTATCCGGCGACCGTACTTATGCCGAAGATCATTCGATTATCGGTGGATTTGCGACGATTGGGGACCAGCGTCTGATGTTGATTGGTCAAGAAAAAGGGTGCGATACAGAAAGCCGTGTGCACAGAAACTTTGGAATGGTCAATCCTGAGGGATTTAGAAAAGCCCTAAGACTTATGAGACTCGCAGAAAAATTTCACCTTCCTATTGTTACCTTATTGGACACTCCCGGTGCTTATCCCGGTTTAGAAGCTGAAGAGCGCGGACAGGGTTGGGCTATTGCTCAAAATCTTAGGGAAATGTCATCGATTAAGACTCCGGTCATTGTGATCGTGATTGGTGAAGGTTGTTCAGGCGGTGCCCTAGGGATTGGCATTGGTGACACGGTTGCGATGCTAGAGCATTCTTACTACTCCGTTATTTCCCCTGAAGGGTGCGCTTCGATCTTGTGGAAAGATGCCAATAAAAACGTGGAAGCGGCTTCTGCTTTAAAATTGAATGCGGAAGACCTTCAAAAAGTTCATGTGATCGATGCGATTATCCCGGAACCTTTGGGCGGGGCGCATCACAATCCGGAGCAAACTTTTCAAAATGTGAAAAGATTTGTTTTAGAACAAATTCAAATCCTAAAAGAAATCCCGGAAGAGCTTCTTCTGGAGCAGCGATATTTTAAATTTCGTCGCATGGGTCAATTCAACGTACAGAAATAAATCATCATGAAACTCCTTTTTAAACTTGCCTTTAGTCAACATAGACATACTTTTTTAATTGTCGTCACGATCATTTCGATGCTGTTCCTTACGGTGGCATCGCAGTTAGAGATTTTTGCAATCGGTATTATCACCCGGAAGTTTGCCGGGGGATCGGGAATTTTAGATAACATTATCACATACGTGAACAATTACATTCCCCTTACCGATAATCTGACAGCTCTGGCTCTGTTTTTGATCTTTGTCGCTCTTTTTAAAGCCGTCACGATGTTTATTCAAAGGTATTCAAATAAATTGATCGCGATTCGGGTCAGTCGCGATCTGCGCCAAGATTACTTTGAGCACATCCAAGCGCTCCCTATGCGATTCTATCAGCAGCAAAGCACTGGGAGTTTGTCCACCCGTGTTTTGGGGGACGCTGCGCTCATCTCTGAGGCGATCAACGCGTGTCTTACTAACTATATCCAGACTCCGTTTACTGTTTTGTCGACTTTATTTATTTGCTTCTTAACTTCGTGGAAGTTAACCCTGCTCATTTTTCTAGGATTTCCTTTGATTCTTGTTCCTATTGCGATGCTTTCGAAAAAAGTAAAAAAAATCTCGCGTCAAATACAGCAAAATCAAGAAACTTTTGCTTCGGTGTTGATTGATTTCATCGCGGGAATTCAAACTGTAAAAGTTTTCGCTATGGAGCCTTTTTCCCGCTCTAAATATGCCGAACAAAATAATGCCATGGCAAAATTGGAAGAGAAAAGCGCTCGTTACGATCTATCTACTCGTCCCTTTGTCCTTTCATGATGGATGTTTTTTCTTGCAACCGCAATGATGTATGGTTGTTACGGACTGGAAATGGATGTTCCGGATATCCTGGTTTACTGTGGAATGCTCTACTTGTTTTACGAGCCCGTAAAGAAGTTTGCGGAGGAAAATACCCACATTCAACGAGGTGTTTCCGCGGCTGAACGATTGCTGGAAGTCATGAAAATTGAAGTGAATGAAGAAGAAAATGATCAGCCGTCCTTGCCTCCATTCAAAGAAGAGATCGCCTTTAAGGATGTCTGGTTCCGTTATCAGGATGGATGGGTATTGCGCGGTGTGAACTTCACAATAAAAAAAGGGGAGACCGTCGCAATTGTAGGACCTACAGGTGCCGGAAAATCGACTATCGTACAGCTCCTCCCCCGTTTATTCGACCCTGAAAAGGGAGAAATCACCATCGACGGCAAGTCTATCAACCAGTTTAATCCGAATTCAATCAGAGAAGCGATCGCCTTTGTTCCGCAACGCCCATTCCTTTTTCTTGATACTGTTGAAGAAAACATTGCCTTTGGTCGATCATTCACGCACGAAGAGATTGTTGAAGCTTCCAAGAAGGCACATGCCGATGAATTTATCGGAAAACTTCCTCAAGGGTATAAAACTATGCTCGCAGAGTCGGGAAAAAACCTTTCCGGTGGTCAGCAGCAACGTCTAGCAATTGCCCGCGCTTTGGTAAAAAATGCTTCAATATTGGTGATGGATGAGGCAACTTCCTCTCTCGACTCCGTCAGCGAAAACCTTATTAAAACCGCTATCCGTGAGCTGCGAGGCAAGATGACTCAGGTGATTATTGCTCACCGCCTCACGACTATTGAAGATGCCGACAGGATTCTATTTGTGGATCATGGAGAAATCATCTCCCAAGGTACGCACGCAGAGCTGTTAAAGTCATGTCCTCAGTTTAGGCTGATGTGGGATATGCTGCAGATGGGCGTTGCAAAATGAAAAAACAAGCGGTTGTCATCCATTCCGGTGGAATGGATTCCTCCCTTTGCCTAGCCCTAGCAATTCGTGACTTTGGGGCTGAGAATGTCCTCAGTCTTTCCTTCCAATACAATCAGCGCCATTCAAATGAGTTACAGCAAGCAGCCTTCATCTGCAAGGAGTGGGGAGTCGATCATCTGGTCCTTCACATTGATTGTTTGCGTGAAATCACTGAAAACGCGCTGCTTAATCATGATAGAAAGATTGAGCATCATGAGGGTGAGGCTCCCAACACTCTAGTGATTGGTAGAAATGGTCTAATGGCTCGGATCGGAGCCATTCACGCGCATCACCTTGGCGCCCACAATGTGTACATGGGTGTGATCGGTGTCGATGGTAATGTCTCTGGGTATCGAGACTGCAATCGAAAATACATGAATCTTGTTGAAGAGACACTACAGATTGATCTGGATGATGCTGAGTTTCGAATTCTCACACCATTAGTCGAAATGACTAAGGCGGAAACAATGGCGCTGGGGAAGAAATTAGGTGTGTTAGAGTTCTTACTAGAGCATACAATTTCCTGTTACGAGGGGATAGCAAAAGAGGGCTGCGGTCAGTGTCCGGCATGCAAACTTCGGAAGCAGGGGCTTGATGAATGGGATATGACAAACGCTCGTTCCTAGCGTTTGTCATCCCCCAGTATTATATTTTTCTCTGCCGCTTCGTAGAGTCAGGACTTGGAAATACTGGCTTATAGAATTGCAATCCTGAGTTTGTTTCGGGCTCTTGGCTAACAGGAGTTGGAGCTGCAAAATTAGGTAGGTAGTCCCTAAGACTTGGGTCAATTGTAGACGTGGATGCCGCCATAGGAATCTCAGGTTTTTTATTCACTTGCTCTTTGATGTGTTTTTTAGAATATTCGATAATCTTTATTGGAAGGCCGCGTGTGACGAAATCGAATACCTGTGAGTCATTTTCACACCAATCATATATTTTTTTTGCTGTTCGTAGATCCAATTTTCTGCCGGTATAGCCGTCTGAATGGGGGTTAACTAAATCGACTAACACCGCAGTATCATCATCCCTAACCATCACGTTTCTGGGAAATAAGTCGGAAACAATCTCTTTTTTCTCAGTATAGTGTAAATTTAATATGGTGTTTACGAGATTTAGCACGTTTTTTTCTCTGTCAGTCCATTCGATAGGTGGTTTATTCAACCAAGTCTTCGCACCTTCAACTTTGTGGGGGATTTTTTCCATCACAAAAAAACCACCTTCTGCAGCTTCAAGCGTGTATTCGTCAGGGCGAACGTAGCAAACGGGGAAGGGGAGGTTGTACTTTTGAGCAAGAGCTAATTCATTGAGATCATTTTGAGTGAGTGTTTTTTCGTTTCGTTTAACGGAAATATCTTCTCTCTTTAAGGCTTTTAAGATGCGGTTGGTACCGACAAGATCAAAGACTTTGTGAAATGCTCCGTTTCTTTGGTTGGCGACATCGTATACGACATTATTAATTCTGGTTTGTCTAGTGACGTTAATCGTTTTACCGTTTATTTCAACATTATAAGGAGTAGGGTGTCTGCTGATAATAGGCTCTTTGTTCCACCAATTTTTTTGGGGACGGTTACTTGCGGGGGTATTTATTACTCTTAGTGGTATTTCATCTATGATGGAATGGTAGGTTATGGGAACTGATGTAGCGCTCATGATGTATTCCTTTCTGTAGTTTGTGAATTAAAATAATTATTTTGAATTCATGGTGTATAAATTTATTTATTAAAACCATTATGCACTAAAGTAATGTTTTTAATCAACAAAATCTTTGAGTGTGGTGTGTTTACAGCGCCTGTTTCTATCCCTGATAAAAAAATCTTGCGGTGAAATTTTCCAATAGAGTAAGATGTGAATATCTCAGGGTTTTGCCTGAGAAAAAATAAAGTTTCAACGTTTTAAGGATGTGATTTAGATGACCACCGTGAAAGTTCGTATTGGCGATTCGATTGATAAAGCCCTCCGAGCGCTTAAAAAGCGACTCGATAAGGAAGGAATTATGAAATCTGTCAAAGCTCACCGATTTTACTCCAAACCTTCGATCAGAAAGCGTGCCAAAGCGAAAGCCGCTTTGAAGTATAAGCGCACACGCTAATCCCCTAGAATCGTATTACCGTTAAGAATGCTGCTTAGGCCTAGTTCTTAACGGTGATATATTTTTTTATCTTGTTCAATTATTTAATTTCCCGCCAGTTATTTTTCCTTCATTTCTCTAGATCCAGAAAATGTATTTGTGTTAAGCTGTTGTCCTAATTTATAAGCAGTTTATTCGAGGGGTTATCACTATGTCAGATTTTTACAATATTCTAGAAATTCCCCGCACGGCCACTTCCGATGAGATCAAAAAAGCTTATCGTAAAAAGGCTCTTCGTTACCATCCAGACAGAAATCAGGGCGATGCGGAAGCAGAAAAGAAATTCAAAGAAATCTCTGAAGCCTATGAAGTTCTCAGCGATGAGAAGAAAAGAGCCGTTTATGACCGTTATGGAAAAGAAGGATTGAGCGGCGCTGCTGCCGGTCCTGGAGGTCCCGGGGGATTTTCTTCTATGGAAGAAGCTCTTAGAACATTTATGGGTGCATTTGGCGGCGGTGGCGGCGGTGGCGGGCACTCGGATTCTATCTTTGAAGGGATTTTTGGAGGTGGTGACTTTGGTGGCGGAGGCCCCCGAGGAGCGCGACAAGGCGCTAGTAAGAGAGTGAATATCACCATATCATTTGAAGAAGCCGCTCGAGGAGTAGAAAAAGAATTAGCCATTACGAATCTAGTCAACTGCGTAGCATGCGCCGGAAAAGGGGCTGCAACCTCTGATGGAATCCAGAAGTGTAAAAGATGTAATGGAAATGGGCAGATATTTGAGCAAAGAGGATTCTTTAGCATGTCTTCTCCGTGTCCCCAATGTCACGGTGAAGGACAAGTCATTGTAAACCCCTGTAAGAGCTGCAACGGTCAAGGGGTCGTCAAAGATAAGCAACACGTTAAAGTTAATATCCCAGCCGGTGTAGATAGTGGTATGCGCCTTCGTATGAGTGGTTATGGAGACGCGGGACATAACGGTGGTCCAGCCGGAGATCTATACGTATTCATAAACGTCGAGACCCACGACATCTTCGAGCGTGAAGGAAACGATATTCTACTAAGCCTACCTATTAGCATTGCGGAAGCATCCCTAGGTTGTAAAAAAGAAGTTCCCTCGTTAAGCGCAGGAACCTGCCGCATTACAATCCCCGAAGGAACGCAAAGCGGAAAAATTTTGCGTGTTAAAGGACTGGGATTCCCCAACGTTCACGGGGCCGGTAAAGGGGATTTATTAGTGCGTGTGATTGTAGAGATTCCTACCCTTTTAAGCGAAAGGCAGAAGCAACTTCTTAGAGAGTTTAGTGAATTGGAAGATCCCAAAAACACCCCGCAAAAAAAGGGTTTTCTGGACAAAATCAAAGACCTCTTTAAGTAATAGAAATGTTACAGAATGTTGCACCAAGAAGTGCTTAACGGAAAAGTAGACTGGAAATATTCATGCTCTAATTGCATGATCAAATCTATTTTTTCTGCCTCAACTGGTGATAGGGGTTCACACCAGTTGGGGAGATCTTTTAATGTTACAATCACCCATTCATCTAATTCTCCAAAAGAAATTCCCAAGGCTTCAAGTTCTTCCCGTTTACCAATGATCACTTTCGCTATTTCAGTGATTACTTCTGTGTCAGCCAGTCTTACATTTGTCTTTTGGATTCGATTAATATAATTAGAGCTATAAATTTTATAGATCGTCTTTGGATCTAATCCCTCTCTGTCTAATGGGGTTTTTACATTCAATCGGGCGATCGCAGCAGAATAGACTTCTGAGATCACTTGAAAAAAAGTATTCGACTTCCGAAGAGGCGTTGAAGTGCGATACACACCATGTTCCATATCGATCAAATGTTCATGCATCTCTAACAGGACTTTACTCACTGATTTGTACTGCGGTTTTAACGCAAATTCCTTGAAAATCCCAGCTGTCTTTACAAAAGCCTTTTGATGCTCTGAGGGAATGTGTGATGCAATAAATGCGTGATAAAAGTCGTGATCGACAAAATCCAGAGGCTCTCCAAGGGGATAGTTGTCCGCTTCATTTGGGTAGAAGACATTCGGAAATGGTAAGGCCATTTCGCGTGTGTTGGTTAACCCGTTTTTTTCTATTGCTTCTTTAGGGGATAACCCAATGATGGGGTGAAGGCTCACGGCAGCATTGCCAAATTTACTAGTTAAAAAAGCCTGTCTCATTTCAAATGACGCAACCATTCGAGAAGGGGTGTTTTCTTCACTTACAAATCGTCCGAAGATATTGATCCCGGTAGAAATAGCTATTTGTTGAGTCACTGTTCTTTCGCGCATAAGAAATTTTACTAGGTTTATTTTTGCGTTTTTTTCAACACCGCAGCCCTCTCTATCAGGAGTGATAAAAAATTGAGCGCCCGATTTGGGGTATTGCTTTATTTTTTCAAAAAAGTGATCGAGTTCTGAAGGGGTGAGGTAAAATTTGATGTTAAGATTATCAGACGTTGTGGAATTCCATGGGATTAATGTGTTGGTGATGATCTCCATCGCCTGTAAGTTGACCGATCCATTGGAGTCAAAGAGGCTGACTACTTTAACGTCTTCTCGAAAGTGGGCTTGAGTTGCTGCCCAAAAAAACATTAATGTGGAAAATTGTTCCGGAGAGAACTGTCCATTTTTAAGTGCCAGCAAGCCGTAGTAAGGGTAATCCGGATTTAACAATATTTTGTGGTTAATATCGTAGTTTTCGATTGCCTCGTTTAATTCCTTGATAGAGGATTCTTGATTCGGGAGACAGATCAGTTTTTCGAATAGAAGCGTGGTGTCTGTAATATTTGTGGTGATGTCATTAAAAGCTGCAGAGGGATAGTGATTAAAGGAGGATGAGGGTGTTGCGTTTAGTTGAGGGGGATAGGAGACTGGGTGTAAATGACTGTTTATATTACTTGCTGACATAATAGACTTTTGTTTTGTTTTTAAACTAACTAAAAGCATTGTACAACTAGACTTGTATAAAAGTCAATGTAATTATCGTTTTGTGTTTTTTAGGATGCTTTTTTATATATAGATTTTAGCCTGTGGAGGATCATTGTGTTCCTGCGACCCATTTCCATGTAGGAATAATGGTTTCGTGGCACAGGCTTTAGCCTGTGGAGGATCATTGTGTTCCTGCGACCCGTTTCCATGTAGGAATAATGTCCTTGATGCACACTGATTGCGTTTGGGATGGAATCTTTCGGACACGGAGGTCCTCACAGGCTAAAGCCGGTGCTACGAGGGCGTCCTCACAGGCTAAAGCCTGTGCTACGAGGGCAATTTTTGGATTTGGGCTTCGAGTTTTTTGATTCTTTCGACAAATTTTTCCATGTTCCGGAGAAGTACTGAATTTTTATTGTATTCATCAAGAGGGACAGCAGGGACACCGTTATATTTTCCGGTTTTAAGGGATTTGGAAACACCGCTGCGAGCTGCGATCATCACGCCATCATCGAGTTTTAAATGACCTGCAATGGCTGATTGTCCACCGATTACCACATACTTTCCTGTTTTAGTGGAGCCTGCGATGCCGGTTTGAGAAACAATGATATTGTGAGGTCCCAATTCTACCGCATGGGCAATTTGAACTAGGTTATCAATTTTTGTTCCTTTTCCGATCACAGTCGATCCAAAACGAGCTCTGTCAATCGTTGAATTTGCACCGATTTCGACATCATCTTCGATGATAACATCACCAAGTTGTTCTAATTTTTCATGTTCACCTTTTGCGTTCAGGGCAAAGCCAAACCCGCATGAACCCACGACGCAGCCCGGTTGCAAGATGACGCGATTACCGACCGTGCAGTTTTCGCGAACAATGACACGGGGGTGTAGAAGGCAGTCGCGACCTACTTTCGTATAGGGACCGATATAGGAACCTGAACCGATAATCGATCCATTCCCGATTTCTGCATTATCATCGATAACAGCATGAGGTCCTACTTGAACATTTTCTCCAATTTTTGCCGTTGGGTGGATCACCGCAGTCGAGTGAATACCGTTAAATCCGGTGCGGGGAATCCCACCTTTATAAAAAAGGATAGCTTTTTGAAAGGCTAACGAGGGGTTTTGAGCAATTAATACCGTTTTCCCTTCGGGTAGATGGGTCTTGCTGTCAACGAATACGACGCCGGCTTGGGTGGTTTGCAGGCTTTTAGTGTAAAGGGGATTGGATAAAAAAGAGGCATGATGGGGCTTCGCGATATCGATATCGGCAACATCTTCGATTACTAAGTGAGGATTTCCGATCAGTTTACTTTCGGTTAGATCAGCTAGTTGTTGAGAAGTTAACGATTTCGTCATCCGAAGCCCTTGTGTTTTATCTTACAGGTTTTGTTGCGTTATCTTTGTTTTCTTTTTCTTCTTTATCAAAAGTTTCATCCATCAGCGCGACAACAGGCTTAGAGACGTCTAAATCTTTTGAGTAGAAAAAACTAGTTTCTTCGCTCAAGATTAGATCGATCTTTTGGTCTTTAGCAACTTGTGTAGATGCTTTTGTCATTGCTTCATTGAACTTTTGTAAAACCTGGTAGTTAGCCTGTTGCAGTGACTGCATGTATTGAGTTTGCAGTTGGCTGAGTTCTTGGCTTAACGCGCGGAATTTTCTTTTAAGTTCTGTTTCCGCTTCTGGAGAAAGGCTGTCTAAGTAGTCATTGTCATTAAATTTAACAGCCATTTCGTTCAGCGTTTTTTCTTTATCTTCAAGAATAACTTCCATCTGTTTTTTTAGAGTCTCTAAGTTGGCATGCTCCTGTTTACCCATTTTCGATTCATCGTAACAGGTTTTAGGATTCAAAATTGCCACTTTAAGGGCGCTTCCTGTTGGCCCAGTAACCGCAGGAGCCGCAGAAGAAAGGAGAAATGCAGTCGATGTTAAGCAAATAGCGCTTAGTACTGTGAAACACTTGTTTTTCATATACAATCCTTTTTGTTAAAACTTGCCGCCAAATTGAATAAAGAAATTTTTTCTTTGGCCACGATTCTTTTCGTTTATTGGATAACCCATTCCTACAGTAATTGGAGGTATGCTGTCAATAACTTTTACACGAGCGCCGAATCCGACGGAGGCATAATACCGTCCCCAGAAATCAAAGTTTCGGGAAGACAGATGTCCACAATCGAAAAATAAGAAGCCATCCACCCGTTTATGTATATTGTGCATGTACTCGAGCGAGATCAGTTGAAGCGAATCGCCCCCTTTGGGGTCTCCACTGTCACCTTTTTGGCACCATCCGACTATCTTATTTTTGCCAGGATGTTTTGGATCTGGTCCGTGAACTTCTTTGTATTTTTTATACATTGGCCCAATGCGATAACTGCGGTATCCGCGGACGTTATTGTCACCACCAAGGAATAATTTTTCCTCTAGCGGAAGAGTGTCGCGGTTTGTCTTTCCGTAGGGTACGATAAATCGGATATCGCCGCGGAATTTCAGAACACCCGCTTCACACAATCTTTTATACCAAGTGTTGATATAAGCTAGACCGATGAAGGTGAAGTTTCCTCCAAGCCCGGCAACCTCTGCTTCAATGACGGACTTGATTCCATTAGACGGGGTCATGGGGTTGTCTGTGGAGTCATAGTTCCAGCTAGTTCCTACTGCGGAAACCATCCCATGGGCATTTTTTGCAGCCATGAGCGCGGGATTTCCACAATAGTGGCCAGGCAGGTTAACGTCGGAGTGTGTCAGACGATAGTGCCAGCCGGCTCGAACGAATGCGTTCACTTGGTAGTAGGTAAAGACCGATCCCCCGTAGGTGTTAATATTGTAGTCATCGGAGGTGTACCGGTTGGTAGAATTTTGCAGATCGAAACCGATAGTCCATGGTGTGTCTTGGAAGTAGGGTTGAGTCCAGCTCATTTCATATTTACGGCTTTTGGATCCAATGGAGATTGATCCGTTGATGTATTCTCCACGTCCCCTAAGGTTATTTACACCATCGCTGAAGAGATCTTTTAGTCCTAAGATGTTAAAGTTCCGTTCGGTGATATTAATTCCACCAAATAAACTTTCGAGTGAGCTGAATCCAAAGAAGGCGCCGAAGTGTCCTGTTTGTGCTTCTTCGACTTCGATTTGTACATCACGATAGCAATCGCCTTCACCCATGAGTCCTTCAGACTTCACGTTGTAGACGTTGACGGTTTTGAAGTAACCAATGTTGTTTAAGCGCTCTTCGGTTTTTTGCAGTTTTTCGATGTTGAAAATTTCACCGGGAATCAAAAGGGTTTCGTGTAAGATCACTTTTGTTTGTGTGATGCAATTACCGATAACTTTAATCCGTCCACTACGGTGTTGGTTACCTTCTTCAATTACAAGTTTCAGGTTGTATCGGTTGCAGTCGGGGTCAAGCGATGGCTCGAAGGTCACGAAAGCGTTGATAAAACCGAATTTTCCATAGAGATTCGTGATGTTTTTTTCTGATAGGCGCACTTCGTCCGGAGAGAAGGGGCTGCCTGTATCAAATGTGAGTTTATTCAGAATCTGCTCTTCGGTGAAAAGAGTTTGCCCGGTCACTTCGATCGACCCGAAGGTGTAGAGTTCTCCGCGATTGGCTGTAATGATCACGTTGATTCGATCACAGGCGTCGGTTTCTTCGATCGTAATGTCGACCTCAGCATCAGCATACCCTTTATTTTGAAGGTAGTTCAGAACAACCATTTGGTCATTTTGAATCATCTCTTCGTTATAGACACCACCGTTATTGATGAGCGAAAAAAGGAAGTGGTATTCTTTGGTCACAATCATTTCACAGAGGACGTTTTCTTCGCAGCGGTCGAAGTTGCGGAAGATAATATTTTTGATCTTTCCGTTTGCCCCTTCGCAAACAGTTACCAGGATGTCGACAGCGTTTGTGCAGGGATCGGTAAGTAGTTGATATGTCAGTTGCGATTCGAAGTAACCTTTTTTAACATAGTAAGCTTTGACCTTGTTAAAGGCTTGGTTAAACAACTGGCGATCGAAAATGGATCCCGGTTTAATCGCCAATTCCTTCATCAATCTGGAGCCCTTAACTTTACAGTTTCCTTCCCACTTAATGGAGCGGATGGATGGCCGTGGCCAAATCTTTAAGGTTACGTAGAGTTTGCCATCCACAGTTTCCACAGATGGAACAACTCGGTCGTATTGGGATGCTAAAATTTTCAAATCCGCGTCAAACTCGCTTAAACTAAAAAAAGCGCCTTCCTTCGTCGAAATCCTTGCACGGATCTGTGCGGGATCGAAGTTCGGAGAAGAAGATGGATCTTCGATAACAATATCGATTTTTTCAATGATTTGATTCTCATACTGCGCCTGAGCGGATATCGAGAGTCTAAATAGGGAAATAAATATTGTGAAAAGGATGAAAATGTAACGTAATCGCATTGGGGAGCCTCAGCATCTTAAAATGAGTCCCAATCATAGGTTAACTGTCAGAATTTCCGCAACCATTAACGAAAACAAAAAAAAATAAGGGGGTAAGTTAGGGGTTTAGAGGGCCTTCATTAGAACTGATTTCGACCCAGAAAGGAGCGCGCTAACGTTCCGCCATCCACATAATCTAATGCGCTTCCCATGGGGATTCCGAACGCTAAACGGGTCAGCTGGATCGGTAAATCTTCGAGCTCGTTTTTAATGTATAGCGATGTTGTATCGCCCTCTAAAGTTGAATCTAGCGCTAAAATGACCTCGCGAATGCCCCCGGCTCTTACTCGATCAATCAAGGACTCCATTCGAAGTTGTTCCGGTCCGATTCCTTCGAGTGGTGAAAGTACCCCCCCAAGCACATGATATAACCCTTTAAATTCAGCCGTGGCTTCCAATGAAAACACTTCGCGGGCGCTACGGATCACGCAAAGCACTTCTCTGTTCCGTTTCGGGTCGGAGCATAAACCACAATGCTCTCGTTCGGAAAGGGCCCCACATTCGGGGCAAAAGTGAATTTCATTTGAGGTTTGTTTTACAACCTCTCCAAATTGAATCAGCTCGTCGCGTGGCCACTCCAGCAATTGGAAGGCAAAACGCTCCGCGCTTCGGTTGCCGATTCCCGGCAGTTTTTTTAAAACTTGAATCAACTTTTGCAGGTGGTTTGGATATTTCATGATTTTTTTGGGTTAACGGGTTATACTCAATTTTTGACTGGTTTAAATCGGCCAAGCTCGAATTTGTACTATTTTTGAACTCACCTCTGGAGTTCGCTTCTCTCGGGAATCTTCGTCCAAAAAATGTACAAAGTCGAGAAAAGAAATTCTTTTGTCACATCGAGGGGTTATAAATAAAATACACCTCGGCGGGAATTACGGCAAATGTTAGAATAGCGGTAAATTTCTTTAGAAACCAGGGATGTTTAATGGGACGAAAAAATTCGGCGCGCATAGTAGGGATGGGATCATATCTACCCCAAAAAGTTTTAAGTAATGCTGATTTGGAATTATTAGTTGAGACCAACGACGAGTGGATTGTTTCTCGCACGGGGATTCGTGAACGACGAATTGCGGAGGCTGACGAGTGCACTTCTCATATGGGAAGTAAGGCGGCGGCTATTGCTTTGGAGCGCTCATCCGTGAAGCCGGAGCATATCGATTATGTGATCGTTGCGACAATGACCCCCGATTATGTCTCGCCAAGCGCTGCGGCATTGATACAATCACAGCTTAATCTACCGAAAGTTCCCGCCATTGATATTCAAGCCGCTTGCACGGGCTTCATTTATGCTTTATCCGTCGCAAAGGCCTATGTCAATTCAGGAATGTATAAGAATATTTTAGTGGTTGCTTCTGAGAAAATGTCAACAGTCGTTGACTATACCGATAGAAACACCTGTATCTTATTTGGTGATGGCGCAGCTGCGGCTGTTGTCTCTAATCAAGGGAAAGGTTTAGAAATCGGTGAAATTTCCCTAGGCGCTGATGGCGATCTTGCTGAAATGCTCTATGTCCCGGGCGGGGGGTCTCGGATTCCTGCAACGATAGAAAGTGTCCAGCAGAAAAAACATTTTATCGTAATGAACGGTAAAGAAGTTTTCAAACATGCCGTCCGCAGAATGTCCTCAGCTGCAAATACCTGTTTAAAAAATGCGGGTCTTACCCAGTTGGATCTTTCATGGCTCATTCCCCACCAGGCAAATGAAAGAATTATTGATGCTATCGCAAAAGGGCTGGATTACCCTCTCGAAAAAGTTTTTAAAACAGTTCATAAGTATGCGAACACATCGGCTTCAGCCGTTGCGATTGCCCTAGACGAATTAAATACCGAGCAAACGCTGAATACAGGGGAGAACGTTCTCCTCGTAGCTTTTGGCGCAGGGCTCACCTGGGGTGCATTGTTATTAAAAGTTGTAGAGGATTCATGACTCAAAAAAAAGTCGCTTTTCTTTTTCCAGGCCAAGGGGCGCAATATCCCGGAATGGCGAAAGATTTTTATGAAACGTTTCCTATCTGTCGCCAAATTTTTGAAGAGGCCGACGATCTACTAGGAAGGAAATTATCGGAGATCATCCTGAATGGTCCTGAACAACTATTAGTTGAAACCCGAAATAGTCAAACCGGGATTTACGTGGCCTCGATAGCAACACTTCGAGCCATCCATACACTTTTCCCCAATTTGAAACCCACTCTGACAGCAGGATTAAGTTTAGGGGAGTATACAGCGCTGCATGCTTCGGGCAAGGTTACTTTTAATGAAGGATTGAAACTTGTCGACCACCGCGCAAAGTTTATGAATGACGCTTGCGAGGCTCACCCGGGAACTATGATGGTGATTTTAGGAATGGATGGGGCTGAAGTAGAACTGATGGTCAAAGAACTCAACCTCCCCAATGATTTATGGGCTGCAAATTTTAATTGTCCGGGTCAGGTTGTGATTTCTGGAACATTAAAAGGCGTTGAGGCTGGCGCTGCGGCGGCGAAAGCACGTGGCGCAAAACGGGTGCTGCCGCTGCAAGTGTATGGAGCTTTTCACAGCGGTCTCATGAATGAGGCTCAAGACAGGCTGCAGCCTTATATTATGGAAACTACAATGACGGATAGTCCTGTAGGCTTAGTGATGAATGTGACTGGACACTTGGAGCGAGACCTCGAAAAAATTAGAAAAAATCTCATTATGCAAGTGACACACCCCGTTCGTTGGCAGGAAGGGGTGAGTACAATGGCCCATCAGGGAATTGACCTTTATATTGAAGTAGGTTGTGGAAAAACGTTGGCTGGATTCAATAAGAAAATTGGGGTGGAAGCGCCAACCATTAGCATAGAAAAAGTGGAAGATTTAAAAAAATTAGAGGAAGCATGCTTAACGGAAAAACCGCGTTAATTACAGGTGGAACTGCAGGGATTGGAAAAGCGATTGCGGTGGCGTTTGCCAAGTATGGCGCTAAGGTAGCGATTTTTGGACAGAACGAGGAGCGAGGCGCGCAGGTTCTTGCCGAACTTGGCGCTGGAGCGATGTTTGTAAAGACGGACGTTTCTTCCTTTGCGGAAACAGAACATTCTATCCAACAGGTGCTTAAAGAATTTGGACATGTGGATATTTTGGTGAATAATGCAGGGATCACACGCGATGGTCTTCTCCTTAAGATGACCGAAGATGATTGGAATAAAGTGATCGAAACCAATTTAAACTCCTGCTTCAATACGTGTAAAATTTTGCTGCGGCAATTTTTGAAGCTTAAGCGAGGAAAAATCATCAATATTAGTTCCGTTGTTGGGCTCACGGGTAACAGTGGACAAACAAATTATGCGGCCTCTAAAGCGGGGATCATTGGATTTACAAAAGCTTTGGCTCAGGAAATTGCCTCGCGTCAAATTAATGTCAATTGTATCGCCCCCGGGTATATTAATACTCCGATGACTGACACTTTGACCTCTGAGCAAAAAGATCAAATTTTTAGCAAGATACCGTTTGGGCGGATGGGAACTCCGGAAGAGATCGCAAATGTCGCTCTGTTTCTAGCTAGCGATCTTTCGGCTTATGTCACGGGACAGGTAATCACCGTTGACGGTGGAATGGTGATGTAAAACCATTGTATAAGGTTGACTTTCCGCAAGTCTCCGTGTAAACTGGTGTACAATTAAACAACACAGAAGGATTTCTATGTCTTTAGAAAATGAAGTGATTGATATTGTTGTAGAACAACTGGGCGTCGATAAAGAAGATGTGTCTGCCGATAAATCTTTCGTTGAAGACCTCAACGCAGATTCTTTGGATTTGACAGAGCTTATTATGACGTTCGAAGAGCGTTTTAGTGTTGAAATTTCCGAAAAAGAAGCGGAAGAACTGAAAACTGTTGGTGATGTTATCAGCTACATCGAAAAGAAAAAGAACGTTTAGTCATTCTTATTGTCATTGTGCCCGCGGGGGAGTTCTTCCTTGCGGGCTAATTTTCTGAAACAATCTGTAAAAACCCCAATTATTTTTACCGCAGAGAAAAGAGAACAGGTAATTGCCCTCCTCTGTGTCCTCTGTGGTGAAAAAAAATCAATAACCGAGGCTTACAGTATCGTATGAGCGCAATTACCAGCTCTCTTTTCTCTGCGGTCAATAATGACTATTTCTCAGGCTTATAGGTTATTAGCGACACCACATAGATGGTCGCGAGTCCCACAAAGAAACCGGGAATCATCGAAGGCACTGCTAACGCGAACAGGTAGGGATTTATGAAATGCCACAATCCGGATAGCACACCACCTACTAAAATTCCGGCTATCGCTCCAGCTTTAGTCGCTTTTTTATAGTAAAGTGACATCAGCATCAATGGCCCAAAGGATGATCCTAGCCCTGACCAGGCATATTGAACTGCATCCAGCAAAGATGCGTTTCGTCGAAACGCTATCCCTAGAGATATAAATGAGACAGCAAAGACAAAAACCCGAGTCGCTTTTAACATTTCAGCTTGTGTCGGCGCTTTCTTAAAGAGATGTTTGTAAAGGTCTTCTCCGAGTACAGAAGCACACACTAAAACTTGTGAATCCATTGTGGACATGCTGGCAGCGATAAGGCCGCAAAGGATGAATCCTCCAAAAATAGGATGAAAGAGTCGTTTTACCATTTCGATGAAAACGAGTTCGCTTTGCGGCAGGGTTCCATCGTAAAACGCGATCCCTACTAAGCCTACAAAAGCGGCAGCGGATAGTGCTACAAACATCCAGGTCATACCAACGTATTTTGATTTACGCAGTTCATCGGCATTTCGTATTCCCATGAATTTTGTGACGATATGAGGTTGTCCGAAATAGCCTACTCCCCAGCCAAAGACAAGGAATAGGGCCGTCATCCAATTTGTCAGTGTATAATTATGGAAAATGCTCAAGGAAATGGATTGACGTTCAGCGCTAGCGACAATGTCATGCCATCCATTAGGAAGGGTGTTATAGGCGACAACGGGAACGAGTACAACCATCGCTAACAGAAATAGTGCTTGAAAAAGATCTGTCCAGGCGACTGTGATGAAGCCCCCAAGATACGTATAAGCGACCACGACAAGCATGGCGACTGTAAGTCCAAAATAGTAATCAATGCCAAAAATAGACTCGAGCAGCATCCCCATCGCGATAAGACCGGCTGAAATGTAGAAAGATAGAAATATCACGGCCATTAGCGCGGTAAGGATACGAATGGTTCCGGAGTCATCTTTATAACGTTTTTCGAAGTAGGATGGAAGGGTATAGGAGTCTAAAAGTTCTGTAGATTCGCGTAATCGGACGGCAACGAGCTGCCAAGTTAAAAACATTCCCGCAAATAAACCCACGGCCATCCATGATTCGGTCATTCCCCGAATAAGAATCGCCGCTGGAAAAGCCATAAACAACCAAGAGCTCATATCGCTAGCGTGTGCAGAAAGTGCTATCACCCAGAAGTTTAACGACCGCCCTCCCATCATGAATTCATTGGAAGAGGTCATCTGTTTGTGGGACCAGATTCCTATCGCTAATAGTACCGAAAAGTAGGCTAGAAAAGCTATGAGTATATTCAGGTTCGCAGAAATAGAATCCAAAATGCCTCCGTTAAAAGTTGTAAACAAACGATCATTAATTCAGATCTAAGAGGATTTGTCAATAACTTCTTTATTGCTCAATCTTTCACTTTTTTGTATGATCACTCATTTATACATCGGAGGTCGCCACAATGACAAAACCAAAGAAAATCGTAATCATAGGCTCGGGACCTGCCGGGTACACCGCAGCTATCTATGCTGCCAGAGCTAACTTGGAACCCGTTATGTACGAGGGCTTTTTTACAGGTCCCGGAGGGCAGCTCATGACGACCACAGAGGTAGAAAACTACCCAGGGTTTCCTGACGGCATCACTGGTCCTGAGTTAATGGATCAATTTCGTAAACAAGCGATTAAATTCGGCACGCAGATCATCTCTGAAGATGTTCAATCGATTGAATTATCCAACAATCCCTTTTTTATTAAAGGGGCCCAAACAGAGATGACGGCACATGCAATCATCATCGCGACCGGGGCGACCGCTAACCGCCTAGATATTCCGGGAGGCCGTGACGGCGAATTTTGGCAAAAAGGTGTCACAGCCTGTGCCGTTTGCGATGGCGCGGCGCCTATTTTTCGGAATAGGCCTTTATTTGTGATTGGCGGAGGCGATTCCGCTGTCGAGGAAGCGACATTTTTAACTAAATTCGGCAGTAAAGTGTACCTCGTTCATCGTCGAGACCAGCTTAGAGCCTCCAAAATCATGCAGCAGCGCGCGATGACACATCCTAAGATTGAAATATTGTGGGATAGCGCCATTACAAAAATTGAAGGTGATAAAGTTGTGGGGTCGGTGACAATTGAAAATTTAAAAACCAAAGAGTCACGAGTAATGGAAGCGGGCGGAGTTTTCTACGCCGTCGGACATACGCCAAACACTGCATTTTTAAATGGGCAAGTGGAACTCACCGAAGCTGGATATATTAAGGTTGTCCCAGGAACTACAAAAACATCTGTAAAAGGGCTGTTTGCTGCCGGAGATGTCTTTGATCATAAGTATCGTCAAGCGATCACGGCTGCGGGTACAGGATGTATGGCAGCTATCGAAGCTGAACATGAATTGACTGATCGGGGGTTATAGGTGGTGCGGCTAGGTTTTTTCACGCTTTTATTTGTAGCAGGTTCTCTTGTTGGGGAAACCTCGCCGCCCAATTATTCATATTCTCCTTGGATTCCGATTAGTTTAGAATTGCAACCCTCTCTTAAAGGAGAGTGGCAAAACTCGGGTCTTGCTACGGCAAAGGCCAGTATAGGCACGGCTTTTGATCCGTTTGCCGCAGAGGTGGGGATTGAAGCTTTTCATTCGAAGAAGATGAGTTTTTCCTTTGAAGATGTGTTCTTGCTAGGAAGATATCTTTGGTTGGACCAAGATAAGGGAGATCGGGTTTCTTTAGCTGTCGGAGCACAGTTGTCCTTAGTTTCTTCTATGGCTGTTAAACAAAGAGATTTATTTCACTTTGGAAGTTTTGAAGCGGAGCTTTTTGCCTCTTTAGGTTCCGAGCAATATTGCTCGGAATTTGCAACCGACTGGGACTCTCGTTGGTGGTTGACCGTGGGTTCCGGAATCGCTAATAAGGGTTCTCCCTGGTTTTTCGGGAATGCCGCCTACGAATATGTTTTTTGTCCCAATGCACGAGCGCGTTTATTTACAGACGCCGTCATTGGACAGGGGCATAAGCAAAAAGCTTTGGATCTAGGCGTTGCCGGAACATACGAATCATTCGATTGCGGCTGTATTGATTTGAGTTATGCTTATCGTGTGTATGGCAAATATGTTAGAAGGCACGTAAGTTGTTACACCCTAAGCCTATACTACCCGTTTGGGTTGTGAATGAGGCGGAAAAAAATAGTCGCTCTGCGTTAAATTCCCAGATAAACCTCAAGTTTACATAAATTTAACCGGTTCTTAATATTCCCCGAATAATTCCTAACTAAAATTAGGTTTATAAAGACGGGGTATTTATTATGATTAATTCAAATTCATCAAATTCACCTAGTTTAGATAGTTATATTCAGAAAAATGCTGATTTAAATTTATTAGCTACAGTTACTAGAGATGATGCGGATTTGGTCTCGAAAACGACTTGGTGGAGGGGTGCCCGCACCCGAAAAAATTCTCGGGGCGAACATTTTCCCAAGCTAAATCAATTTTTATCGAAGAATGCAGAAACGGTAAAAGCAACCTTTGAAGAATTTTTAAATAATCCAGGTTTAGAGGTTGCTACTTGTTATTGGGATTTGTCGGAACGAATTATTCGGTTCGAAAAAGCTTTAGATCCAGGAGATCAAACGGATGAAAACAAAGCTGTTATAAAAAATATGTCGGCTATTCGAAAAATATTAAGCAGTAAAATCAAATTGCTTGAGCCGCCCATTACACCACCTGATTTTTCTTCTAGAACCAGCACACAGTCTCCACGTAGAAGCGATGAAGAATCTGAATTGTCCGGCAGTTCATCTACCGAATCCCTTAGCCTTTCGGATAACCCGGATCAAGTAGTCAATGTGCAGCCGCCTCCACCCCCTCCAATGTCTGTGGGAGGACCCCCACCCCCTCCGCCCCCACCACCGCCTCCGGCAAAAGAAACTGCGTCTCAACAAATAGCAAAAATTGCCGTGGCGTTTGAAAAGTTGTTGCAAACACCAAGCAGCCGCGCCGCCTCATCTAGTTCTTCTAGCGCAGCGGTAGTTTCACCGATCATTCATGATGAGTCAGAATTTAAAAAAATACTAACCTCTGTCAATAAGATAAAAACGACGACACCGGAGGAAGGCAAAGCGAAGGATTCCCTTATCAGACATTGTAGAAACGCTGTGATCTCCATCAAAGATCAGAAGATTGAAGATCAAAACTCACTTGTCAATTACATGGAAGTTAAATTATCTAAAAAAAGAGCGAAAACCAAAGACTGGATTACAAAGACTCGAGAGTTTGAGCGAATTCAAAAAAATCCTGATTATAAGACATTTTTAAAAGAACAGAAGGTGATTGAGGGTCTTAAAAATAAACTTGAGGCTGACATTGAAAAGTTGGATAACGCTACTCAATCGCTAGAAATTTTGAAAAATGGTGTTCCTTATTCCCATGAAGGCCAGCCGCATATAAAAATAGGGAATTATTTAATCCCTATCGAAGAATATCATAAGCAGTTACCTGAATGTGAGCAGTTAATAGGTGAATTAAGAGTGGATATTGCTAGGTACAGAAGCGAGATTCCACAACTGGAGGGTAAACTTGCGGAGAGTTATTCTCCAGATCATATATTCTATAAATTAGAAGAGCAACTAAGGATGTCGAAAGCAAAAGGGGATCAGTCCTCACATGCAGCACATAATCTGGATCAGAAGTTGAAAACCGAACAGCAAAAACTTGAAAAACTCAAACAAGACAGGTTAAATTTTATTGAGGGAAAAGCTGAAGTTGAAGCACCCCCAGTTGTTTTGGAAGCACCTAAAGTTGATTTAAGCGAAATATCGGGAAAAAAACTTAAGACAACTTTACGAGTGTTGAAAACAGGGACTTCGATGTTGGATGTTGCTGCGATGCATACGAAAAAGCCCGAGTCGAGTTAATCATATTTGGTGGGGTACTAGCTTCGTTTGACCTTTTCCCAGGCATTGATGTAAAGCATTCTGTCTGGGCCTAAGTCACGTGTGAGTTCCATTTTTTCTAAAACATCTTTTGGTGGAAACAAAATGGGGCTTTCTCTGAGCTCCGTAGGGAGTTTTTCATAGGCAGCGACATTCGGGCTGATAAAGAAGGTGCTTTCGATGTTTTCAGCCGCGACCTCCGGCTCCAATAGAAAATTGATAAAGGCATGGGCCAGGTCAGGATGGGGAGCATTTTCGGGAATGGCCATGAGGTCCATGGCAATAAGCGTTCCCTCTTTTGGGTAGACAAATGCGACATTTGGGTTTTCATGCACCACTTGCATAATATCTCCATTATATCCCTGAACAATTAGATATTCTGCGCTAGCGATTCCTGCTTTATACTGTTCAGCTTCAAACTTGGCTAAATTTTGTTTCCATTGGATTAACAGGTCTGCGGCTTGATCGATTTCTTTGGGATTGATGGTGTTGGCGCTATAGCCTAAATAAATTAATGCAGTTCCTAATGTCTCGCGCAAATCGTTCATCATGGTCATACGACCTTTGTATTCGCTTTTGCCGAAGATGCCCCAGGAAGGTTCAAAATTTTTTACTTTGTCGCTGCGGTAAGCGATTCCGCCTATCGAAACCATGTAGGGAACACCATATTCTAAGGATTCCACATCAGTGAACTTCAAATAATCGGGATCTAAATTTTTTAAATTGGGAATCTGAGTACGGTCGATTTTTTGAACCAATCCTTGTTTGATCATTAGATCCATAAAATAGTTACTGGGGACGATGATGTCATAACCGCCGGATCCAAGGCTTAACTTC
>CAZENM010000024.1:0-23530 GCA_964513575.1 uncultured bacterium | reverse complement strand
AAAAATAGCCGTTGTTCGCCATGGTGAAGCAGAACATAATGTAAAAAGAGTTTATAACACTAACCCGGAACTGCCTAACTATTTTATTTCAAGTCTTACCGAAGAAGGGCGCTCTACAGTAAAAAACACGGCTCAACAATTATTAGCAAAAGGTTTTACTGTAGATTCTGTCGAGGCCGTTTATGTTTCACCACTTCCAAGAACCCAACAAACTGCACAGCTTCTGGCGGAATTAGGAGTCTTTTGTAAGTCCAAATTAATTACGGACGATAGACTTAAGGAAACTCAAAAGGGGAGTCTTGAGGGGAGTAGCCTGCTAAACACCTGGAGCGATGAGTTAGCTTTGCGGCATGGGGCAGAAACCGATAGCGAGATCTCCGCAAGGATTGATTCCTTCTGTGCGGACCTTCCCGTTCACGAAGGAAAAGTCCTGATTGTTACCCATGGAATCCCTGCGTTGAAAATATCAATGGTGATATCCGGTGAAGAGCAAGTGCGCTTATCCACCGGAGAGGCCTGGATCCAGGAATAACAGCGACTTTAACTGTCCTGCGAAGTTTTTTGCGTGTATAAATCAAATTCTAACAAGCGGGATTCGATTCCCCCGTTAAATAATTTATGCCGTCGTTTGGCAGCAAGACCAACTTCTTTAGAGAGTTCAGGACTTCCTGTAAGAATAAATCCTTTTGCCGGCTTATCGCTTTTCCTTTTCATGAAATGTCCCAGCTCTCTATAGAGTTCTGCCAGGTTTTCTTTATCCTGCAAGCGTACGCCATAGGGAGGGTTAGCGACAATTGTTTTGGGGTGGGGAGAGGGCTCAAAGTCTTTAAAGTCGGTATGGGTAACTTTGATCGCCTTGTCGAAGCCGGAAGCTTTAAGGTTTGCTTTAGCTGCGTTCACAGCATGGATATCTATATCACAACCATTTATTAATCCCGGGGCAAGCGCGATGCGATGGTCGTCTGCGCTGTTTTTTACTCGCAGCCATGCTAATGTGTCAAACTGCGGATGGAGCATAAATCCCCATTTTTGTCGGATATAGCCTGGGGGGGTGTTGGTAGCGATTAGAGCGGCTTCAATCAAAAATGTTCCGGAACCGCAGCAGGGGTCGAATAAGGGAAATTCCCAAGGGCTAGTCAATAGGATTGCTGCTGCTAATGTTTCTTGTAGGGGGGCGTTGACGGTTTCTAGACGGTAGCCTCGTTTATATAATGGGACTCCTGAAGTGTCGAAGCTGATAACCCCTTTACGCTGGTGTACAAATAAATTAATTTGGACATCGGGTTCTTTGATGTCCACATCGGGGCGATTCCCACGTTTATCGCGGATCGAATCGCAGATCGCGTCTTTTAAAACTTGAATCGCGTATAGACTGTTTTTTATCCCTGGGTGGCTTACATTTCCGTCGATGGCAAAGGTTTTACCCTTTGGGATCAATTCACTCCAATTAATTTTCATACCATTTTGGTAGATGCTGTCTTTATGAAGGCAATTGAATTTTTTTAAGGGGAGTAGGACACGGCTTGCGACTCTGCTGCAGTAGTTGATTTTGTAGATTTCGTCAAAGCCTTTTAGGTTGACGTATACGCCCCCATAGCCCGTTGTGGCATCATCAAAGCCTAGTTTATTTAATTCTTTGAGTAGGATCTCTTCTAGACCCTGACCACACGTTGCAAAAACTTCCATCATGGACCTTATTTAGTTATGTAAAAATAGGATGACATCGCCATCTTTCACGATATAGTCACGCCCTTCCGCCCGAGCTTTTCCGGCTTCTTTGGCTCCTGTACGTCCTTTATTGATGACGAAGTCTTCATAGCCCACAACTTCGGCGCGAATAAATCCTTTTTGGATGTCGGTGTGGATTTTCGCGGCTGCGTCTACGGCGTTGGTTCCGCGGATGATTGTCCAAGCTCTGGTTTCAATTTCACCGGTGGTGAGGTAGGTGATCAATCCTAGCATAGAAAAAGATTCTCGGATCAAACGTTGCAGGCCGGATTCTTCAAGGCCCAGACTTTCAAGGAATCCTGTTCGCTCTTCTTTGGGGAGTTGTGCAATTTCTTCTTCCAATTTCGCGCAGATCGGGATGACTGAGTTGCCTTCTTTGGCGGCGTATTCGCGCACGAGCTGAACGTAATCATTTTCCAAGCTAGGCAATTCATTTTCGCTAACGTTCGCGACATAGAGAACTTTTTTACCTGTAAGGAAAGGGAAGGGAATAAGGAGTTCTTTTTCTTCGTCTGTAAGTTCTAAGGTTCTAAGTGGTAAGCTTTTGTCGAAATGTTTTCTCACTTTATCCAACGTTTCCACTAAGGGCTGCATTTCTTTTTTACCCTTCGCTTGTTTTTCTACTCTATTGTAAGCATTTTCGGCGGATTGAAGGTCTGCAAGGATGAGTTCTAAATTGATCACTTCGATATCGCGGATCGGATCGACATTCCCGGAGACGTGGACGATGTCGGAGGAATCAAAACATCTTACGACGTGAACGATGGCGTCTGTTTCCCGGATATTAAGTAAAAATTTGTTTCCTAATCCTTCACCCTTCGAAGCTCCTTCGACGAGTCCGGCGATGTCTACAAAAGTTGTGGTCGCGTAGATCAGTTTTTTACTCTTTGAAATATCTGACAGGATCTGAAGGCGTGGATCGTAAACCTCGACGATTCCGATGTTAGGTTCGATGGTGCAAAAGGGGTAGTTAGAGGCGTCTGCCAAATTGCTGGTCAGCGCGTTAAACAGGGTTGATTTTCCAACATTAGGCAAACCTACAATTCCACAAGATAATCCGGCCATGGTAATCCTTTAATATAAAGTAATAGTCTACAGGGACAATGAATTCATTTTCAATAGGATATTTCCCTTGACCTAGCATAATTTTGAGGATTATAATTATAACGTAAGGATTCTCATGCAAAGCTTTACGAGGAGCCGCGTCTTATGGGCGAAAAAACCGAACAAGCTACACCGAAAAAGCTACGTGATGCTCGCAATAAAGGTCAGGTAGCTAAGTCTCAGGATCTTCCGTCTGCTTTTACATTTGTGGCGTCTATCTGGATTACCGTTGGGATGGGGTCGTTCTTGTATGGGAGTATAGGCGGGTTTCTTGTAAGCGCTTTCAAAGCCATAAATAATCCCGATCTGTTACAGCTCCTCTCGGCAAAATGGGGAGATGCGATGTATATCATCCTGATGACCAGCCTCCCCGTGATGGTCGCAATTAGCATTATTGGCGTGGTTGTCAATTTCTTAATGGTCGGACCAGTTTTCACGACTGAAGTTTTCAAGTTCGATATCAAAAAGTTTAACCCTGTAGATAATCTAAAACAAAAATTTAAGATGAAAACATTGGTGGAACTCATTAAGTCTTGCTTAAAGATCGGGGTTGCGTCGTATCTTATCTATGGGGTGATGTATAATAGCCTTCCCGTGCTGATCCATGCCGTTAATCTCAATATGTATGATTCCCTGATGATTTTTAATAACTTCCTAATGGAAGTGATTTTTAAAGTCGGATTATTCTTCTTAACCATTGCGATTCTTGATTTTGCCTACCAAAAATACAATTTTGGAAAAGAAATGATGATGGAAAAATTCGAAATTAAGCAAGAATATAAGAATTCCGAGGGCGACCCCCATATTAAAGGAAAAAGAAAACAAATTGCGCAGGAAATGGCCTATTCCGAAGGGCCCACCGGCGGAGTGAAAAGGGCGACTGCGGTTGTGACTAACCCGACTCACTTGGCTATTGCGCTAGGATACGAACAAGAAATGGACGCGGCGCCTTATATTGTTGCCATGGGCTCAGATATTTTGGCCGAGCGAATAATAAAAATTGCAGAAGAAAATAATATCCCTATCATACGTAATATTAAGCTAGCTCATAAACTTTGGGACGAGGGTGATGTTCACGAGTTCGTCCCCGAAGACACCTATGAAGCAGTGGCTGAAATATTACGTTGGCTTGCATCTCTACAAACTGATACACCTGTAGATTACGATCCGGATAAGACTGAATTCGTGGAGAAATAACAAATGAATTTTATTAGAAGCCTTTTAGAAGGTATAACGGCACGATTGGGCGGCGCTCGGGCCCAGAGCAATATTTCCAAAGGAAGTGACGTTGCTCTAGCCGTTCTGATTATCGGTATTTTGGGAATGATTATCGTTCCCATTAATCCCCATGTCATCGACTACATGCTAGCTCTGAATTTGAGCATCTCCGTTGCTCTTTTGATGGTGTCGCTATACATCTCTAGCGCTGTCGGACTTTCGGTGTTCCCCTCCCTGCTCCTTATCACGACATTATATCGCTTGGGAACTAACATCGCTTCGACAAAACAGATTTTACTCCACGCTTACGCCGGGGATATTATTTTATCCTTCGGTAACTTCGTGGTTGGAGGAAACTTCGTTGTCGGGGGTGTGATCTTCTTGATCATTACTCTAGTCCAGTTCATCGTGATCACAAAGGGTGCGGAGCGCGTTGCTGAAGTGGCCGCCCGCTTTACTTTGGATGCGATGCCCGGTAAACAGATGAGTATCGACGCCGACCTTCGCGCCGGAATTATTGACCAAAATATCGCCCGAGACAGACGCCTTGCCATTCAAAAGGAAAGCCAACTTTACGGAGCCATGGATGGTGCGATGAAGTTCGTTAAAGGAGATGCGATCGCCGGGATTGTCATCACCTTAATCAACGTTGTTGGGGGGATGATCATTGGGGTTACACTTAATGGAATGACCGGTATGGAAGCGGCTCAAACCTACTCCCTTCTCTCCATCGGAGACGGATTGGTTTCCCAGATCCCCGCTCTATTAATCTCTATTACCGCAGGTATTATCACCACACGGGTGTCAAATGACACCGGAGCCGAGAGTAACTTAGGTAGCGAAATTTCCGGACAGATCATGAAGCAGCCAAAAGCTCTCATGATCGCTGCAGCCTTCCTTATGGGAATGGCAATTGTTCCAGGAATGCCAACACCCCCATTTATGATCATTTCGGCTGTTTTGGGAATGATCGGTTACGCACTATGGTCCACAGAGCAAGTGTCGCCGGAAGGTATCGCTAGCGGAAAGGGAATCGGCGGCGGCGGTTCAATGGAATCCGCTGCGGTAGATACGTCTGTGACGGGGCATAAAGTTATTGCCGGTGGAGGAATCGACAGCTATGCGCTGACCCTCCCGGTCATCTTAGAAGTGGGCAGAGGATTGACGGCCGAAATTGCCAAAGCTCAAAAAGGTCAAAGTTTCGTCGATCAGATGATCCCGCGAATGAGGCAGGCTCTCTATTCCGACCTTGGAGTCCGTTATCCCGGCGTGCACGTTCGAACAGATTCTCCGATTCTTGATAAAGATGAATATTCGATTCAACTGAACGAAGTTCCTGTTATTCGAGGAAGAGTTTTAGAGGGGTATGTTCTAACGAATGAAAGCGAAGAAAATTTAAAACGGTATAATCTTCCCTACACAAGCTATAAAAATGCTCTTGGGCTTCCCTCGCTATGGGTCGAACTTAAGTATAAAGAACTATTGGATAAGGCCGGCATTAAATATTGGAATTCTTTGGAGGTAATGATCCTTCATATTTCCTACTTCTTCCGCCATTATGCAAATGAGTTTGTGGGGATTCAAGAAGTCAAGTCCATGCTGGAATTTATGGAAAAATCATTCCCCGATCTGGTAAAGGAAGTCACGCGACTTATCCCCCTGCAAAAAATGACAGATATTTTTAAACGTTTGATCCAAGAACAAATTTCCGTAAAAGACCTTCGTACGATTATGGAAGCTCTTAGCGAATGGGCCCAGACGGAAAAAGACACGGTTCTATTGACTGAGTATGTGCGCTCCTCGCTAAAACGTTATATTAGCTATAAATACTCACAGGGACAGTCTGTGCTTTCTGTGTACATTCTGGATCCTGAAATTGAAGACATGGTCCGCGGGGCGATTAAACAGACCTCCGCAGGATCTTACCTGGCGCTGGATCCGGACTCCGTCCAGATGATTCTGCAAAGCGTTCGGAATACCGTGGCACCACCACCTCCCGGTGGACAGGCTCCCGTGGTCCTCACCGCTATCGACGTCCGCCGTTTTGTACGAAAGCTGATTGAGATGGAGTTTACAGATATTTCCGTGGTGTCCTATCAAGAAATCGTTCCCGAAATAAGGATTCAACCCCTTGGTCGTATCCAAATTTAGGAGGCGTAAATGAGCTCATTTGGAGGAGTTGGAGACCATCTACCTGATGGGGGAGATCTCACCATCAAGGCGATGCAACAGGCCGGTATGGACACTCAAGCTGAACTGACGGCTGAACGTCAGGACAGCATGAAAGCGTTTATTACCGACCAAAAAGACCAGGTTAATCCCTTTGGCTCCAGGATGCAGACAACTCAAAAATCGATCAAATCGAGCAAATCCCGTATTCAGAAAATGATGCAAACCAACGAGAAATCAGCAAGACTGCTCCCGTTAGAGTTAATCAAAGACATGGCCGGCCGTTTCCAGCAGCGTAATCCCGAGCTGAAATCCAATGTCCTTGTGCTCCTTCGCGAATACATTAAACCCGATGATACCGCCGAAGATATTCTTAAAAAAGTGTTGGAGTTTTATCCCGATGTTTCCCTAGCCGATGAGGCTCTAGAATTCCTTCTTACAACCACTGACGGTGAGCTAGCCAGCAAAGTGCAAGAAGCGCGGGAAATGCTGAACAGGGACCGAGGACGGGAAATTGCCGCTGGAAGGAATATCGGTTTACAGGCCCGCGAGGCATTTGAAAAAGGGTTGGGAACGCCTTCAAACCGGCGGGATCCTTATGGGGAAGTCACCGGAAACCCTAGAGACTCCAATACGCTTTTTGAGGAGCTTTCCCAAAAGTATGCCTTCAAAGAGCTCAAAAAGGTTATCGATTTTCTCTTGCATTCCCTTGGTTCCGACATGAAGTCTCAAGGTCCCTCAATTCCAAGAGGAATGCTCCACAGGCTTTTCACCGAAACCCGCTCCCTTCAGGCGATTTTAGGGGTTTACAGGTTCTTTAGAAATAGAATGCACCTGATGGAAACCCTTTTTGATAAAGAAGGAATCGAACTTCCCGCGCAACTCAACTTCGAATTAATGGCAAAAGCCTTCATGACCCTAGCAACAGAACGGTATCCAACTTCCGGAAAAGTCAAAGAATCCACTGTGCGCCTGGGAATCGAAAAATGGATCCACGCGAAGATAATTGCCCTTAGCCAGCTCCGCGATGCGGTCAGAGAAGTTGCGATGAATCAAATCTACCGCTCGGTACAACACCGCGACGAGCTCTATATGGCCATCATCGAAGCGCTCGAAGACCTAGAAGATGAGCTGGAAGAGCTGGAGGAACAAGAGGGGATGGAAGAAGAAGAGTCCGAAGTAGAGGAAACTAAAGAAGAATAAGCGAGGCACACCTATGGTCATGGATCTGCTGAATACAATTCTAAAAGATTTGGAAAAATCGATTCATATCGAAGATCTTCATTCCGATAAAAATGAAAGCTGTCAAATCCGCTTTGAAAATGGTTTGGAGGTTCAGCTGGAGTTAGATCCCTCGGGGGAGTTTTTGTGTGTAGGAACAAAGCTAGGGGAGGTTCCCGGTGGACGTTACCGACAGACGCTATTTAAAGAAGCGTTGAGAGCAAATGGTCTTCCTTACCCACGTTATGGCACATTCGCCTTTAGTCAAAAAACCAATCATTTGATCTTTTTCGAATATTTGTGGGCAAAAGAGTTGAACGGGGAAAAATTATCTGCCTTTTTAGTCTTTTTTAAACAAAAAGCCCAAGCCTGGAAAGAAGCGATCATTAGGGGAGATGTCCCTCAGGTAAGCGAAACCAATCCAAGAGGAAAGTCTACAGGAATGTTCGGTCTTTAATCGCTATTACAAGGGGTTTTCCAATAGGCTTCTTGCGTAATCGATGTTGGATTGTGTCAGGGGAAGTCCTAATTCTTTACAATATGTTCTGACGGCAGCTTGATCTAGTAGGATCGGGGATTTTTCAAGGCTGTCGTAGTAATCTTTAAAAACAGATTGTTGATCGTCAGGAAGGCTTGAGATAAGTTCTCTGCTTACCTTTTCATTTTTGACCAGCCCTAAAAACTTATGATACCTAACAAAAGCTTCCGGGCTAAATATTCCGACAGTCCCAATAATGGGAAATAGGAGTATATTCGCAAAGCAGAAGGCGATTTTTACAAGATGCAAGCTTCCTTGCTTAAGATTTTCAAATTTCCGATTCGAGTTGTCGCTTGTTCTATATGATAGTGGATTCATGGCGCTGCATAACCCTACCGGTACTCGAACAACCGCAGCGGCTGCATGATAAGGAATGGATGCCAGCGTCGCTAGGGGATAAAGTACTGCGCATGTAATTCGAGAAAAAATTTCTTTTTTACAAAAAGAGTCTTCCTTAGAAAATCTGTCGATTTGCCTGTTTAATAGATTAACCGGTGAATTATTGTGTGTTTTATCAACTGGCATTTTTAATCCTTTTTTTATTTATACTTAAATTTTACTATAAGAATGTAAATTTGATGTTAAGGCTCGGTTAATCTTTGGTGAAACTATTTTCGAAAAGTATTTACTTGAATCTGAAAGACGGTTAAGTTGGGCGTGAAATTAGCACTGGAGGCTTTTATGGCAGCGTCTTCCTCACAATCACACAAAATTCCACGTCTACTACTTGATAAGAATTTTCAAAATAATTTTGAACTTTTTGAAAGGTACACTAGTCGAAATTCCCCTCTTTCACCCTCAAGAAAAAATATGGTTCAATCAGAAAGTTTTGAGACGGTAAAAATTTCCCCTCTTGTTTTTCATACACTTAAAACCATATCCGCGCCTGCCATTTCACTATCAAAGAGTCTTGATCAAGAAAACAGAACAGTAAGATATGAAACAGAAAGACGACTACGTCGGTTTTTTAGAGCTACAGCTGAAAAATCCCCGGTAAGTGAAGGAGGGGGGTTGAAACGGCTTAGCGATTCCCACCTTCTCATTCTAAGCCCTAAAAAGAAATGGCCTATGTGGGTCCGTATTGAGCCGGGTCAAAGGATCACTAAAGATTTGCGATCCAAAATGGAAGAAGCAATGCATAAACTTGTTGGTCTGATCGATATTATTCTGCAACAAAATCGAGATACTTTTACAACTAAACCGATTGAAGAGGGAGTTGTTGTTCGTGTTCAGCAATCCCCAAAAATATTAATCGACCGATTTCTACAAAATAATAATTTTCGGCGTATGGTGAATCGCAAAGCGTCTCTTCGAGCAGAAGTAATGCGGTGCTATATCGTGTCGGTCGCAAACAAACTCTATTTGGATTGCGGCACCCTTTACCAAGCCTTATTCGAGCTGGAAAAAAATGTTTCGTTATTTAATGGGCTGTCTCGCCTAAGGCAGATCGCGAATCAACGTGTGTTAGACTCACCCGCCTTAGAAAACCCAACAGATTTGATTACTTTTTATGGATACTCGAAAATATTTGCTTCTGAACCCCCCATCACCTACCGGCATTATTCTGCAATTTTAGAAGAAAACTCCTTTACCGCTTTGACTTTTGACGGCTGTCATGTACTTCCTGCTAACGAGTGTCTCATACGTTGCCGCGATATGGCAAAAAGAATCGTCGATGAAATTGGACATGAGGTCAAAAAAAACCACAAACGGATCCGAAGGAATGAAGACCTTTACGAAAGATTGTGTAAAAATATAGAACTGCGGAATGTAGGGAATATGACCGCGGCTTTCGAACAGGGTTTTTATGGATTTATTGACTCGAGCTTCATTCTATTGCAAGAACGATTCGATGTAAATATGGAGATCTATCGCGCTAAGCTCGATAGAAGCATCCAAAAACCCTATGACTGGGTCCCTATTAGGGACCTTTTAAGTAAACTCAATTTTGTTGTTTGTGATTTGCTGAATAGATATGATAGCAATAAATCAGTCTCTACACCGATTAGCTTTTTAAATACTCCGCGAGATTTTGAACCCCTTTAACGGAGTTTATATGCCTTTTAAGCTTCCTTCAGAACATAAGCATGGCGTGAATATTCCTCTATTTTCCCTTCGTAGCGAGCAATCTTGCGGAATCGGGGAATACTTGGACCTGATCCCAATGATTCGCTGGTGCAGTGAAGTCGGATTTTCCGTAATCCAAACGCTGCCCTTAAACGACACAGGGCCCGAAACAAGCCCCTATTGCGCCTTAACCTCCACAGCGCTAAACC
Organism: uncultured bacterium; assembly: GCA_964513575.1. Taxonomy (GTDB): domain Bacteria; phylum Chlamydiota; class Chlamydiia; order Chlamydiales; family Parachlamydiaceae; genus CAMFKA01. Next base: position 13,276 of record CAZENM010000024.1, on the reverse strand, counting down.
CAGTTTTTCTTAGCCTTGTTTACCTTCCCGGATTGGAGACGCACCCGAATCTTAAAGAACAGCTCCAAAACCTTCAAGAGCTGAATACCGCCCCTCAGGTAGATTATCAGGCTGTTCTGGACGGGAAGATGAACTTCCTAAAAGATTACTTTGGACACTTCAGAAAAGAAATCTTTGAAAACCATCATTTCGCTCAGTTTTTTTATTCCTCTGAGTGGCTTAAAGGGTATGCGCTATTTAAATCTCTTAAGCAATGCACACATTGGAAGCCATGGGAAGAGTGGGAAGAGTCGCTCCGGATTTGCGATCCTGTAGCTTTGAAAGAATTGGAGTCGAAGTTCGAGACGGAAATTGAGTTTCATATCTTTGTACAGTTTTTGTGCTTTCATCAAATGGAGCAGGTAAAAAAAGTCGCCGAGGAATTTGGTGTTTCTATAATGGGAGATCTTCCGATCCTAATCAATCGGGAAAGTGCGGATGTTTGGCTAAATCAACGTCTATTTGATCTCGCACACGCCGCCGGGGCCCCTCCAGATCAATATTCCAGCGAGGGACAGTATTGGGGATTTCCCTTATATCGCTGGGATAAACTTAAGGAAGAGGGATACCGTTGGTGGATTGATCGCCTGGACTCCGCCTCCCCGCTGTACGATATTTATCGGATCGATCATGCCGTGGGGTTCTTCAGAATCTGGGGAGTTCCCTTAGGGCATAAGGCTCTTGACGGTGAGTTTTATCCCGGCGATCCTTCTACTTGGATTGCGCACGGTAATGAAATTCTCACGATGATGATCGATCACTCTGCCATGATTCCCATAGCCGAAGATTTGGGAACGGTTCCCGATGAGGTGCGTGTTTACCTTCGGGAGCATCAGATTTGTGGTACGCGCGTAATGCGTTGGGAAAGGCATTGGCATACAGATCGTTCCTATATTCCCATACAAGACTATATCAGGGAAAGTTTAACAACTGTTTCCACGCATGATTCTGAGCTTCTGACGGAGTGGTGGGAGAACCAGTCGGAAGAGGCGGGTACCTACGCGCAAAACAAGGGGTGGCTCTACGCACATCCCTTGAGTATTGAGCATAGAATCGCAATCCTCAAAGATAGTCATCGGACCGGCAGCCTATACCATATTAACCTGATCAACGAATATTTGAACTGCGTCCCTGAACTTGCCTGGAATAGACCCGAAGAAGAACGTATTAATACCCCAGGGGTGGTGTCGGACAGTAACTGGACATTAAAACTAATCCCTACAGTCGAACAAATCACCTCAAACTCAAAATTGAAACATCTGATCAAAACCCTATTATGTACATTAATTTTCTTTTTTTCTTCCCTTTCAGCCGAGACTGACGCCCATATCAAAATGCTTTATTCCAGCCTCTCACCCACTTCGATTTCTCAACATCTGGCCTTCTACCAGCTTTATAGCGACACATCTTACGGGCAAAGAGCGCTCCAGGATGCTTGGCTTTTGTTGGGAAAGGGAAGGGTGAATAACTCCTCTGCAATGCTTTCTCGTTTTCCCGAAGTTACAGGTTCCTTAGTGGCCCTAATTAATCAACGGGATGACGAGCCGGTAATCCTGAAAGAGTCTGAGATTGCTTTGATAGACGAATTAGCCGCGACACTCCCCAATAGAAAATTAAAAGGCGCAATCGCCACCACAGAACAAGAGGTCATTAACCTTCCTTCAAAAGAAGTAGATCTTGCCAGGGGGATCTTTCTAAGTCTTCTTGATGAGACGCCTCGAGGGTGGGAGAAAATGCGGAGCTATGAAGCGCTTCTCGATTTAATGGCTCTCCAAGTTCTCGCTAGAATTCCGATCAATGCCCCGCCCAAAGAAAAAATTCGTGTGATGAACGAGTTGATTTTTTTTGAATTGGGGTATAGATTCCCTCCGCAATCTCTCTCTATCAAGGATATCGATGTCTATACCTTTCTTCCTACAGTTTTAAACTCTCGCAAAGGAGTGTGTTTGGGGGTGTCTATCCTTTACCTGTGTCTGGCGCAGAGGTTAGACCTCCCGCTCGAGATGATTACCCCTCCGGGTCACATCTATGTGCGGTATAAGCAAGGAAACGACGAAGTTAATATAGAAACGACCTGCCGTGGCGTTCATATAGATAGCGAGGAGTATCTGTCCTTAGAAACATGTGCTTTAGAACAGCAGAATATCAAACAGGTCATCGCTTTAGCATTCATTAACCAAGCCTCGGTCTATCTAGGGACGGAGAGGTTTGACTTAGCTGAAAAAGCTTATAAGAAAGCTCTTCCCTATCACCCAGACTACGATGTGTTGCATAAGTTTCTAGGGATTACTCTGTTGCTCAATGGAAAAGAAGAGGAGGGAAGATTTCACCTCGCAAAGTCTGTCGGTCCGCTTTCTTCCCATCAAGTGTCCCCCGACACCATTGCCGAAGATTTTTTGAATGGAAAAATTGACGCCGCCGGGATCGGACGATTCCTTAAACATATGGAAAGTGATCGAAAATCGCTGCTTGTAGAAAAAGAGGCATTCGAAAATATCCTTAAAGAATTTCCTGAATTCCGGCTAGGGTGGCTAGGGCTTGCTGGTTCCTGGCTTGAGCTGGGTAACGAAAGACAAGCTTTAAAGGCGTTAGAAGCCTACCACCAACTCGATTGTGGAAGTTCGACGGTGGAATTTTACCTAGCGAATTTATACGCGAAACGACTTGACTTCTCCAATGGCTGGAAATGCTTACGACATTGCGAAAAAATCACAAAAGCGCGAGACTATGTTCCGGAACAGCTGAGGGATTTTCGTGAAAAACTTCAACAATTAAGCCCCGAATAACAGGATTTACAATGACAAAAGTTTATACAAAAACCGGTGACGACGGAGAAACTTCATTATTCACCGGAAAACGAGTTCTTAAAAATGACCCCTTCATTGAAGCGTTAGGAACAGTAGATGAATGCAACTGCGCAATCGGTCTGGCAATTTCTTTAATGCCTCCGGAATTAGGTTTTGATGATGCCAGAGAACAGCTGGAAACTGTTCAACACGCTTTATTCGACTTGGGTGCCGCTCTAGCAACACCCAGATCGTCGACATCAACCTCAAAGCTTGAAAAAACACGATTCGATAATGAAGAAATAGCCCTTTTAGAACAGTGGATCGATAAAATGGTCGAAGAGCTCCCCGTTTTACATACGTTTATTCTGCCTGGGGGGCATCCCTGCGGCGCGGCTCTTCATCTAGCCCGAAGTGTGTGTAGAAGAGCTGAAAGGCAAGTGATTCCCTTGCAGAAGGCTGGAGACGTCAACAAAAATGTTGTTGTCTATCTGAACAGGCTATCGGATTATCTTTTTATTGTATCTCGTCATTTAAGCGCCCTATGCAAAAAGTCGGAAACCTTGTGGGAGCATCACAAGCTTAAAGTCTAGCTTAACAGGACTGTTCCAGTCAGCGAATTTTCAGCAGAATAAGGCGTTCCAACCACCCCCGAAGGGCGTGGTTGTAAAATATCATTTTGTTGGAAATTCGTAGGATAATAACGCATGGTAAATATCGCGCACACGACCGCCCTTCGGAGGCAATTACAGAATTAAAATTTTCTTGAAAATTTTTCGCAAATTCAGATGGAATTTAAAAAAAATATTGATATTTCTGCAATTGCCTCCGTAAGGGCTACATAAACTCTCATTTGTGCGATGAGCCATAAAACTCAATAGACTCTTTTTTAAATGCTCAATTTCTAGAAGCTATGTACGTTGTTGAATTTTGAATTCGCAGTGCTAGGATGTGAATTATTCTTAATTCATTCACTTTAAACCTCATACTTGTTATTATTTTCTCATTAAATGATTTATCATCCCTTAAAATTAGGTAAAAAAATGTCTATTGGACCAACAAGCGGCCTGTCTTTCATGAATATTACTTTGGATATGTTTCCTACACCAAGCGGGATAGCTATGACACCCTATAGCTCAGATTCCGAAGAAAGTATTCAATCTTCCTCTTCGGATTCTGATTCCGATACTATAAGCGGGAATGATCCGGATGACAATGTGGAAATTCCTGAGCCAATAGGACTTGATGGTAATATCGGTAAGATGCCCACAGTCGAAGAGCTAGAAAATATGCTTTGGTGGACTGAAGCACCCGTTGTTGACCCAAAAGACGAGATCCTTTCCAGGATGGACGAGGGAATTGCAACATTGTCAAGTTTACCCGATACACCCACAAGGGCCCTTCGATCGACCCATGCGCGAGGTCAGCATAATCAGACCCTCGAGGAGCTTGTTGGATTTCCCGTGGAAAGTAATCCGGAAGAATTTTGGCGTATAGCCCATACGGCCGTCAGGGGCACCCACTTTGAAGAGAGTTTTAAGACTATATTCACGATTTTTGTGGAATCCGTTAATAAGCCATTAGATGGTTCCCCCCCTATGTTAATTATTGATATCGATCACTGTACCCAAATAAACAGAAGAGGATACCACTTCTGTCTAAACACTGATTTGCGCTTCAATGATCTATTTAATTATGTTCGTGCCGCAAACGGAGTATTTCAGGCTTCTTTTCGTTTTACTGAAAATGATGGCCATGAGGGTGTAAAAACGTCCTCTTTTTTCCCTCCTGAATACATAACAAGCGTTAATAAATTGATTGAAATGATTCAAAACGCTACCAGCATCGCTCGTAGCGAAGACCGTTCCCTGTGTGTTTACCAAGATTTTCCGTTTAAAATTGAAATGTATAAATCAGATTTTATCGTTGTATCGGCTTTCCCTGTTTTATATTATGCTGTACATGATGTTAACCTGACATCTCATACTATTATTCCGGGACTCCCATCATTTACTTCGGAAGCGTTATTAGCTATCGCGCAAAGAGCATTCAACAACTATAATCAAGATTCAGTCCAAAATATGATAAATCCGGTTCGCTACATGATCAACACAGATTTAGTTTTCGATTTAGGGCCATATTTAGGGTTGACTCTGAACGAAGAAGATCCACAAGCAGCGATTAACCGAGGTATTTTCATCCAATATCCTTCGGAATTATTTTCATAAGATTCTTTACCTTGGCTTTAGGGGTGATTCAGTCATCGCCTCTAAAGTCAAGTTGTCTATCGATTAAATGTTATTTTGCTGAAATGTTCTTAAGGTTTTTTTGGGATCAATGAAATTTTTGGAGAACGCCGAGTCGCCATTCAAAAACAGTCGCTTAATTGCGACGGTCCTTAGGTCAGCTAACTCATTTTCTGTGAAGAGTTGGTGGATTGTCTCAATTTGAATCGGATGAAATTTTGCCAATATTTTTATTGATCGTGGTCGTATGAGAGTTTTGATTGCTCTAATTTGAAGAGAATCTTGAATGGTTGCGGATCTTTTCAATAAGTCTGAAAAAACGATGCAACAGCCTATTGATAGCTTGCTAGGGCCGTTGTCAACCTCTCGCGACATGTTTAATTTTGTTACGAAGATAGCGATGATAAGGTTCTTCTGTTCTTGTGTAAGGTGTTTGCGTGCGAGCGGAAATGTTCCCTGATAAGACGGTTTTCTTCTGCCTGTTATTCGATTGTATTGGTTAGCGATAAACTGGGAATGTTTCATCAGTTGTTGGTATTTATAGTGTGTGGTGAAATCGGCAAATATCTTCGAAGAATTATGTATTGAGGATCGTAAGACACCCCTTTGTACTCCCATAATTAACACTTCACGGGCAGCAATATAATTAGTGTGCTCGAGTTTTTCGATACGCTCTACAAAAGTTTCTTTATCGATATCGGAGTGCTTCGCCTCTAAAACGATCTCAAGATATTCTTTTTTGCAAGAGATGTTAAATCGTTCAAAGATAATAGAAAAAACTTGAGCGTATAAATCTCCACTAAGTTTGCTGAAAGACTCTTTGTTGATGATGATTTTATTCCGTATGGGATAGCTTGTTGCTCTAAAGGGGGCGTTTAATAGTTCAGAAAAAACAACTTCGGCTGTACTGGCTTCTTCCGAAAAAATGTATCCGTGAGACAGAGATTGCACACGATTTGCCAGTTCGATGGCGGTGTTTAATTCAGTGCGTAAATCAGCATCGTTTTGGTGAAATTGTAAATAGGGGTTTATTGGGAAAGCGGGAACACCAATGACGTAAGTAGTTGTTATGTTATAATTAGCCATTGTTAGTTACCTGAATTCAAATAGTAAGACGTATTTTGAACGATTAATACCTTTTTGTCAATATTAAAGCAGAAATCTAACGGGGCTTTTAGGGTATTTAAATGTTTCAAAAAAATAAGCGACTCCACGACCTACCAAAAATTGTTATTTCCCGATGAGGCTGTGAGAAAATTAGAATCCGTTTGATTTCGATCGAGATTTTTTAGGATTTTCATACAAATGCCCCCGCTCACAACGCTGATATCCGTTGTGAGCGGGGGCATTTGTATGAAAAGACAAAAAAGATCGGCGAAAGCAAACTGGATCTCTATTTTTTCACAGCCTCGATAGGGGGGCCGAAGAATCGGTTCCGCTTTGCGTTGAAATCGTCCTTAAATATGTTCTGAATGGCAGGACTCTTGTTTCGATGCCTGTCGCGGTCTTAATCCCAGAGCGCCTAACAGTTCTAAATCATTACCATAGCCACAGTTCGGAGTTGTTAGCAGCTTCTCTCCGGTGTGGATAGAATTAGCCCCTGCTAAGAAGCAGAACGCTTGTTCTGAATCGCTCATTTCATACCGACCGGCAGAAAGACGTACCATTGCCGAAGGCATCAGTATCCGTGCTGTCGCTATTGTTCGTAAAAGGTCGAAAAATGGAACCTTTTTCTGTTGCGCAAGTGGGGTTCCGGCAACAGCAACCAGCGTATTAATCGGTACTGATTCTGGAGGTGGTTCCATGTTACAAAGGGTATGAAGAAAGCTGATTCTATCTTCAGTGGTCTCACCGAGTCCTAAGATCCCTCCACAGCACACCGAAATTCCCGCATCCCGGACATTTTCCAGCGTTTCGAGTCTTTCGTCGAATGAGCGGGTGGTGATCACATTAGGATAATGCTCGCGACTAGTGTCGATGTTGTGGTTGTAAGCGTAGAGTCCCGCCTCTTTGAGTTTTTGAGCTTGTTCTTCATTTAGCATACCAAGAGTGACGCAAACCTCGAGACCTTCATTTTTTACTTGTTTGATCATCTCTAAAACGCTATCGAAATCTTTATTATCTCGCACCTGTCTCCAGGCGGCACCCATACAAAATCTGGAACATCCGGCTTCTTTGGCGTTTTTTGCTCTTCTAACGACTTCATCTACGGGCATAAGCCGTTCCATTTGCACGCCTGTTTTGTAACGCGCGGATTGAGGACAGTACGAGCAATCTTCTGAACACCCGCCGGTCTTTATCGAATGGAGGCTGCAAAGTTGAACTTCTTGTGCGTTGTTGTGTTCGCGGTGTGTGGTCGCGGCTTGATAAACCAGATCCAAAAGGGGAGTATGGTAAAGTGCGCTGATCTGCTCTTTGGATTTTTTATGTGGCATAAGAGAATCTCCTTTAGGGTGCAGTGATAGTTTACCAATCGACCCAATAAAAGGCAAAGAGGCTGTGTGAATTCCATTGGAATTTCTAACGCTTGTCTTTTTTCTCTGTATTCTGGATAATGGTCGCTTAAATACTAATGGGGTAATTTTATGAAATATGTTATTCAATTTCTGCTTTATTGTGTCATGAAAGCTGCTTTATGGTTTAGGTATCGAGTGACTGTTAAGGGGTGGGAACACATCAATAAAAAGAATTTGAAACATCCCGGAGGAGTTCTTTTTCTTCCTAATCATCCTACCTATTTCATCGACCCCATATTAATGTCGATGTATACCTATCCAAGGTACACAATCCGTCCAACGATTGTGGAGTACATGTACTATAAACCGATCATTCACCCTATTATGAAGATCCTAGAGGCTCTGCCGGTTCCCAATTTTAGCACATCCAGCAACAGCCTTAAAAAGAAAAAGAGCGAGCAAGTTATCCAGGAAGTCATCAATTCACTGAAGCGGGGAAATAACTTTTTACTCTACCCCGCCGGCCGAGTGAAACATACGAATTTAGAAGTAGTGGGCGGAGCTTCCGCGATCCAGAAAATTATCAACGAAACTCCCGAAGCAAACATCGTATTAGTCCGAATTAAAGGACTGTGGGGAAGTTCGTTTTCTCGGGCTCTGACCGGAAAACCCGTGCCCATGTGGGAGACAGTCCTTAGTGGATTCAAAGCTTGCTTAAAGAATTTTCTTTTCTTTACGCCCCGACGCGAAGTGATTATCGAATTCGTTCAGGCGCCTGCTGATTTCCCTTTTAAAGGCTCACGTCTAGAGATCAATCAATATTTAGAAAATTTTTACAATCAACCAGACGGCCTAACCCCGCAAGAAGGGAGCGAACCGGGCGATTCGTTGATTCTACGCCCCTATACCATTTGGAATAATGATGTTCCTCAGATTGCAGAATTGAAGAAGAATGGGGACTCAAAGATTAATATTGATGAAATCCATCCCGAAGTCCGCGAGAAGGTTATTCAGAAAATTGCGCAAATCACGAGTCTTCCCCCCGAAAAAATTACCCCTGAATTAGATTTTGCAAGCGATCTAGGTCTGGATTCTTTAGATACCGCTGAATTGTCTTCATTTCTTCACGAAGAATTTGCAGTGAAAGGTGTGCCCGTCCACCAAATTACCACTGTAGGTATGATGATGGGGATTGCCGCGAAGAAAGTCGCTGTCTATGAGGAAGAAGAGCAAATAGTCATGGACACTTCCAAATGGGGACGAAAAGACAAAAGAGAAGTGATTAATATCCCTGAAGGCAGTACGTTAATCGAAATGTTCCTCAATACCGCTGCTTCTATGCCTAACGAACCCGCTGTCGCAGATGCCCGGTCCGGAGTGTTGACCTATTCACAAATGAAAATGAGAATCGTTCTACTCGCAGAAGAATTTAAAAAACTGCCCGGAGATAATATCGGAGTTATGTTGCCCGCCTCCGCTGCATCTGTAATCGTTGAGTTGGCGCTGCAATTGGCAGGTAAAATTCCCCTCATGATCAATTGGACTGTAGGTCCCCGTCACTTGGAACAGGTCGTTCAACTCTCGGGTGTAAAAATAGTCCTGAGTTCGTGGGCATTTCTTGATCGATTAGGAAATGTTGAGTTGAATGGAATTGAAGATTCACTAGTGATGTTAGAAGATGTTGCCAGAGAAGTCTCCATCATCAAAAAACTAAAAGCCGTTGTTCGTTCAAAGCAATCCACAAGCTCGATCCTCCGTTTATTTGGCGCTGATCGACTGACGCCCGATAGCTTTGCTGTAATCTTATTTACAAGCGGTACCGAAAGCATGCCAAAAGGGGTGCCTCTAAGCCATAACAATATCATTACGAATATGAAATCGGTGGTCACACACGTTTCACTTTATAATGACGATGTGATCTTTTGCACTTTACCCCCTTTCCATTCCTTTGGATATACGATTGCGGGATTATACGGACCTGTCATTGGAATGAGGGCAGCATATTCTCCGGACCCAACAAATGGCAAACAGTTAGCAGAGGCCTTTGCGCATTGGAGTTGCACTGTGATGGTTGGCGCCCCAACCTTTATTAGAGGAATGTTACGCGCTGCGGATAAAGAACAAATGTCAACAATGCGAATTTGCGTCACCGGCGCTGAAAAAGCGCCGGAAGAACTTTTCACAATGCTCGATCAGGTCGGAAAGCATGATATTCTTGTTGAAGGATATGGAATTACTGAATGCTCTCCGGTGCTTACAGCAAACAAATTAGGCGTTGTTCATCGTGGAGTGGGCTGGCCGCTGGCCGGTGTGGAACTTGATGTTGTTCATGCTGAAACCGGAGTCGCCATCGCCAAAGGCGAACAAGGTATGATTTTAGCTCGCGGTCCCAACGTGTTTTCGGGTTATCTTAATCGCGATGTAAGTTCCCCGTTTGTGATGCATGACGGGAAGGAATGGTACAAAACCGGAGACCTTGGTTTTATTGATGAAGAAGGTTGCTTGAATATTACAGGGCGGCTTAAGCGATTTATTAAGGTGGGTGGTGAAATGGTTAGCCTTGGATCTATTGAGGATGCCATCACAAGATACGCGATCAGCCAAGGGTTTCAATTCGAGAAAGAAGGAGGGCCTTCCTTGGCAATTTGTGCAAAAGAAATCCCGGGGGATAAACCAAAAATTACCCTTTTTACAAAATTTTCAGAAATTTCACTCGAGGATTTGAATAAATTTTTAAAAGACGATGGCTTCAGCAATTTAGTGAAGATCTTCTCCATTAAGAAAATCGACGAAATACCCCTAATGGGAACGGGAAAAATTAACTACCGAAAATTGGAAGCAGGAATTTAAAGAGACGACCATGACATTGACAATCAAAGATAAGACTATTGAGCTTAAGTTATTCAATACCCTGACACGCGCAAAAGAACCTCTAAAGCCTATTCAGCCAGGACATGTTCGCATGTATACTTGCGGGCCCACGGTTTATAACTTCGCGCATATTGGAAATTTCCGCACCTATATGTTCGAAGACTTGCTGCGTAGAACAATTCAATTTTTCGGGTATAAGATCACACAGGTGATGAACATCACCGATGTGGATGATAAGACCATTCGGGGCGCGATTGCCAAAAATATTACCCTGGATGAATTTACAACTCCCTATACACAGGCTTTTTTCGACGATCTAAAGACGCTAAAAATACAGCCTGCTGAGCATTATCCTGCAGCTACAGAATATATCCCTCAAATGATCGAAATGATCCAGGAACTCCTCCAGAAGAATGTCGCCTACAAAGGCAGCGACGGAAGCGTCTACTTCGCAATAAAAAAATTTCCGAAGTATGGATGCCTTTCTCATTTTCATCTTGATGAACTTGAGCAAGGTGCTTCAGAACGGGTCTCACATGATGAATATGAAAAAGACAACGCCGCTGATTTCGTTTTATGGAAAGCTTATGAGCCTGAAAGAGATGGAAAAATCTATTGGGAAAGTCCCTACGGTCCGGGAAGACCCGGGTGGCACCTTGAATGCTCCGTAATGGCTATGAAATTGCTCGGTGAAACGTTAGATATCCATGTGGGTGGAGTCGACAATATGTTCCCCCATCACGAGAATGAAATCGCCCAATCTGAATCGTGTTCCGGAAAGATTTTTTCAAATTATTGGCTTCATGTCGAACATTTGCTTGTCGATAATAAAAAAATGTCGAAAAGCTTGGGCAATTTCTATTCGATCCGCGATCTCCTAGAAAAAGGGTTTAACCCCCTCCAAATCCGCTATCTCTTGATTGGCACCCATTACAAAACCCAGTTGAATTTTACATTTGCGGGTCTTGAAGCAGCAAAAAATGCATTGCAGAGGCTTCAGGACTTTATATTAAGAATGTTGGAACTGAAGAAGGGTACCGCTCCGAATGGAGATGTTTCACCACTGATTGAGAAGTGTTACTTGGAATTTGCTGAAGCCTTAGGCGACGATTTCAATATTTCTCAGGGATTAGGCGCGCTTTTTGACTTCATCCGACAAATAAATATTCAGGCCGATGAAAATAAAATTGGATCGGGTGATGCTGAAGAGGTGTTAAGGTTTCTTCAGCGCCTGAACGAAGTCCTTGGGTTTCTGGAATTTAATATTCAAGAAGAGATACCAGCAGATTTGGTTGAAGCATTAGAAAAAAGAATTCAAGCACGTAAAGATAAAAATTGGGCCCTATCTGATCAACTTCGCGATCTAATTCATGAACGCGGTTTTGTAATCGAAGATACACCCACAGGCGCAAGACTTAAAAAAGGGATATAACATATGAGCAGAAATAGATCCACTCGCACAAAAGACGAAAGATACATCATTACCCTCTATGAAATGGCACTCGAAAGCGGTGAGGTTGATACTCCTTTTCAACGCTATGAAGTAGGTGTAAGGGCTGTGTTAAATGAAAAGGCTGTTGATACTATCTGTAAGTTGCTGATTCAAGCGAACTTTGTCCGTAAGGGTGATGAGGATATGGTATATCTTACCCCCCACGGAATTAAACTCGCTCAGGGGCTCGTTGAAGATTAACTACCTGCGTATTAATATATTCGTTAAGCTCTTTTAGAAAATTTTGATTGCGAGTGAAAGAAAATGAGATTGCGATGAATTCATTGTAAATTTCTTTTTCTTTCTCATCAAGATCGTCCTTTCCAACCTGGAAAAGCACATCTTTCATCTTTGTGATGAGTGATTGGTCTTTTCTGAGGTTTTGTGAAAGTGAGTCAATTCTTCTGAAAATACTCTGTTGAGAAGCGTTCGAGTTTAATTCCATGAAATAATCGACATTAATTTTCTGTTTTAATTCTTGAGTCCCTTTGGGGTCTAAAAACAGGTCTAAAATAATGGACTGGATAAATAAGGGAAGCTTCTGGGGACAATAATATATGACATCATCAAGCTCGAACCATTTCTTTTCGGATTCTAACTTTTTATTCTCGTTTAGAATTTTATGAAATGCCTGCTGGACTGGAGGAAGTTTGCAGTCATGGAATATCGTAAAGTTAGGAGTTTCCAATTTATTAGCTGTTTCTCACGCTAAACGATACGTCCAAGGAGATGTAAGTAGGAAAAGCCCTACAGCTAATGGGACAGGGGTCAACGCTAAAAGCGGGGCTGCAATCAGACTTATTTTAAAGACAATTGCCGCGGATAGGAGGGACGTACCCGCAAAAACAACGTGCTGGATCGGAGAAATCACAAACTTGCTGAAGAGAATCTCGCCGCGACGATCAGAATTCCCGTATCTAATATTTTCAAAAGCCGCGGTTACAGTTCCAATCGCAAGATCGGCAACAAGAGTCAGGGGGGTGAGCACCATTGCTAGGGGGACTACAACGAATAAAGCTGCGCCGGGTAATTTTTGGTTAGGGGAGGCGCAAGTTTGGACGATTTTGTCGCAAAATGAAAATGAAGAAATTGTAGTCATTATTAATCGCCCATTTAATTGAATCAAGAGAATAGCAGGATCTTCAAATAATTAACACAACAAAGTATTAGTTAATACCCCTCGTGGCACAGGCTTTAGCCTGTGGAGGGTCACTGTTGCCCCATGGTTCTGTAACCCCATAGAGTCAATGCTTCTCGTAGCACAGGCTTTAGCCTGTGGAGGATCACTGTTGCCTGATGGTTCCGTAACCCCATAGAGTCAATGCTCCTTGCAGGCTTTAGCCTGTGGAGGATCACTGTTGCCTGATGGTTCCGTAACCCCATAGA
>CAZENM010000023.1:0-23872 GCA_964513575.1 uncultured bacterium | reverse complement strand
AAGCATTCATTAAAGCCCAAAGAGCATTGGCGTCTATGCAAGATGGGGAAAATCGCCTATGTCGATATAGAAACCACAGGTCTGTCGCGACTATCAGATCAAATCACCATTATAGGAATTTATGATGGTATAACCTCTCATCTATACGTAAATGGCACAAACCTTCAAGAAGCGCATGAGAAGCTTAAAGAATTTGATATCATCGTAACTTTCAATGGAAAACAGTTTGACTTACCTTTTATTGAACATCATTTTTCTATTAAATACGATTTCATCCATCTTGATTTACGTTATTTGCTGAAGGAAATAGGCTTGCAAGGTGGCTTAAAAAGTATTGAGTGGCAGCTCGGAATCCGTCGGGATAGCGACATCGCCGACATGGATGGCTTTGAAGCCGTTAACCTTTGGTACCAATATAAGAGAGGTAATCAAAAAGCCCTTCAAACCCTGTTGCGTTATAACCAGCAAGATATTGTTAACTTGAAATTCTTGCTCGAACATTATTTAGCCAAAAAACAAAGCAGTCAATAAAAAGCAAACCGGATCTCTATTTTTTCACAGCCTCAGAGCCGTTACCTGTTTTAAAGGTGATTTTAGATAAGATGAGGATAAAATTTTCGAATTATCTGAAGACAATAATGAAATAACTTCAATATTCATGACAGAAAAAAACCGAATCTGTGGAAGAGTGAAGATGATGATTCACCAATACAGTTTTAAACCAGTATTGTAGGGTTGATACCGGTGATCCAGGCCCTCGTCAATCTTAAAATTATAGGAGATTAATATGCCAGCAGCTGTTACTACAATGAGTTTTAGAGTTTCGGTTGAATCAGTCATTTTACATCAGGGAAAAGTGCTTTTAGTCAAAAGAGCCCCTAACTGTAAAGTGGCTCCGGGAGTTTGGAATGTTCCTGCAGGCAAAGTCAATATGCTTGAAATCACACCAGACGCGGTTGTTAGAGAAACCTTTGAAGAAACGGGTCTTAGAGTAGCCGTTAGGAGATTTCTTTGTGAATGCGCATTCGAAGGTAAAGTAGGAAGCGAACCAGTATATCGGAACATGTTCACCTATCTAACGGTGCTCGAAGGTACTGATCCTGTTGTCAAGCTGAACAATGAACACACTGATTATGTTTGGGTAACAAAAGAAGATTTGCAGTCCGAGCAATATTCTTCCTTACTGCCTCGACTTAAAACCCTCATTGAGGGAGCTCTTGACTCGTGAGCCTTGCACCTGGGATTTCCAAAATGAGGTTCGAGCGGTGGCACAAAATGTGTCGCCCCTCCGGGACTAAATGTGTTTTTTTTCTCTACCCAGGCTTCGCTCACCCCTCTGGGGTTTTGCCACAGCCTTGGCTGAGATGTTTAGGCCCCTCCAGGGCTTAGCTACAGTCTTTGCCATTCAAAATCAGGCTTTGTTTCGTGCGATTTTTGACAGCCCATGCCTGACCCCGTTTTAGAAAAATTTTCGTAATAATGGGAGGGATTCCTGAACACATGCGCGTCCTTCTTTTATTGCCTCTTCGGCCCTATGGAAATCCATAAGGTTGAAATTAGAAAGGCGCGGCAACAACATTACATGCGGTGGATCGCCCGCAAGGCGACTTCTGGTGATCCTATCCTGCATAATGTTCAACGAATTAAAGAGCACATCGAAATAGCCGGGAGAATCAGCAGCCGTTGTCTTACGAATGTTTCGGACGATATTCAAAACGTTTTCTCTGATCACTTTAGGAACTTGATCGGGGAGTTTTTCTAGCAAATCATAGGATAATCCTTGGGATGGGTTTTCGCTATATTTCACTTCCGGCGTGATTCCGCGCCGACCGACTAGATCATTATTTAGATTAACAGCGATGATAACATCGGCTCCCAAAGCACGACACAGAGACACCGGAACTGGATTGACAAGACCACCATCCAATAACCATCTATCACCAATTTTAACAGGAGTGAATATTCCCGGAAGTGATATCGATGCACGTACTGCTTCATGCATTGGCCCCTCTTGCAACCAAATTTCACGCCCTGTATGAAGATCCGTAGCTACCGCGGCAAATGGGGTAGAATACTGCGATATATCCTTGTCTCCATGAATTTCCCGCAGAAAGTCCGTGATATAATCCCCTTTGATAAGTCCCCCAGATGCAATACTTAGATCCATCAACTTGATAATTTTTGCCCACGTCAAGGATAAGGCCCATTCCTTCAGAAAATCGAGCTTGCCAGCAACGTAGGCTGACCCAACTAGGGCTCCGATCGAACAGCCGCAGATGATTTGAGGATGAATTCCTTCTTCTAAAAGAGCTTCAAGGACTCCAATATGCGACCAGCCTCTCGCCGAGCCACTACCAAGAGCAAGACCAATTTTAGGGGAAGAAGAACAGGCCTTATGGAGCATTTCCATAGGATAACCTTTTGTTTTTTATTTGGTTACGATATTTTGGGAGCATAGTTCACAGAGTGTGTTTTGTCAATAAACCAAGTCAACTCGTTATTTTTGCGTGCCCTCAAAGCCATATAACTGTTTTTGCTTGATGATTTCTCCTACAGGAATGGAAAGAAGATGCTCAAATGGTTCCCTGCTTTGAATAGCTCTTTTTATCTCTGTTGAAGAGATATCATTGGAAAATATAAACCCTAAAATTGATCTATCGCATATTTTATCTTCCAAATAACCAAGATCGATATCTCCTCTCAAGGCTACTAAGAATGAATTTGCTTTTAGCGCCATCAAGACCCCGATCGTGTCCGTAAAATGTTTCTCATTCAAAGGTATCCCTCTCATGAATACACTGCGATATTTTTCGCTGATCATCTTATCTGGCCCCAATAATGAGTCTGTAACGACATCGGAACCTATGATCCCCACAACAGCTAATTCTTCTAGATGTTGAGAAAACTTGTCTTGCAGTTCCTTAGGGGTCCAATAGGTCAATAAAACCTTTGGATGCCCTGCGTAGACGCTAGCAATCATTTCTAAGCGTATTGCCAGGCTGCTACGGTTTTTGTAGTTGTCTCCCCCCGGTACCGGGTTAATCAATACATAATCAACATGTTCCGACTTTAGAGCCTGCTCAATAACGTTTTGGTGGCCTAGATGAATTGGATCGAAAGAGCCAACATAGTAGCCTATTTTCGTTCCCTTTAACGTGTTCATGTCAAAATCGTCGTTCAGCACAAGAGCATCGGCAGAGCTCCAGAGGGATGTAAGAATTATTCCCAAAAGAACAGTTAATTCTTTAAAAGACTTCATCAAGGCCTCCTAAATTTGAGAAATACTCTAAGTCTTTTTTTTGGGAATGTCAATATATGGCGAATGATGGAGGAATAAAAGAGCTCAAGCCCGACCCCATTATTATGAGACAGACTTGGGCTGAGCCCTGTATTTAAGAAAATAAAGATCGGGAAAAAGTTAACGATCTGCATATCCCTGTTCGAAATCGGCATGGATGTTGCCGGTTTCAAGCTGGTATGCGTTGCCTGTGTATAGATCAATGCCTACTGCTGAAAGAGCGATGAGAGATCCAAGGCCGAGTCCGATCATACCTAACCCTCCGACAAAGGCACCAGCTAAACCAGATGTTTGACCTCCAGTAAATAGCAATCCAATCGTGGCGCCACCAGCTCCCAACCCAATGGGAATAAATGTTCTGCGACCTAACTTTCGTCCACTTACGTGAGATTTTAGATTAAAATATTGGGGTTGATAACCCGCTTTTTCAACGCTGATCTGATGTGAATATTTGGAGAGCACAGAAAAAACTTGTGGTGTTTCTCCGCAATCATACCCATCAATAGTAATATGAGCTCCTGGTGGCGTTGAAGATATTGCAATATTTTCGTGTGGTTGATAACGGAACGAAGAGCAACTATTCAAGAACAGAGAACATACAGTCAGAAGGCATACAATTTTATTCATCGCTAGCCATATTGGAACACCGCAATTGTCGTTATTTTTGTTGTAAGCATTCATTATGATCACCTTGTTTTGCAAAAAATTTATCTGAAGGCCGAAGGATATGCTAGCAAAACAATGACATATAAATACAACATAAACTCCAACCTTATCCGAATGCCTGGGGTCAGACGTGACTTGTTGATTTATTGCTAGGGACAATAAGTCAAAAAGTCACGTCTAACCTAGCACTAGCGCTAGCAATACGTTTGACCCCTTTATGACCCCGTTGCCACGGCGCCGGGAGTCCGAAGAATGTCTAGAAAGACTCTCTCTGAACGTGTCAAGGCAGTTCCTTTTAATTTAATCATACATAGTGAATATTGAATCAAAGGGATATCCAGCGTTACCTCTCTTAAACCACTTCTCCCATTACCTACAAACTCCGGCAAATATCCAGTCCCATGACCTAACTCCACAAATGCCAATACCAACGCCCACCCGGATAACGCCTCTAAGATGGGGAGCTCCTCATCATACCTCTCTCTATACCTTTCCCTTAACTCCACCACTTCGTCATTTTCCAAGTGATCCACAATTATTCCAGGACTCTTTTTTAAACCTTTTCTCTTATATAAACGAAAGCAACCGCTTGTTATCACCTCACGGTCATATCTCTCATATTCCGGACCATCCAATACCAACGCAAAATTAACCTCTTCCTTTCTCAGTGACTCGTGAATATATTTTAAACTGCCTCGGTGAAACTTTATATCCACCCGGGGATAATCCTTCCTCATCTTCAAATATGCTGATGGCAGATAAAACTGTGCTAGCGAGTTCGTGCAGGAAAATGTGATCTCCCCCGAAACCTCCCCCTTCAACGCACTCAGCTTGTCCTTCAAATCTGACATGGCTGAAAAAAGCTTTTTGGCTCCATTGAAAATAATCTCTCCTTCTTCAGTCAACCTGAATGCCTGCCTTTGATGTGTCGTCAGCTTTGCCTCCAATTCAATCTCGAGTTTGGCTATCCCCTGGCTTATTGCCGATTGCGAAACATGGTTTTCTCGAGCAGCTGCTGAGACGCTTCGGTGAGTCGCTGCGCTGTAGAAGTATTGTAGATAGGTAAAATTCAAATGTTTCATAAGCAACCCTAATATTGATTATAAGTTTATGTAGTTTTGATAATAAAGGATGGTGAAATAGACTGAAATCATAAACCAAACAACCCAATAACAAGGTCAAGGTGTTATATGCAGTCAGTATCTTCAATCAATCGAGCCGAGTGGCCCCGTCTACTATTAAATTTTGATGTCAATGGCACATTAATATTGAAAGATACCAGCAAAGGTTCAGATAACGAACATATGTTGATATCCGCCCTTGCAGAAGCGTCTTTTGCCAAATGGGAAGAACAGTTAGAGACCATGTCCTTCAAAGAATATGTCTATAGCGTCCTTCACGCTGGTGATAAAAGCAATCCAGAGCTAAAAAAGGCGAGACAAAAGACCATCGGCGCCTTTCTACACTGGCTCGATCAAAATTCCCACCCTGCCCAGCAAACCGTATTCGATAATTATCTCAAGATTAAAGAAAAATTCACCGATTCCGATTCCAACACTGTCAACTTCTCTGTTTTTCCTTCGTTTTACCGGATGGTGGACAAGCTCCGTGAAATGAACGTCTCATTTTCAATCATTCTAAGAACCTTCGGCGGCGATTTACCCGAGGTTACGGCAGAGATCGGAAGCCATCCTTCAGGTGTGAAGTTCACCCGTAGGGGTAAATTTGAAGAATCTAAGTTGAAATTCGAAGGTGAACAGGCTTTGGAAAAAGCCGAGGACATATTCGATCTATTCCTGAATTCACAGGAACATTTCGCTGTTAACGACGACTGGTTTACCTGGAACAATAACAGAGAAGTTGGTCAGTCCGGAAAGCCTTTTTGGTTTGACGGCTCGGCGAATAACGGCACCAATAGCGGAAGAGTCAAAAGCCTGTCCCTATTTTTCGATGATAATATCACCGGTAAAGAACAGGATATCGTACGGCCATGTGAAATATCAGGGGTGGATGTCTCATCTGAGGCACTTTGCGGAAAACTTATTTTCCCGGTGAACACCAAGGATGCTATCCTAGATGACAATTATTATATCGATCGTGTAGTCCAGGCGCTTGAAAATACCTTATGAACCTTTTTATTTGATAGAAAAACCGGTAATAAGAGAAGATGTGGATTTTAGCAATTAAATATTTGATATTTAAAAGCATCGCAGAAGATTGAGTGTCTAAGACCTATTTAACAGAGGGAGAAACTGTGAACGCGATAAATCGAAAAATACTTGTCTTCAGTCTTGCGCTCTCTTTCGGGGTTGTATTTGTCCGGTTAAATGCGACCCCTCCTCCTTTATTTGATAACACCATTTCCGTAAGCGAATTCGGGGGGATTGCTAACACAGTCGCCTCTCTTCAGCCCGGAAATTATATTAACACATCCGTGACCTCTTTGCGCACGAACGACTTTCAAAATTTACAACTCACCTATGGAAATTACGCCTCTTCACGGTCAATTACTCGTCTTGGTGCATTTCTCATCAGCCAAGCAGGAACAGCCTCATCAATCGGTCCAAATGGTCCGGGTGTCACGTTTCCTGCGCTTTGCTATTCGAATGACCCCCTTAATAATCCGGCAAATCCAGCTCAAAACATCACGACAAATGTTACAACAACACTATTCGTTTTTTCTGCTACTGAAACGCCAACCTTTACACTTACCGGCGATTTTGGAGGCTCTAGCACAGCCCAGGCAGCCCTATTAAAATATGAAAATCCCTCCAACACACTCCAGTATATCAAAGATTACAACATTATAGGATCAGCATTTCATGATATTGAGTATAAAACACTCACTCCTACAATTACTGCGGACAGTTATACCCATTTGAAAGAAATTACAGTTTTTAGCGCAGCTAATCCGGGCGGGCAAACCTTTACAAATACTGTGCCACCAAATAATTATCCCCTTCCCGCGGGACATAAATTCCGGGTCACTGTTCTAAACACCGCGACAAATCAAACTCAAACTTGGCTTCTTTACTTACAACCAAATGATAACGTGACTTCGATTCTTCCGGAAGTAGCTTTTAATGCCTTTTTCAATGGATCCGGTCCCAATATTCTGGTGGGTCAGAGTTCCTATACGGGATTTATTAGATCTGCGATCATCCAAAATACCCCGGTACCTTTTAGTCCTCAGCCTAGTCCAACAGCTACTGAAGTTGCCCAATGGTCAACATCGCTTGGAATTCAAACAATTGCCTCAACATCCGCTAGCATGTATATTTTATGGCCGGCGGCATTTACAGCGAATGCGACAGAAAAAGTTAAAACAAATTTTGGGAGTTCAACCTTTCTACCTTACTGTCCGTGGCTTTCGGTCTACTTGCCTGTTGTTGCTTTAAACGATTTTTCTTTGGCTTCGAATTATTTTAATTGTTTGATGAATGATATACCTCCTCCAAGTGGAGTCTCGTACCCTTTCGATGGGGGGACAAATCCATTCATGAGTTATTTTAATATGCTTCTTGCAAAAGCCTATTCATCAGATATAAGTAGCTATCAGACGGCTTATCGTCCTTTTCCTAGTTACACAATTTCAGCGACACCTTCTTCCATAGAAGCTGTTTGGGATAGTCATCGCGACGTTATACCGACAAATAGTGAAATTGCTTATCATACAAATAGCTATGGATGGACCTATACAACACTCATTCGTAATACATCGACACAAACAGAGCCTCTTATTATATTCCCAGCTTACAAGACACTTTCTCCAGGTTATTCCCCAATTGCGGGCTTTGAAGTGTTAGACCCGATAAAAGGGCCACTATATGGTGTAGAAGCTGTCTCTAATGTAGTTACCTTTGAAGAATCGCCCTTGCCGGATTTTATGGCCACAGGATCATTCCCCGAAAACTTCTGGAGTAAATTATCCTCCGCCGATGTGAGTACACTTTTAGGATATTGGAACACGGCGCTGACAAATCAGCTAGCCCCCGGAAATATTACTTCTATAACAAATTTACCTGACGGATACGGCAACGGAAAGGTTCTCTTTCAAGCGGCTCTCTCTGTCAAGTACGGAGCCTATCTACTACAAAATAATGGCGTATCGGCAAGCAACATTAAAATAGCGACACAGCCCACAATTGATGCCATTAAGTCTGTTGTTGAAGCGTGGATGTTCAATATTCAAAAGGATTTAAGAGCTAGTGAAGGGGGAGGATTTCCGACACCTTTTAAGCAAAATTTCTTTATTGGAGACATCACAGTTCCCGGTCTTTGCTATTCTGTCAGGGGGATGCTAGGTGGTTCAGATGGAGCGACCGTCGGTCAAGACTTCGGCAATGCGGCCTATAACGATCACCATTTTGCCTATGGATACTGGCTTGGTGCTATTGCCGCTGTTGTTGAATGGGATAACACCTATGCATTTGTTGAACCCAACTCAACAACAACGCCTTGGATCGCTCAAACTTTTATGAGTGGATCCGGATCAGGCCCATATAAAATGAAAGCTTTTGCAGATATGCTATGGCGTGATACTCGCAATCCTGATCCAAACGACCCTGATTTTCCCTATAACAGACACGGCAATCCCTGGGAGGGACATAGCACGGCAAACGGGCTAAACCTTTTTCCTTATGCTGCCGGAAGAAACCAGGAGAGCCTTGCGGAGGATTTTAACTCGTGGCTGTCGACTTACTATTATGCTAAATCAATTCTTAGCACTTATAACAATCCCAATTTTGTAGGCGCCCTCACAGCAAACGATGTGCAGAATTTTACACTATTGGAATCTTTTGCAAAGATTAATTTGCTGTTAACAGCGAGTGGTGGAAACCTGTATTACAAGACATCAAATTGGCCATACGCAAATTTAGGATTTAATTTTAATGTCACAGCGGCCCAACAGTACGATAATTTTGTCGATTCCAATACATTTTTTTTACCCGGTTCACCGGCATGTAACTGCACTTCCGAAGAAGTTATTAACGCACCAAGTCGCTTGAACACATTTTATGAAAACTTTTTAAACCGATAGAGGCGCGATGAAAAATCTATTTTTACTTTTTACTTTTCTAACCCTGCCTTCCATCACCCTTCAAAGCTTTGAAAATTATCACCAAGATTTTGAGTGCTGTCAAAATGGAGCCTCATGCCTCTATTTAGGTCCCGAAGTCTATTATTCAACACTAAGGGTGGATAATACAGATTCAACGATTGGTGGCCTTATAGGATTAGATAATAAAAACTCCCATGTTGATGGAATGATCTTTGGGGTTAATGGGGGGTATGAATACGTAGGTCATTGTGGGTTGTATGCTAACATTGATCTTAACTATGGACAGGGTTCTTTAAAGCATAGCGGTGATCTATCCCGTTATTTTCACGAGTTTGATGCCACAGGTCTGTTGGGGTATCAATTTGGAGGAGGGGAGTGTCCTTGGTTAATTACAGGATACGCAGGGCTTGGCTATTTAACGCAAAACTATTCACTTTCATCTCCTAGCGTGAAATACAGATATTATGTTGCCCATATGGCTTTTGGAGTGAAGAGTAAGGTTAAATTTAGAGCCTTAGATTCTGGTTGGGCAGTCGGACTTAACGTCGCTGCTTTACCGCAAGCAGACTCAACGGTAAAAATAGAAGTGTTAAAAGGTGCCCGTTGGACACTTGCAAAGCGGACTGATTGGATCGTCTCTGTTCCTGTAGAATATTACAGCGATTGTTTTCCAGTTTCGGTTAAAGTTGATCTGTTTTGGGATAAAATTGGTTTGGGAGGTTCTAAAGCGGTTACTTCATCAGGTTTTAGTCTTGGATTGCCTCCGATGAGATGGAATGCTTATGGCGCCTCGCTTGATTTAGCCTGGATGTTTTAATTGATCAAGCCCACCCTTTTTCAATGTTACTTGACTTTTTTATTTTAAAACGATATTCTTTCCTTTTATTAAAAGGATTTTATAATGATTGGATTAAGTAGAGTAAATGAAGGTTATTCGTTTTTAAATTGTTACAGTTATGCAGGTAAGAGCAAATTCGCAACGTTGACCGACGCTGTTTCAGCTCCTTTATGCGGCTTGCTAGGTGGTAAAAACGTTAGTGTGATCTCCCAAACGGCAGTGCCTCGGCTTAGCACAACTGGAAAAGTCATCGTAATATTTTCATCCATTCTCGCTTATGTCGTTGCTCCCTATTTAGTTTTTTATCCTCTCGCCATAGTTTTCACAGCTAGCTTTATTGCTAAAGCTGCAAATTTCATGGAAAAAAATAAAGTACGAGAGCGCATCGAACAGGCACAAAGTGCAATTACCTTTCTTACAAACACCGATAATCAACAGGAATTCACGTCTGTCGTTCAAAACACTCACGCTTTACAGGAAAACCCCGATGTTTATAAAAAAATCTTGGAATTTTCAGCCGTTCCAAATAACCAATCAAATGATTTGATTAAATTGTTGAATGAAAAAGACCAAATTAATTACTACACGCAACAATTCAACAATGTCCTCTCCGAACAAGGAGAAGAAACAGGAACTCCGAGGGTCAGTAGGCTTCTCCAGATTGTTATTGAAAAACCGGGGATTCTTTCTAATAGAAATATTCTACTCGAGTATATTAAGATCCTGGATGGAGTGATCAAGCTTGATCCAAGCACTCCGTTAATACTTCGAGCAATAAGTCTTTTGCATCTAGATGATGCAAAAGTGCTCACCACGCTCTATTTTAACACAAGATTAGCTGATGAAGATGTGCAGTGGGCTAGAGAAAATCGTCAGCGACACCTCTCTTTTGTTGACGCCGTTAATCAAATACCAATTATAGAGAAACGTTGCCTAGAAGCTCGTTTGACTGGCGCTGATGTATTTAACGTTATTAAATCGATGATGCAAGGACGTAAAATTCACAGCAAAGGATTTCAAGAGTTCTGTAATTACGTGAGAACTCACATCAAATCTGAGAAGAACGGTGCCATCAGTGGTAGAGCTCTACCGGAAATCCGTGCTGCATTGCAAACATATAGTTAGTAAAATCGTTATAGCCCTCCCGCTGTCGCTTGCAAAATGATATCTAGATTGAACACTTTTCTTGCTTTTGCGACGACAGCGTTTTGACCCCTTTATGTTTTATGTATGAGTTGTGTTCGAACTACTGGGAATCACAATCACATGTTCAGGTTCTGTATCTTCTCCATTTTCCGCCTCATCACGTGCTTCGTAAGGAGCAGCAGTGGGGCTTGTTGCATTTCCACCTCCCCCAGTGTCACTTGAGCTTGCCGCATTACCCGCAGAAGTCATTGCAGCGATTTTTTCTAAAATTTCGGGGTGCCAATTTGCAGGTGAGGGAAGTAACTGTTTTATGTTAGCTGGGAGACTAGGATAAATCTGTTGGTACTCTGCTAAAGCCTTCGGAGCGTCTTGAATGCCCTCCTGAACAATGGAATTAAAGAATGAAAGTATTTTTCGTGTTGCAGTGATCTTTGTAGCGGCAATCGGAGGATTTTGTTTAAGGGCTTTAGCTTCCTGATCGGAGTAATCTTTACACATTTCATTAATTACACCAAGTGCCATATGACCCACAGCAAACATAGTTGTAATATATTGGGTGGAAGAATCTTGTGGTTTTTTGCCTGAAAAAAATTCCTCATAAGTGGCAACCCCGCCATAGATTGCACACCCAAATAGCATTGATATTCTGGAGAGTGCTGTCGTCCATTTGCCAGATGAATTTTGATACATTCCGGAGGCTGAGCTCTGTTGTGTGGCACTTAAGCCTGTGGCTAGATCGTTCATTTCTGTAAGTGTTGACTGTATGTCAGTGAAATTGATCTGATGTAGATCACCTTTAATTAAAGAGGCTCCAAGAGTTCCTACGTGATGTAGAAGAGACGATTCTAAAGCCTGTAAGTTGGCTGCATTATTAACGGCTGATGGTGCAGGTAACATAAGTTTCCTCCTGTTGATTTTGTGAAGCTAGGAATGTTTTTTCTAACGCAATTGGGTTTTGAATAACAGAAAAAATAAATGACTAAACAGAAGAACCCACATCAATCGCTCTTTGGACTCAATGGCGTTAACTTAAGGAATGGACGACATGGACGGTATGGACGGTATGGACAGAAATGGACGGTATGGACGACATGGACGGAATGAACGATCTCAACTTTTTATTATTTGTCGAAACTTTTCATCGTCCATACCGTCCATTCCTTAAGTTGACACCATTCAACCCCGGGGCTTTGACGCAGCCGAAACAGTCAATTTAAGTGCAATGTCGTACTTAATCGTCGCTGATTTCAGATTCGATGTCTGTAGAGCTTGTAGAGCTAGTATCGGTTGAGTAATCATCAATTGAACAATCCTCATCATCAGATGATGATGAAGCTGAATCAATATTGTTTTCATCCTGCTCTCTTAAGAGTGTCATGTGAAAATCTTCTTCGCTTGAACTCTCTGAAGTCTCAGAAGATTCTTCAGAGTCCGAATATTCTGAAGACTCAGAATCAGAAACGTCTTCACTGCTGTAGCCCCTGAATTTCACTAATTTGGGGTTGTCCCTTAATGCATTAGCCCAAATGGTTTCTTGGAGGCTTGGGTCATGACGAATCATTGTCCTCGCTTCAGGCCAAAGGTTGTCACCAAGACTGAATTGGTTTGATAAATTTCTTTGCGCTCTAATGCGATTTTTTTTCATCTGAAACTTTATATCTTTGTCGTTATAAACATCTCGACGACCGGTTAAATGCCGGATACGTTGAGTTGTAATACGACTTAACTGATCTAAATCTACGTGATTACATAGGGTGTTAACAGCTTCGCTATTATTGTTATTGAGTGCCTCTGTGAGTAAGCCCACATAGTCACGATGAAGTCCATTGTTTTCTAGCAACATTTCAAAGACATCTCCTCTAAAAGGGCGTTGATATAATGTAACATGTAAGGCTGAGCCATCATTGTTATCGGTGTTTTCCTCCCAAGAATCTGCTCCATTGTTACGTAGTAATCGTAGCATTGGAATCAACTTGGGACAATCGTTACTAGCGGCCTTAATAACAGCCGTTAAGGGGGTGTTTCCTTCTTCATCATAAACACCCGTAAGTTGTTCAACTCCTTTATCGAGCATGAGTTGAACTAATGTTAAGTCACCTGTTTTAGCCGCTAAAACAATAGGGCTTGCAAGTTCTTTTTCTATTAACGATTTACGGCTGACGCCAAAATCATTTTCTAGATTATGTGTTGGAAGGATGTAACCTTTTCCATCTACTTTTAAGCCTCTTTTAATCAGACTTTTGATGAGGGCTACGGATTCTTTTAAATTAAGATCACCCTTAGGTAAGTGATAGAGCAGGGTAAGTAGCATGACTTCTTCGCGTTCAGCGCTGTGGAGGCTCTCTAGCAACTCGACTAAAGGTTTTTTATATTTCGTTGGTAATTTCGAGTGCTTGCAAATGAGCTTAACAACAGGGGCTGGATTTTCCAGGTCATTCAATGCTTGTGTAAGAGGGATGACTCCGTTGTCAGTAGATTGATCGGCATTTTTATCATTAATTAATCGCTCTAATAGCTTCATATCGTTAGCGTTATCTGTACAATACCGCAGTGCGCAATGGAGTGGTGTTGCGCCCCCTAGCGTTTTTGCTTGGATGTTAAAAAACCATAGGCCCTTTTTATCGCCCGCTTCGAATAGTTTTTCTACTAGGATATGATTACCCGTGATTGCAGCCCAATGCAGGGGAGTTGCTTGATAAGTATCTTGCTGATCACTTTTCTTTGCGTTAATCAGCTTTTTCTTAAAATTTACATCAAGTTTTTCTTGGTCATTGAGTACTTCGTTATGGAGAACTGAATTATTGAGAGCATTGGTTTTGAAATTTTTATATTTCGTAAGTGTTAACGATGAAATATACCCCTGCATTAGTTCCAAAGACAGCTTTGGAAAATCAAGAACAAATCGCGAGCGGAAAAGATTTAACGCTTTTTTCGAAACAGCTTTGGCAGCTTTTTTAATTTGAGAGACCTCATAAGGAGATATAAAAAGTTCTAAAGCTTTTTCTAATCGATCTAGAGAAGTAATCTGATCGATATAATTAAAAGTTTCTCTTAGATCGCGTTCTTTGTGGTTTCGAGTTTTATTTGTTGGCTGTAGGGGTCTTAAATTAGGGTTGTATGTTTCTAAAATTTGGATAAATTCTTTTGGAAAAGATACTCCGTCCTGGTCTTTTTTCTTTTCCAGCTCATCTTTCGCAATCGATATGACATCGTAGTGGTTAAAAAGACGGGAAATTAAACTGATCATCAATAAACGTATCGTCTTCTTATTTTTGAGATGAATGTATCTCAGGGGGGTATTAAAGATAATAGTTTCATTAATTGTGAGGTCTCGTAATAAATTTTCCGCCCATGTTCTTGATCGAAAATGAGTTTGGGATAGCCCTCGCAGTCTTTTTAAATCCCTGTATGACCACCTAACAATTTTTTTGACTTTATCATAATGGGCTGCAAATGTTTTTTCGGTTCGTTCTGGAGTGGCTGAAGGAATCGCTCCTTGCGCCCGAATTCCAACGACGTCCTGAGAACCGTCAAAACGATCTCTTACCTGCTTTAGTATAACCAGACTTTCATTTCTTTGATTATTGGGGTTTGAACCCAGTGGGGTGAAAGAATAGGGGATAGATGAAAACCCCGGAGGAATTCGGATGACAATGCTCGGTTCAGAATAATAGACTCCGTAACCGAAAAATATTGCTGTCATGTGACGGGTCCATAAATCAAGTTCAGATCCCACTTCCATAATAGGGTCTTTGGTATCGGATGCTGTGCTTTGACCAGTGAATCGATATCCGCAGCTTCCCATTTCTAGGGGGACTTTGTTTTTTGATAAATTGTTTCTAATCAGTTTGTCGTAGTGGGTGAAGACCCCTTGGCGGTTTTTAGCTCTCAAGGAAATGCTATCCGCATCAAAAACCCCTAAATAGACATCGGTGATTTTATTTTTTCTTCGGAGATCACCCACGTACCGAGCAGTAAATTCATGTTTGCTGATACGTTCTCTATTTGAGCAATAGGGGATTTGGTGGGCTCTGCTCCCTTCTAAAGCTTTTCGAAACCTCAGTGCGGTATTAGGCTTTGCTTTCTTGAGTTGTCGATAGAATTTTTGAACTTCCTCGTAGGGGGCCGGTATCCAGTCTTCTTCATTGGTTGTTGCTTTTTCAAAATGACCATCCCAGAAGAAGCCAAAAGTTTTTATGTTATCCGGCGAATTGTTGTTTAGTTGATCAACAGCCTTCTGAAGTCCTTGATTGCGCGATTTGCTAATTGAACGCATTTTATTAGCGCCAACGACTACTCTTAAGCGGTTTTTGCCAATCCTTTGAGAGTACTCTTCACCCCTTCCAAAAGCTTGTGTTTCAAATTGTTTGAAAAGCTGCTTGCCCTGATCGATACATTTTGCAAGTTTATCGGATTTTACTGATCCAGGTGCGTTATTGGTTGCCAGAAAAGCTTTAGGCTCTTTTTTTTTGTTTTTTGGACATAATCGAAAATAATTCTGAGGGAGAGAAAAACAATTTTCAGGAAAGGTGCCGTCTTTTTCTTCACCCGACGATGTGTCCCCCTCTGAATCGCTATAAATTCTCATGGGGATGTTAACCACATATCCGGGTGTGCAATTTTTTATCATTTTAATATCGATCCTGTTTTTGCAAAAAAGAAATACTACACAGAAATTGACAATGTCGCAACTTTTTTAAGATCATTCTGCGCGCGTGATTGCCCTGGCTAGGTCTTTGATATCGCTAGCTAATCCCTGCATCTCCAAAACAATTTCTGAAGTGGGTGTTAGTTTTTTGCACAGCTTACGCAAGCGACTGCTCATTCTCATAAAACTTTGTTTTTGAGAATTATGTTCTTGTTGCCAAGTTAATAAGTCGGCATTAGTCTTCTCTAATGCCTCAATGGTCTTTTGCAATTCAGCGATTTTGGATTCCATATAAACTTGGGTGAAATTTTTTAAATGAAGCAAGTTAAAGTTAGAAACGCTCATAGAGAGCAATTTTTTGTCTTGGGGGTGGTTTTTGTAGCTGAGCGGTCGTGGCCCGCCTATGAATGTATCGCACTGTCTGTGGGTGGTAAAACCCGAACATTTTCTGGTGCTCTAGCCTTTAGGATTCCTATAAAGATTCCCCCTGCAATAGAAATAAGAGCTAATGCACGAAACTTCAATGCCAAAGAAATTTTATCTAGCGAATAAATATAAAGCAATTGGTTAATGCGTGCCAGACCTCATGAATCCCCCGATAATGTTTCTGCAAAAAGTCAGCCAATTCCATCTTATTTTGATGAAAAGTTTTGCGAGTAAATTTCCTGATTTTTAACCGAGATTTGTAAAAAAAAATCTTGAGTAAATGTGTCGGAAATCATAACGTGTATTCAAAATACATGTTTACAGGAGCCGTTATGTTGAATCAGAAAACCATTGCTATAGTAAAGTCCACAGCACCAATTCTTGAAGCGCATAGCGAAAGGCTTACGCGCCATTTTTACAAAAGAATGTTTTCGCATAATCCTGAAGTTGTTCCTTTATTTAATTCGGCTAACCAGACATCGGGAATCCAACAAAAAGCTTTGGCAGGGGCTATCTGCGCTTATGCCGCGAATATTGACAATCTTGAAGTCCTAGGGAGCGCAGTGGAATTGATCGCTCAAAAACACAGCTCATTGCAAATTAAACCAGAACATTATCCTATCGTCGGGCAGAACTTACTCGCCTCCATCCGGGAAGTGCTTGGTGAAGGTGCAACTGACGAGGTCATCAATGCGTGGGGTGAGGCTTATCAATTTCTGGCAAACATATTGATGGGTAGAGAAAAACAGATTTACCATGAACACGCCGTTATGTCAGGTGGGTGGGAAGGGTTTAAAATGTTTCGGGTGATAAAAAAAGAAAGAGAAAGCAACGTGATCAGTTCATTCTATCTAGCGCCGAGGGACGGAAACAAGCTCCCCGAATTCAAACCCGGTCAATATATTACTGTACGTGTGCCTACGCCTGATGGTCAATCTACCATGAGAAATTATAGCCTTTCAGATCGGCCAAAACAAGGATGGTTCCGTATTAGCGTGAAACGAGAAGCCGGAAAAAAATCTGAAACACCCAATGGGTATGTTTCTAATTATTTACATGACACTGTTGAAGTTGGAGCAACACTAGAGATAGGTCCACCCTGCGGAGAGTTTTTTCTGGATATCACTGAAAAGCACGTCAGACCCCTGGTCCTACTCGCAGCAGGGATAGGGATCACCCCCATTCTAAGTATTTTGCTGAGCGCGCTTTCCGCGATGCCGGACCGTGAGGTAGTATTTATTCATGGAAGCTTGAATGAAGAAACGCAAGCTTTCAAAGGAGTCATCGATGAGCTTGCTGTTCAGCACCCTAACCTAAAGGTTCACTACTGTTACAGCGAGCCTGCCAGTGTGAATATTTCTAGGAGTAGCGCTTCAAGCACCGGATTCATTACCGCGGAACTGATCGAGTCGCTGATACCTGATCGTGATGGGGATTACTATTTTTGCGGTCCTCAGCAGTTTATGGTGAATATTTATTATGATTTACTCGCTTGGGGAATTCCTCCGACACAGGTGCATTTCGAATTTTTCGGTCCGCGGCAAGAGCTGGAAAAATCTCGAAGTGATGTTCATTCATGATTATTAAATCAATCTTGACCCCTTTTAAAAAGGGGTCATTGAAGCCCCTACCGGATAATGATCAGAGGGGTTATCGATATTTGGCAATGTTTTATTTGTATCAACATTTTCTTCTTTAAAACCAACTGTCACATGGCTAAATTGAAGTTGGCCGCCATTTTCGGGTTTCAGCGCAATCAAATAATCTTCCTCGTCAATAGCAAATCGGCCTGCCTTAGCATGTTGAGCTGTGACCATTCTCATCTTTACTGTTGTTGGTCCTGTTTGAGTGCCTGTCAGTCCGAGAGCATCTAAATGTTCTCTAAAAAGTTTTACATCTTCTTCTGTTTTAGTGTTTGCATCTATTCCAATTAAAACTTGAAGATTCCCATCGGATAATAGATGGAATTTTTCCATAATAAGGCTAATCTGTAGACGACCATCTTCAGCTTTTGTCGAATGACCATGACATGAAGCTAATAGAAATTGTTGGCCTGAACCTTTTCTTTTTGCTAGAATAACATTCATTCGCCCTGTTTTAAATCCATCATACCCATCAATAGTAATGATTTCATAGTCAGGTTCCCATAAATCACTTCTAAGAAGGATTAAGGTGCCGTCTTGGGGGTTTTGATGATTAATAGGTAAGAACAGGCCATCATTTATCAGGGTTTGAGGCACCATAGCATCGCTCTCTTGGGTAAAAAGAACTCCTGAGTCCGAAGCAATCAATTTATCCCTAAATGAGTTTGCTCTGGCTACTGGATTCCCAAGGGTATGCGCGAATACATGCTTTACTTTATTCACCCGCTCGATCATCTCTGGATCTTCAGCAATAAGATGCAAATTTAAGGCCTGATACATCCAATAGAAAAACACTTGGCCAGAAGGTGAACCAAACGTCTCTAAATCATGATTAGAGGCTGTTTCACCAAGGAATTCTTTTAAGTAATTCTTGTTGAGCTTGTTTAAGGACTGTTCTATAAGATTCTGGGGCTTTGTTAAGGCAAACGTTTCTTTCGTAAAAACCGCATCTATTAAATTTTTTTTCAATTCAAGATTGTTTTCCCCTTCAAGAGGTTTTATTGAGCCAAGTATGGGCAAGTCGAAGATCTTACCCTCCCTTGCAGCTTTATCACGCAAAGTTTTATCTAAACTTAAAAGCTCTGAAGGATTGTTCCTTAAAAAGCGAAAGACTTTTTGATCTTTATAATGTTCGATGAAGTATAAAATGTTTTCAAAATCTAAATCTGTAAATCCAATCTCTCGTAGCTCAAGCTGCTTCTTTTTTATTTCTTCGATTAATTCGGGCGTGACCAGCTCCGATAATGTGGGACCATATTTCTTTTCTTCATTGATGGCTTGCATGACGAGGAAATTTCGGTAGTTATTCACTTCTTGATCGCTAGCATTGCGATCTTCCATTAGGTGTTTTACCTGATTGTCAGACAGATTTTTAGCAAGAGCTTCATGAGAAACAACCAACTCAAAAACTTGTTGTCTTGTCGGGTTGACTTCAGGACCATAATCACCCTCAAACTCAAAAGGATCGGTAAAAATGCCTAATATGTTTGCTGTGATAATTACAATAGATAGTAATAGTTTCATGATGTTATAACTCTTATATTTGTAATAAGAGCTATACTATCATATATAGTTGTTGATAGTCAATGTTTTAAAGAGGAAATATCAATCACAAAACGATACTTCACATCACTACTGAGCATTCTTTCATAGGCTTCATTGATTTTATCCATTGAAATCAGTTCGATGTCGGAGGTGATTTGATGCTTAGCGCAATAGTCCAGCATCTCTTGCGTTTCTTTAATGCCTCCGATTAACGATCCAGCAATCTGTCTACGCTTAAAAATCAGATTTTCAACAGATGGTGAGGGGTGAGGCAACCCAGGCAATCCCACCATGCACATAGTTCCATCCCTCTTCAATAGCTCGGTGAAGCTATCAAGGTTGTGCGGTGCGGCTACTGTGTTAATAATGAAATCAAAACGGTTTACATGTTTCTTCATCTCGTCAGGATTTTTTGAAATCACAACCTCAGCTGCCCCAAACCTTTTAGCATCAGCGACCTTTCCTACCGATGTTGTAAAAAGCACAACATGCGCACCCATGGCATGCGCAAGTTTAATCGCCATATGACCCAAACCACCAAGGCCGACCACTCCAATAACACTCCCTTTCCCGATATTCCAGTAACGAAGCGGAGAATAGATCGTAATCCCGGCACACAATAACGGAGCTACACCCGGATAATCTTTTTCCTTAAATTCATTGGGGACTCGGAGGACATATTTTTCGTCGACAACGATTAGAGTTGAATAGCCCCCATAAGTCACGGTGTGATCGAGCTGATCGATACCGTTATAGGTCATAACATTTCCAGGCTCGCAATACTGTTCTAGTCCTTCTTTACAGCTAGAACATGATCGACAGGAGTCTACCATGCATCCTACAGCAACGATATCGCCTTCTTTATATCTTTTGACATCCCTGCCGATCTTCAGCACTCTTCCTAAGATCTCATGACCCGGCACACAAGGATACATCGTTCCTTTCCACTCGTTCCTAGCTATATGAAGGTCGGAGTGGCATACTCCGCAATAGAGAATATCAATCTGAACGTCATTAGCACGAAGATCGCGCCTTTCAAAGGAAAAAGGAACTAAGGGGGTGGTGGCGTTTTGGGCTGCGTAACCTTTAATTTTGTTCATGATAACCCCCTTGAAAGTGTAATTATCTAGTTGTACTCATAAAATCATTAATAATAACCTCGTCAATACAAGTCAAATATTAAACTGGAATAAAATAAAAAAAACCTAATCCATGTCAATAATGCTTAACTTCTGTTTTTTAGCAAATTGTATGAATAAGAGCTGTCGAAAATCATCTACATATTGGAACCACATCAGTCGCCCTCCGGGCTCTGGGGGTTCATTCTATCTGACCCACAGCTCCTCGCTGCCGCTCGTCGCAATGGGCTTTAATATCAGACGTCCTCCGGACTTAGGGCAATCTACTTATTGGAAGATTTATCGATTCAAATTCATGCTATGTTTTCGTGCGATTTTTGACAGTCCAAGCCTGACCCCAATCATTCTTTTGCATTAAAGGGTAAGTAAATGTACAAAAAACCTGATTGATAAAAAGTGCGGTTATGCAGGCCTGAACTCTTTACTTAAAGGAAAAAATGAAACCCCCCTTAGTTTTGCTTTCAGGGCTTTTATCGAATAATGCTTTGTGGCATCATCAGGCTCATGATTTAAGCGAAATTGCTTCCGTTCAAATTATTTCTTCTACGCAAAATACCCCCGAAGCAATGATACAGACTGTTTTAGAGACAGCGCCTCCAACATTTGCTCTTGCCGGGCACTCAATGGGCGGGTGGCTCTGTTTGGAGGTAATCCGTCGCGCTCCTTCTCGAGTCAGCCGCCTTTGTTTGTTGAATACAACTGCAAGGAGCGATTCTGAAGAAAAAAGAAAAAAACGTCTAGAGATGATTCAAAGAGCTAAACAAGGAAAATTTAAAGAGTTGGTGGAGGAGATCATAGAGCACTTCGTATTTAATCCTTCCGTGAAGAACGATGAGAAAAAGATGTGTTTAGAGGTAGGCCCCGCAACCTTCATCGCTCAAGAAGAGGCGATGGGATTAAGACAGGAGTGTCTATCCATTTTGCCGATGATTAGCTGTCCGACACTCGTTGTGCATGCGGCAAAAGATCGTGTATTTTCCTTGGAGGAACAAAGAGAATTATCGGACCGCGTACAGAAGGGGATACTTGCCATAGTAGAAAATTCAGGACATATGAGTCCGATGGAAGCGCCCCAAGAGATTACCGATCTTCTTCGGTCATGGCTAACCGATTCATTAATCCCATAAAGCAATCAGGCATGTTTCCGTTTTTGTTAATGACTGCTTTTAGAAGATAGACAAAAATGAAATCACAGGGTTACATCTAGAAAACGAGAATAACAACACAGCAATCGGCTAATACATGCGCGCAATGGTTTTAGAGAAAATCGGTGATCCATTAATTTTAAAGGATATTCCCTGTCCTTCTCCCATGCCCTTTGAGGTTTTAATCAAAATAAAAACCTGTGGAGTGTGCCGTACAGACTTGCATATTATTGATGGCGAACTCCCTCATCCAAAATTACCATTAATCTTAGGCCATCAAGTCGTCGGTGTGATCACTAAAGTAGGGGAGAGTGTTACAAAACATAGTGTAGGGGATCGAGTAGGAGTTCCCTGGTTAGGGGGATGTTGTAACCTCTGCGAATATTGCAAATCAGGCAGAGAAAACCTCTGTGATAAAGCAATCTATACAGGCTATTCCCTAAACGGTGGGTATGCGGAATACTGCACAGCGCATGAGGATTTTGTGTTCAACTTGCCCCCTGAGTATGACGATCTTCATGCTGCGCCATTACTGTGCGCCGGACTTATCGGGTATCGTGCCTTTCGGTTAGCAGAGCCGCATCAAACCATCGGATTTTATGGATTTGGCTCATCAGCCCACCTTTTGATTCAAGTGGCCAATGCTCTTGGGCGTGATGTTTATGTTTTTACCCGACCCGGAGATGAGAAAACTCAAGAGTTTGCACGAGGTCTTGGAGCAAAGTGGGCAGGAGATTCGAATCAATCGCCTCCGGAGGCGTTAGATGCCGCTATCATCTTTGCGCCGGTGGGATCCTTGTTTCCTCAAGCCCTGAAAGCGATCAAAAAAGGAGGGAAAGTGATTAGCGCAGGGATTCATATGAGTGACATCCCCTCTTTTCCTTATTCATTGCTTTGGGAGGAACGTTCAATGTCATCGGTAGCGAATTTAACCCGACAAGATGGGACCGATTTTATGGAATTGATTAAAAAGATTCATCTACAAGTGTCAGTCACCTCTTATTCTTTAGAGGATGCCAATGAAGCAATTGCTGCTATTCGAAATGGAAAACTTGAAGGGTCAGCGGTGTTGACAATCTAATGAAGGTACGTGATCTGTTTCCTCCGCAAAAGAATCCATTTATGGAATCAAAAGAAAGCCTCAAAAAACTTTTTAATTAATTCCTCCAAGGGGATCATAGTCAACACTAGGGGAAGGATCGGAAGTATAGTAAAGATGATAATCTGGAGGACCGTATCTTTATCGAACGGGACCCACCGGATGTCGCGAATCACCCGGAAACTGTTATCAAGGTCGGCAAGCGACTGGATGTCGCTGCTTCCGATGAATTGTTCATCACGGGCTGCCCCACCACGCACCCATTTGAGGTCAAACGCGCCGACATATATGCTGGCAAGAATACCGTATTCACGCAGCCCTGTTCTTTGAGTGCGCATTAAGGCGGGTGAAAAAACAAGTAGTGGTCCCAGCACTATAACCTGGATAAACAGCACAACACCAATGATTAGGAGTATGTAATCAGTAAGTTTCGCCCCGCCAAAAAAGATTGAGTTGGCTATCAGCCCCGCAAGCAGGACTCCGTGCGCCATAATTAGTGGTGAAAACAGAACACTGCTCATGGATAGAAATCCGAGGCCGCAGGCACGGTCGGGATGAGTAGGGATAAGATTGAGTTCAATTCGTGAACTCTGCCAGAGGAAACGGGCCCAGATGAATATCCGGAAATACCACCGATAAGCGATAAATTGAAATAAGGGCCTGCTAACGAAAATGTACCAGTAGCCTGCCAGGGTAAGATGTGTGTCGGTGTCGTCAGCTGTAGCATACCAGGATCCCGTGCCGGATGCAATTTTCTCCAAGAGGCTTAATGTGTTCCAGAGGTAATGCCCCCCGAAAAAGACCAGCAGGACTAGAAATAGCTCAATGGCCACAGAGTTTCGTAGTTTCATTGCTGAGGCAATCAATTCTTTGAATTTAGGAAGCGCTTTTTCCGTGATAATATTCCGATCAATAAACTGCCCTACCAGTACGCGAATCTGCTTGTGCACCAGAAACTCGGCGGCAATAAGTAGCGGCAGTGCGCCTAAGAAACGAGTTTGAGCCTCAAAATCAAATAAGAATGGTAATCCAACACTTCCCCAAGTTTTGCCTTCGACTAAGGAGATGAGTAAGAGTGGCAACCAGGCGAATAGAGTGATAAAAATAATTCTTCTTTTCAAGAAGTCGAGAGTCGGAGTGGTGAGCCGCAAACGCATCAGCAGCTGAAACAGCGGCCCTCCCAGAACAAGGGAAAAATCGGGCGGTTTTTGTGAATC
>CAZENM010000022.1:0-24201 GCA_964513575.1 uncultured bacterium | reverse complement strand
TTTTTAATTTTTTCACAGCCTCCGGCTCAGACATCTATTTACAAAAAGACCCTTCATAAGGAAAATGACGAATGTTCTAATAAACTTACGGGAAAACCATGAAGAAATTTTTTTTTGCGATAGGCGCTCTATTAACTCTAACTGCGACAAACAGCGCAAGCGCTTGGGAGTGGCCCTCTCTAAACTGCGATTGTGGTCAGTGGTATTTGGGCGCATTCGGGGGGTATAACTGGACTGCCAAAAATAGTCATAGATATTCTGCGACTTCTAACGTCCCTCACCGAAATCTTCACAGATATAAGAATGGTTATATAGAAGGGGGCAATGTCGGCTTTGCTTGGGAGAACGGTCTCCATCTAGAAGCTGAAGTCAGCTATCGCCACAATATTAATAAGCGAGCGAACAAGCACGGTAAACATTTTAAGACAAATCATCAGGCGACTGCCTTTATGGTTAACGGCCTTTACCAATTCCATATCGAATTCACTCCTCTGGACGTTTTCTTTGGGGGCGGCATGGGCTATGTCAATACGCCTCATTATCATAACTATCAGAGAGATTCAAAAAGAAAGGGGTACGCTTGGCAATTTATTGGCGGAGTCGCTTACCCTATCTGCGGTTTATTTGATGTGGATCTGACTTATCGTTATTTTAACGAAGCTAGAGGAAAATTCAGAAATTCGTCTGTTGACCTAGGCATCAGATATTACTTCTAAAGGAGTCAGATTATATGTATAAGAAGTTGCTATTTTCCTGGGGCGTCCTAGGGTTGTTGGCGTCCTCTCCATTAACGGGACTTTTATCTCCGCTAAGTCAAAGCGCTGTTGAAATAAAAGCTATTTTGGAGGATAAACGCCTTTCTGATGCGTTTGGGGAGGGAGAACAGGTTGAAAGTATTCGAAAAACGCCTCATGGATATGTTGTTGCTGGGATTAAACACAGGATTCGAGTGATTGTTGAATACAAACGACAAGCCGAACCGGGAGCAAAACCGTTTGAATTACTTTTTTTAAGTCCCGAAAATAAATAAATCAAAAATTTTTTTAATTTTTTTAGGGCTTTAAGAGTAGCTTCTCAAAGCTCTTTTCTTTTTTTTTAGGCGAGTTTTTAAAATTATTTCTTTGACATCTATTTACAAAAAGACCCTCAGTGAGCAAAATGACAATTGTCCTGAACATAGATAAGGATAGGAGAGAGCGAGCTCTTTCTCTCCTGAACCATTAAACTTATGGGAACACTATGAAGAAAATTTTCTTTGTTATCGGTGCATTTTTAAGTATGACCCTTGCCAACTCAGCGAGCGCACAGTGCTGCCCGCCAGTAGACTGCGGTTGCGGTGATTGGTACGTGGGTGCTTTCGGTGGATTCAATTGGCTCTCCCACAAGGGAAGCGATCACCACCATGTCCACAATTACAAAAGTGGATATTTGTTCGGCGGTGATATTGGTTACCGTTGGGAAAATGGTTTCCGCCTAGAAGGGGAAGTCAGCTATCGCCATGATAAAAACAAAGGCCACCACAGCCATCACAACAAAAAAGCTCATAAAGCGACAGCGTTTATGGCTAATGGCTTGTACCAATTTGATATCGATTGCTTCCCAATCGACATCTATTTTGGAGGCGGTCTTGGATGGGTTAACACTCACCATAACCACGACCGTCATCATGATGGTAAAAAGAACGGCTTTGCTTGGCAGTTAATTGCTGGAATTGCTTACCCAATCTGCGAAAATCTAGATTTGGATCTTGAGTATCGTTTCTTTGACGAATCAAAAAGCAAATTCAACAATTCATCTGTTGACCTAGGCTTCAGATACTACTTCTAATACCCTTATATTTAAGGTTTTTAGAGATCCCGGGACAGTTCGCTGATTCCCGGGATTTTTTTTTGTAAAAAAAAATTGCATTTCACTACAGAAAATGATATCAATAAATTTCTATTTATGGTGTAAATAGTGCAAACAAATTAGGACGCCCGGTACGGGTCTACTACAACCTTATGGAGCATGGTAAATGCATAAGAAGCTTTTCTTAATGGCAGCCTTGTTGTTGGGCACAGTATGCCCTACATCCTCATCTGCTGATGATATACACAGCTGTGACCACAGTCGTCACAGAATCGGAAATACTTTACCGGTAATCCGACTAAAATCTACATTCGCCCCATTCTGCGATAATTCTGCTTTTGCAGTTATCAGTGAAATTGGTCTACGAGATGTGCGTTTTAACGCCACCTACGGTCAGAGCTTCTGCCAGAATTTAAAAGCAAAAGTCACAGGTGAATACCTGATGCAAAAATTGGACTACGGTTTTTCAACAGGCAAAGCCAGAAGATGGATGCGCCAAATGGCTATCGGCGGAGACGCTTTGTATGAACTTTGCGATTGTTTCGTAAACGATGTTCATGCAAGAGCTTACTACTCTTTCTCACCTAGCCACAGATTACACACAATTACATGTTCAGACACAGACTTTAGAGTTGTTCGTAGAATTACCGGATCCCATGCTTATGGATTCTTGGCTGGTACATCGATCAATCCTTGGAACTGTGCTTACTTAGGACTAAACCTGAATTATGACCATGTGACTTATACACGTAAGTTTCATGCTAGAAAAGGAACTTCAGGTCTCGGCGCCGGTTTCGAATTCCGTCAGTCTCTATTCCAGCATTTCACATTTAATGCGAAAGGGGAATTACGTAAGCCATTCAACTTTATCGGTGGATCGATTGACTGGAACAAATCATTTTGCTCAGGATTATTCAGCGCAGGATTCTTTGGTAACTACACTCGTGGAAAAAAACATCTTCCTAATGTAACCGTTTACGGGATTCAGCTAGGGTTCAATTTCGCCGCGAAAAATGTATATGACTATAATGACTGCTGCGAAACTGTTTGCTGCTCACCATGTGATTCAAATGATCTGATCGCTTACGTTCAAGATCCTGCTGTTTACATGCCGGTTGTCTTGGCGATTGCTGAAGAAAGCACTTGCCGCGGTCCTTCGACTGTAGGCGCTGCTATCGGCAATCAGACACTCGTGTTTGGTAACGTGAGACATATTAACTTGAATGACTATTTCTCAAATGGTAACGGGGGAGCAATCTCTTACACAACAACAGTTGTTGCTGTGCAGCCCCTACCAATTCCACCATTTCCTCCTTATTCACCAGCACAGCTAGCCGGCATGACTGCTTCTAGCGGGATTTTTGTGAATACAAGTAATAATGGAATTATGACAATTGATAACACCAGAACAAGTCCTCATTTGAGTCCATTGTTGGTGCCAGCTCCGATTCTATATAATGTGACTGTCACAGCTGTAACACAGTGTGGTACTGTCTCGGAAACATTTACAGTCTTGTTGCTACCACAACCGACCTAAAGAGATCGTTAAGTTGTTAAGGCCTTATGGGGTAACCCATAAGGCCTTTTGCATTTCCCAAAAATCCTTTCAACTTTCAACTAAATTTATTCGCTGACTAAGCTGTCATGTTGGATTAAAGCAACCACAAATACTTCAACTCCTTCACCTTTGCCGGCGCCATCCATTTCTTCACCCGAGGTTCCTTGCGCATGAATTTCGGGGATGAGTTTTTGATGAATGAAAAAAGCTTGGAGGTTTTCTTCAACCTCATGAAAATTTACCCGAATACGGCCTTTGAGCATGATTTTTAGATCAGCCAGTTCGTAGCCGCTTTCTTGTAGGATTTCAACGGCTTTTTTGATGAAATCTTTGCTGCTTCTCCCGCTATTTTTTTTGTCTGTATTGGGAAATAGAGTGCCGATATCGCGGGAAGATTTATCACCAATCGCTGACAAAATGGCATTCACAACAGCATGATATAGGACATCCCCATCGCTTCGGGCTTTGAAAGGACCATAGAGTTTCTGGGTTGCTTCATCCACGCGAAGGCCGCCGATAACAAGCG
The DNA here is from genome assembly GCA_964513575.1 of uncultured bacterium. Taxonomy (GTDB): domain Bacteria; phylum Chlamydiota; class Chlamydiia; order Chlamydiales; family Parachlamydiaceae; genus CAMFKA01. Next base: position 20,269 of record CAZENM010000022.1, on the reverse strand, counting down.
GCTTATCAAGGGTGATGATGTCTGTGGGGGTTTCTATTGTACTCGAGGCGGCTTGTTTTTTTTCCTCGGAAGTTAGAAATCTGTGACTGTCGTATCCATAGCCAATTTTATAGGGTCTAGGTGGGGTATTTTTTTTAGCGTTCACTGCGAGCTCCTAGTTTTTCAGTCTCTTTTACTTATTTTCTACTAGAACTTTATTTTAACGCCCGTTAAATATATTGGTATGCAAATACGATTTATCGGCAAAGATAAGAAAGACTTTTTAAGAGTAGTTAAGGAAAGAGTGGACGATTATTTTCGTTCGAAAAATCTTTCCAAAAATGCTGTGTGGACGACGAAGTGCAAGGCTGTTGTGCTCGTGAGCCTCATGGTTCTAACTTACCTTACAATTTTACAGGAACCTTTTAGTTTCGGTGGAATGCTTCTTCTTTGGGGTTTTTTTGGTGTCCTGCAGGGTTTCATCGGAATCAATGTTTCACATGATGCTCTGCATGGTTCGTTTTCCTCTAGTCCTGCCATCAATCGGTGGTTGGGATATACCTATGATTTCATCGGATTAAGTTCTTATATGTGGAAGCAGACTCACAACCAGGGACACCACACATTTACGAATATCGCCGGTCACGATCCTGACATTGATAAGCCTTATCTGTTGCGCTTGTCTCCGCACGACGAATGGCACTGGTTTCATCGATTCCAAAATTGTTATATTTGGTTGTTATATGCTTTTGTAGGTGTAAATTGGATTTTTTACGCGGACTATGTCTGTTATTTCCGAAATCGTCATGAAATGACTGCTCACGATAAATTTGTATTTTTCTTTTTTAAAGTTGTGAATATTTTAGTTTTTATCGTAACGCCATTGCTGGTGATGCAAGCGCCATGGTGGCAAATTATACTCGGTTACTGTGCTCTGCAATTTGTCGGGGGATTCACCGTAGCGTTGATTTTCCAATTAGCGCATCTGGTAGAGGAAGTTTCCTTTCCTATTCCGGATGAAGAAATGATTATCCCCGAGCAGTGGGGAGTGCATGAAATGATGACAACGGCGAATTTTGCCTCCAAAAATCGTTTTTTAAATGTCGTCTTAGGCGGGCTGAACTTTCAGGTAGAGCATCATCTATTTCCGAATGTCTCTCACAGTCATTACCGTCATATATCACAGATCGTGCGGGAAACCGCGACCGAATATTCGCTTCCCTATCATAATAATCCCACTTTTAGAAGCGCGGTAAAATCTCACTTTAGACACCTCACTAAAATGGGAAAATCACAAAAGATTATAGAAAAAATTTGATAATTTACAAAAAAGAGACTAACTTAAAGGTAGGGGAATTAACCAACTTTTGAGGTATTAGTATGGGACAGCAACTGGAAGAAAAAAAAGAAAAACACGAGCAGGAAAGTTCCCTGGTCGCCGCTGCGGGAGGAAATGAGCAAAAACAACAAGCCATGCAAGTTGTTGAAGATGCCCGCGAGAAGGAGTATAAGTACCCAAGTTTTGGTGCTCAGCTTTTCGAGGGAAAATTCGATATTTCCATGCTTCATCCCTACCCGATTCAGGATCCTGCTGATAAAAAAATTGGCGATGAATTTATCGATAAATTATCTAAATACCTCGAAGCAAATCTAGATCCCGAAGAGGTTGATCGCACAAGAGAAATTCCCAAACCTGTCCTAGCCGAATTAGCTAAAATGGGCGTTTTCGCAATGAAAATTGCGAAAGAATACGGTGGATTAGGGTTTTCCCAAACTAACTATAACCGAGCTGTGATGCGAGTGGCCTCATACTGCGGCGCCACTGCAGTGTTGATTTCCGCGCACCAGTCAATCGGTGTTCCACAACCCCTTAAGCTTTATGGAACCGAAGCTCAAAAGAAAAAATACCTTCCTAGATTTCGTACAGGGGCGATCTCAGCTTTTGCGCTGACAGAACCCGATGTGGGATCCGATCCTGCACAAATGTCTTGTGAAGCAAAACTTTCTGAAGATGGCAAGTTTTATGTCCTGAATGGAACCAAGTTATGGTGTACGAATGGTACGATTGCTGAACTGATTGTGGTGACCGCAAAAACAGCCCCAAAAATTGTTCGCGGAAAAGAGAAGAAACAAATTAGTGCCTTTATCTTGGAAATGAATTCTCCAGGTGTCGAAGTGGTCCACCGTTGCGAATTCATGGGGTTAAACGGAATTTATAATGGCTTGCTAAAGTTTACTAATGTGAAAATCCCTGTAGAAGACCGTATTTGGGATGAGGGACGGGGATTAGCAATGGCTTTGGCTACCGTCAACGTAGGTCGGTTAACGCTACCTGCCGCCTGCGCGGGCGGGGCCAAACAATGTCTATCCATCGCACGCCGCTGGGGGACCGAAAGAGTCCAATGGGGAATGCCAATTGGTTTGCACGAAGCGGGCCGTGAAAAAATTGCCTTTATTGCTTCCACAACTTTTGCGATGGAGGCAATTGCCTGGATCACCAGCTCATGGCAGGATCAGGGAAAAATGGATATCAGAATTGAAGCTGCTATGGCTAAAATGTTCTGTACAGAAGCGATGTGGAAGATTGTGGATATGACAATGCAGCTGCGAGGCGGCCGAGGCTATGAAACTGCAAGATCCTTAAAGGCTCGCGGAGAACCTCCATACCCAGTAGAAAGAATGATGAGAGATTGTAGAATCAATATGATTCTTGAAGGTTCAACTGAAATCATGAGGTTGTTTTTAGCCCGTGAGGCAATGGATTATCACCTTAAATTAGCAGAGAATTTACTCAACCCGAAAGCCTCGATCGGTGACAAGCTGAAAACAGGAATCAAGGTTGCCGGGCATTACGCTCTTTGGTATCCAAAACTGTGGTTTAAGTCCTTTTTCAGCAGTTCCTATTCAGAGTTTGATGAGTTAGCAAAGTATAATAAGTTCGTCGAAAAAAGATCCCGGGATCTTGCAAGATCGATTTTTTTCTACATGGCACGCTACCAAGCGAAGTTAGAGCAGAAACAAATGATTTTGGGGCGGTTAATGGATATCGCTACAGATTTATTTGCCATGGCTTCTACAACCGCTTACGCTGTTAGTTTATATAAGAAGCAGGGTAAGGATCGTTCGGTTTATGAACTGGCTGACTACTTCTGTAGCATCGCGATGCGTCGGGTAGACGAACAGTTCGAAGCTCTTACTGATAACGATGATAAAAAAGCCAACCATTTGGCCAAAACCGTGATTGATAAGAATTATTCATGGTTTGAGAAAGAAAATGTGATCTGGTGCGGACCCGATACCTAGTAAAATAATGGGGAAAAGCTGCGACTTGGTCGCGGCTTTTCTGCTTTTTATTGAGTGGAATAAAATGTTATTCCGACCCTGTCAATCTATGTCACACGCTTTTTTAAGGGCCGCTTGCTTTAACTGGTCGTAAGCTTTCATTCCTACTGCTTTTTCTAAAAAATAATACGCCTTTTCGAGGTTTTAAAAGCGCTGTTTCCAACGAACGTTTTTGGTCATGATCGGTTTTCCTCTATTTAATATAGACTTATGAGAGAAGCTTCCTCTATTACACTGTAAAGTAAAGGGTAAATAATACCGATTCTTCAAAGTTCTTTGCAGAGTATTAGAATTTGCCTCTCTCATGAATCTTTGTCTAAAAATTGTACAAAGTCGAGTGCTGGGATTTTAAGCCTTGGCTCCCTTTTTCTCAATTTTCTTAGCCTTTTTTTCCTTAGCGGTCATTGTAGGCTTCTTTTTTTCGTCTTTACGATGTTTCACAATTTCTTTTGTCATAAAAATTCTCCTGGTTTTGAAGTAAAAAAATAACACATTTGTACCCCTCCCGCAATAGAAATTCTTACAATTTTTTTAATGCGAAAAGTGCACTTCCGATAACTCCTGGATACTTTATTTCCTCTTTTTTCCAAATAAGATTTTCCGTTGTGATTTTTAAGGCTTTTTCAGCGACTCCTAATTTTACCCTCTCAATAATCTCAGAATGGGACGTGAGGATCCCTCCACCCAAAATAATACAATGGGGATTTAAGATATTTAATATGGAAGCGATGCCGGCGCTAAGGGCCTCGACGACTTCTTGCACAATCTCGCTGCACATAGGGTCGCCTTCAGCCCCACGCACAAATACCTCCTTTGGAGAGAGGCCTTCGGCTATTTTTTCGATGGCCCATCCACCGACATAAGCTTCCAAGCAACCGTATGATCCGCAGGTGCATTTTCGACCCTTGTAGTCGATACAGAGATGTCCGATTTCTCCCGCCGCTGAACGGTCGCCGGTAATCATTTGGTTGTTGGAAATGATCGCTCCACCTAATCCCGTTCCTAAAGAAAGCATCAGAAGATCGCGATACCCTTTTCCCGCTCCACAGATCCACTCCCCCCAAAGGGCAGCCCTAACGTCATTTTCGATAAAAACGGGAAGATTTGTGGGCTTTTGGATCATTTCCGCTATTGGAATATTTCGCCAATTCAGATTAGGTGCAAAATGCAGAATACCGCTTTCAGCTTGTCCCGCAATGCCAATCCCTATCCCTCTCGCCCTGCTAAGAAAAGGGGAGCACTCATCAACGATCTTATCCAAGAATTCTTTGGGAGAGATGGCTTTATCTGTGGGAATTAATTTTACTTCTGTTAAAGCGCCTTCCTCCGTCACTAGTCCTATGCGCGTGTTTGTTCCACCGATATCGATCCCGATTGCAAACATGTGTACCTATGCGTTTAAATATAACTAATATTCACAATGCTAGAAGGAGCCTTTCCATGCAACAGTCTCTATTCCCGGGCGAGTCGATTCAAGTCGCGGAAGCTGATCCCGGTCTACGTTATGTTAAAAATCGCAAGTCTGATTTTCCCCTTGTCGCATTTGTTTCAGGAGGCCCTACTATGTCACGGATTGCCTAAGGACACTCTGGAGGACAATCTCACGATTTTATGGCTTATTGGATCAATCAAGCGGGGAACCCCTTTTTAGCAGTAACCCACACGATGGATCATCCGGTTTTTCCCACAACACACCCCGAATTTACGATACAAGATTGGGGACGTCAAGTCGCCGAGATTATTTCAGACACTGTAAAAGATAAAAAACTTCATAGAGATGTTGTCATCATCGCTTTTAGCGCTGGAGGACGCCTTGTTGAATCCCTAACGATCGCTTTAGAAAAACACTCAATCACGATCGATGCGTTTATCGCATTGAATGCTTTAACACCGCAAATAACTCTACTTCCCCATCTTAAAAGAGGCTTTCACATCACTTCTAAAGGGTACGCCTTAGCCCAATATGACCCCTTTATAGATGAAAACCTTCGTCACCAGGAAAGTATTACTCGCCGCGCGATTGTGAATGAAAACACTTTCAAAGAAGATTACATGGGGAATTTTCCCATCAATGTTTGGGAATCGATTTACCGTTATCACAACGATGAATTTGTCCCTGCGCTGGAAGAAGGGTTAAATGATTCCGGAGCCTTCGCCTATTTTCACTATCCGTTGATTGGGGTAATTACCGGCGACTCAACGAAAGATCTAAAAAATACTTTGATGAGCGGTGGAATTTGGAGCTTTTACATTACCCAGGCGATTTACCAGAATTTTTTTGCTTATTCTCATAAAAATTTTAGTACTTTTTCCGAGTTCAACTGGAAAAAGGTTTCCGATTCAATCACAACGGCACCTCATAAGCTTACTGTTAAAGTCGAGGGTGGATATTTTTTCTTTCTCGGGGAAAACGGAGCCAAGGCTACGGTGGCGAAAATCAACGACTTGGTGGGGAAAATTAGAACAATTCGTACAGATTTACTTCGCGCATTGAAATAAATTTTTGAATAAGCATAATGAGGCGTTCCAACCAATTTGAGGAAACTTATGTTCAAGCCATTTTTAATGACTGTTATCACTCTTACAACCCTTATCGGAACTATACCTAGCGATATAAGCGCGCAAGGGATCATAGGAGAGAAAGGACCAACTGTCCTTGTTATCCAAGATAAGGGGTTTTCTATCGAAATACCCCAGGACTGGTTGAAAGATAAAACAAGAGAGGGGTTAGATCTGTTCGTTTATGCCCCCGTCCTCGCAACAGAGAGAATTGCTCTAACTAACGTTGGTGTCGTAGCTGGAAAAGTTAGCAAGGATCTTACCTTAGCAAATTTTTATAAAGTTAATATTGAGAACCTTCCAAAAGCATTTGATGACTTTCAAGAGATTACAAGCGGAACCGGCGGAGTACCTGATCTTAAAACAAATTGGATCGTTTTTAAACGAAAACTCAAGACCGAAAATGCCGAAATTCAACTTCAAGAGCTTCAGTATTACATCATCGCAAACGAGTATGGCTACGTGATTACCTTTTCGGCAACACCCGAAGAGTACACCGAACATCGTGGAATATTTGAAAAAATTATCAGCTCGTTTAAGGTCATTAAAGACGCTCCGCCTGCTGATGGCTCAGAACTTATCCAACCAGTACAAACCCCAACAGAACCACCAAAAATTTAACCTAATCTATAAACACTCATCCCATAGGGCTGTGAAAAAATTGGAATCCGTTTGATCTCGATCGAAATCAAATGGATTCTAATTTTTTCACAGCCTCTCTGTGTCTCCCCGTCTCTTGCATCTCTACGTTTTAATTATAACTATAATGTTAGATGGTTCGTAACTCATCAAAATTCGGAATTTATTATTTAAACTAGGTGCTCATTTGCGCGATGAGACTAAGTTGCTTGTTTGTTTTGTTAAGTTTTAATTAACAGTTGATTTGTTTTTGTTTTTTCATTATAATATAATTAAACAATTTAATTATGATGGGTATTTACATGGTAAGTCACAAGATTAGTAGTTTCACGCCTGTTAAGTGGGATGATAATAAACATAAGTTTGCAGAAGCTTGCGATCAGTATTTTTCCTATTTGGGCGGACGAACAGTCAAAGTAATTAAAGAAGACCCATTAAATAAAAAATTTGTCTGCGAAACAACGAAAAAATCCTCTTGGCTAACAAAGCTTGGTTATGGACTTTTGGCCCTTCTTAAAATTGCCTCCTTGGTCACAATCGTCGTTCCCCTGATCTTTGCGATCGGAAAAGCTTATTACCGCTCCGGTAAGGAGTTTATCATCGAAGACCAACCGCTTCGCGGAAGAGTCACTAGCGGGTTGCTTGAGGTTGACGATATCCCTAGCAGCGAATCTGACGGTGAGGAGCATCTCCCCTTAGGTGGATTAAGTCATCGAATACCCCAATCTACAAAAATATTCGCAAGTTCGGATAGCGATGTCCAGGAATCAGATAGCGAGGACCAGGAATCTGTTAACTACAGTTCAGGTTATGGCACTCCTTCCGGCCCGAAGTTTAACCCTGATGACTTTGGATCGATTACGATTGTTTCGAATCCTGAAGATGAAGACGACTTTTTAATAGACCATTCCTCTACATCTATCCTTACAGACACCGCCGGAGCTTCGAATGGTTTAGATGATGCAAGTGAGGTAAATCCTACAGCGGGTATTCTAACAGCGACTTATTTAGAGGGAACCACAGAGCAAATCCGAACATTGAACTCGGTAGAGCGAACAAAACAGATTCTGACTCAGGAAGTTGCAAGCTTAGAACAACAACTCAGTCAAACGACGGATACTAACCGGAGGGAAATACTCTTAAGAAAAATCGAACGGTGCACTCTGATGCAAGAGGCCTGTGCGGGGTACGATGGTTTCGATAAACCTGCCAATGTCAAAATAGGGGATTTTGATCAATGGTTTGGGTCCTATTATTGGAGGGCATTGATAACCGATCATTTTAATAAGCTTCCCGAAAAATGCACCCCGGATAACTATCTTTCCGCCTATAAAAATGCCGTTGCGGAGTTTATCGCTGCGCCTGTCAACTTTAGAAAACAGACAATCACCTGTGGGAACGAAGAATTGAGTTTCTTGCGATGCGGTGCTTTATATGACCCAACAAATCCCTACACCCACTTGAATGAACTTAAAGCAATTAGGGAAGAGGGAGCCTCAGCTATCGCGAAAAAATGTAAACAGATTGAAAAACTGAGAGATGGTAAAAAAGGTTGGTTTCCAAAATTGGGAGCAGACAAAACGAATCCATACGTCACAGCTACCACAAATTTTGCCCTTGATCAGCTAAGCAACATAGATGAAACAATTCGGATTCGAGAAGAGAATTTAAAAAGACAAGGGCTGCAGATTGTTTGGGCTCAGATAGAAATCGCTCAAGCGAAAAATATCCCATTTCCGGACGGCGAGCTGAAAATGGCGCATATAGGGCTCTTGAATGAAGATAATATTAGCATGGATAATAAAAGTGGTTGGTACCATCACGAGGGAAATGAAATCCAAGATATGGCTGCGGTATATCAGTACCTGAACAATAAAACCATCGTGTTTGATGTTTCCGGAGGCGCTGCCCCTTTTATAGATGCTAATGATGTGATTCATATGCCCGCCGCAAAAGATCAAAGCTCTGCACAAGTAACTCTGAAGGCCGCTTATTTTAATATTTCAGTACAAGGTAAACTGGAAAATAAAGGGCGTCTGCAAAGAAGAATTAATGAAGAAAGTTCAAAGGACATCGGGTTCATTTTTCCTAAAAGAAAGAAAAATACATGTAAATCTAGCGTAGAACATGCCACGCTTCTCCAAAGTCAACTTCAAATAGCCGGCTTCCAAACGGCGGTGAGTTGCCTAAGCGGAAAAGATCGTACAGGCTGGGTTGCTTACCAGGCTGTTTTAGATTTTATTGAAAAAAAAGGAGTTGCGCGTCCTACAGGCGCTAACACACCCGGATATGAAATACTAAACGATGTGCTGGAACAAAATTACGGTAAAAGAGTAATCAAATTGACAAAGCGGTGGATGAACGGATTTAACCCGGGGGATCGCGGAGATCTTTTAATGGAACAGCTTGATGACCTTAGGTCTCCTCCAGCTAAACTAAGAGGAAGAAACGGTTTTAATCTAACGCTTTCTGATGAAGAATATAATGTGGATGACTTTGAGGGTTTACAAGGGACTTCATCGATTTCAAGTGGTTCTGAGGATGATAGTTCAAGTGGCGAAGGGGCCGCAAGCAGCATTGGTTGAGCGTTGCTCCGCTAAAAGAAGGGTTTGATCTTTAATGGAATGACTAGGCTTGCTTTGATCAGCCATCCTAGTTGAATTTCAGTAAATAGTTCCTCGTCCGGCATTTGAAGAATTGTATCCATCTCTCGCTCAATTAAGTAGTCGAATAGCTCTTCGTCATCCTTTGCGATTGTAAAAGCCTTTGCAAATGGTATGGATTCAAAAAGTTTGGATTGTACTAAAGTAAGGCGGAATTCCCTGTCCTTTACTTCAGAACAATACGGATCCTTATGATGCATCTCTTGGAAAAGTGTCACCAAAGAAAAATGGTCTGCTAACTCAATACTCGGATATTTAAGCCTGAAGATTTGAATAGGAGTGAGGTTCTTTTGTATCGCTAGAGTAAAGGCGCGTAAGTTTCTATTCAGATGGTTCACAGATTTTTGGATGAGTGATTTAACCGATTTTCTTTCTTCAAACTCCTCTATTCCGCTGAAAAATTGATCGAATTCATAAGCTAAATTCCATCCGAATAATTCCCTGTTGCTCGTCGTAAATTCTGATTTCATCTGAGGCCAATCCAAGGCGGTCGTGCGCAGCAGGAAATGCAGTTTTGATTGAAACGGGCCCAAAGCTCTCCCAAAATCAATCAGAATAAGATACTTTCCATCAATTAGAGTGTTTCCCCTGTGAGAGTCGGAAGAGGACATCAAAAATTGCATCATTCCCCAGTTTTGAACATGTGCGGTGTCCAAAGACTCAACATAAGAATCCATCGATTCTGTCGTTTGCATTAAATGAGAAAGCGATCCTTCATTAGGGTGGTAGGCGTGCAGGGTTGTGTTGCCAAATCTCGCCACCGCCGGAGTAAGAAATTTCCCCCGTGCTAAATAATTCAAACCCTGTGCCAAAAGTTCATTCCACAGAGCTATCTGGCCGGTCTCGACTTTCGCTCTTTCTAGCTCGTAAAGTTTTGCGTTAGAATTCATCGCCATTAGGATAAATTTGCCGTAATATTTATCGGAGCCGGCCTTCCAGATAGCTAAGGGGGTTTCATTTTCTTTGTCTAAAACAACACGTACCGGGTTGATTCCGGGATTTAATATATCGTTTTTTTCGTCTTTTGAAATGGTAATAATTTTCAGGCGCTTTTTACGAATTGTTTTTATTTTTTCTTGATGATTTTCCCGATAACCATAAGCCATAGCCTTGTAATAGGCGCTCAACCGGGAGGGGCTTAATGGTATCCCTTCAGGGTAGTGTCTAGAGATTGTGCTCTGCAATTTTTCATGGTCATACAATGCTTCTTCTAAGGTTTCCCAGCCATACCCGGCATAGTAAATCCTTCGCATGCTTTTATCGAATACACTCTCGATTTTCTGTTTTACGTCAGTGGGAATGTTTGTATTTTTTGTAAACTTAACCAAATAACCGTTTATCAAATGAAGATGATGAAAATCTTCCTCGGTTTCGATAGCGGAAATTAGCCTGCTGTGATATTCTAAATCGTCTCTTTGTAATGAGCCGTCTCTTCCAACTTCATAATTAGCTAAATCATCAACAGAATTAAAATTATTTTTTGGTGAATCTATTTCTTTTCCGTAATGAGTATATGGTGGGGGGTAGGGAGCTTCTAATAGAGTACTTTGTAAGCTATTAGAATGTAAATAACAGCTTAAAATTAAAAGGATTGGAAAAAATTTATAACTTCTCATAAAGTGACACTTGATTTAGATAAGGCTAGATCCTACAAATTTTGCAATTTAAAATATACAAAAAATCTTCTATGACTCGATTGATTACATGTTTTCTGTGCTTGCTTATTCAGGTTCCGCTTTTAGCGATTCCCGATGATACCTATCTGGGTGGGCAATATTCCTATTATTTTACAAATAATCTATGGACCCATTCCGGCCACAATTTGCCGGCTTATAACGAATTTATGCGCCATGACGCTAAGGTTTACGCAGGATTTGATATTACACCCTCATCCTGCGTGTGGTTACAAGGGGGGTTCGATTCTGTTCGTCAGCAAGTGAACCCTGATCGGCATGGATTCGAGGATGCAAATTTTGGGCTTTTTTATTCTCTAAATCGCGCTGAAAGCTCAAGCTATGGCTGCGGAATCCAGTTGTTTGCACCCGGAGGTGCCCAAAAGCCTGCATTGCGCTACGGCGCTTGGGCGGGGGAGTTTTATGTGAGCTACGAAAACCGCATCCGCTGTGCGCATTATACCGTGGATTTGGGATACAGAATTTACAATGGAGCTCCTTCGGATGTGTTAAGAGCGGCTTTTAGAGTTGACTGGCCCTTTACTTCGCGCGTTCAACTGACCGCGCAGGGCGACTTTGACTTTGCTGTTAACAATGGGAAAAAACGTTTTAATGACAACAGAATGGCTTTCAATCCCAATACACGCCTTTTTAAAGCTAAGGTCCTTGGCGTGTATCAATTGACTAAAATGTTTTACCTGAATGCCGGTTATTTTAAGTATATATGGGGACAAAACATTGGTTCAGGCGGCGGGGTATTTGGAGGTGCATTTTGGAATTACTGAATCTAAAGAGCGTGAATAAAATATTTTGGGTCTTGATTACTATTCCTATATTAATTCAGGGACAGCTCTCGCAGCAGGAGCTTCAATCCCTAACCCCCCACGAGATGCCCGCGAATCACCCTGTCAGATTAAGATTGGATAAGCTATTTCAAAAATCACGTTTCATTAGAAATGTAGAGTCTTTAGAAAAAGCAGGCTTTGATTACGCAGGACCCAGAAAGCACACTGGATTAATCGTAGCCACTCATTTAAAAACTCCGGGATATATTTATAAAATTTATACCGATGTACAGGAGTTTTATAAGGGGGTTCCCGAATATCAACTTTGGTTGATGAGAATTGAAGGTGTACGCCGTATTAATGAATACGTCCAACAGCACAATCTAAATCATCTGTTTAAAGCTCCGCAAAAATGGATTTATATTATCCCTGAATCGGCACCAAAAGCCGATAATTATTACCCTAAGTTTACAATTCTTGTTGAAGAGCGGATGGATATATTATCCGATAAGAAAAACTTGGACATGTGGAAAGGAAAGGGGATTTCCAAACCCTTCCTGAATGAGTTGTATCAACTCATTACTCAACTTGGACTCAGGGATTGCGCGAAACCGGATAATATTCCATTTTGTAAAGATCGGCGGGTGGCTTTTATCGATACACAGACTTTTGATGAAAATCCGGTTTCATATTATAGGCTCACTCGCAACCTAAACGCGGACAACCGGAAATACTGGATTCAGCTTACTAATGATGGTCGCTAGTAGGTTAACAAATAAGTCTTGAGGCCGACAGAAAATGCCCCCAATCACAACGTTGATATCCGCAATGAGTGGGGGCATTGAAATAAAAATCTTAAGAAATCTCGATCGAAATCAAACCGGATCTATATTTTTTCACTGTCTTAGAAGGGGTTAAGGTCCACCCTTATCAATGAGTTTTTGCCAATAAACAGCCATCTCCGGAGAAAGGTAAGCCTTAGGAGTCGCAAAATTTGCCTTTTCGTCAGGGTACTCCGTGTCGATAAACGCGAATTTTCCGTCCCGAGTGTATGGAATGTTATCCGGGCGATAGCTTCTGCCCCTTCCATAAGAAATGATGATATAAAGTTCATCTAAATGCTTGGGAGTCATCGCCGTCAACCACGCTTCTTTACTTCTTCGTAACGAAACGATGTTCATATCTTCAGCGATTAAGATTTCGGTCTTGGGGGCATACTCGGGGCCTGTGGGTGGCTTTGGTTTGATCGGTAGTGGGTAAATCCACTTTTTAGAAACCACAAAATTTTTAATTTTTTTAGTTTCGATGATTTTGGCAATCCGTTTAGCCCCTTGACATCTTTTTACAAACCAGGTCCAGCCTTCTTTATTTCTTTTAAGTCTTAACTCATCATCTAAATAAACTTTTACCAGATATCCGGGAAGTTCCGGATGTCTTGCTACACGAATAAAACTTCTTGGTTGCACTTTGAAGGTGATAAAACCTGCATTCTGAAAAGCATCTGAGTCTTTGATGGCCCTCGAGGCTAAAAAAATGGAATCAAGACGCGCTCTCATCGGATGATTCGAGGGAAGAACCCACGGCTTCATTGCTTTATACTTCTTAGATCCAATAAGAGGGTTATCGGAAAAGTCATTATAGTATTTCGATGCTGATAAATATCCAATGTCAGTTAAATGTAACCAGAGATCATTAATTGCATTGTTGACACAGACGCCGCTTTGGAATAGATGAAATTGATCTGTCACCTCTTGGATCAGTTCAGGGGAAGCTTGTTCTTCCTCTAATTGATTAAGAAGACGATTAAATAATTCACTTTTAGTTTTGCTGCTTGAGGTTTCATCTGCAAGTTGATAACAGAGTGTCGCAGATAAAGTACCAGAATCCAATGCAGACAGAGTGCTGGCAGAAAAAAAGAATACTAGATTGAAAATATATTTTAACAAGTAAGTTTCCTATATTTTTGAAGGTTATGTTACTTCAGGATTCTATTCGATAGGTTTTTGTTCTTCAACTTCTTCTTCAAGTTTTTCAAAATCGCAGAAGTTATCATACCTTGAAAAACACTCCAGGAGTCGACAAGTATTTTGGATGTCTTTTTTATAAGCTCTTAATCCCATAGGTTCCTTGGGCTCCACAGGAATGCTAATGTTTCCGATATAACATCCAAACTCCGATAGATTCCTGTGCATATTATCTAATTCTAGTTCCGGAAGATGCGATAGTTGATGGGGAATGCTATGATTGGTCGCGATCCGCTTAATGGTATTAATCACCAATGGGTGCGCAAGCTCCGTTCTAGAACACGACCCAATAACAGGTCCCGAGCCAAGGCTTTGCGATTGGGTGACATGTAGACAGTCAACGCTAAGCGTCAAATCTGGGGAAAGGCTGAAATGTTCTTCCATGTGCCTTCTTGTCTTGAGATGCTCTTGATTTGTGAAAGCAACGGAAAAATGGCACTTTAACTGCTCTTTACGAACGGTTTTCATGACTTGGATCAGCGTGTAAATAGATGCGATGTTCTCTAAAGTTTGCCCGCTAATCAAATGGTTATCTTCGGAAAAATCAGGTTTTAAACCCACAAGATTTCCGATTTCTACAAATTTCAAAACTTCCATTTCAGGTAACCCCAAATCCACTAAGACTTCATGAAGGTGGTGTGGGTTAGGGCGAATCACACCCTGTAGGGCAAGGTTCCTTGTTTTTACCAGGACATGCCTGCCGATATACTGATGAGGATGCCACTCACCAAGCGGGTATAGATGGACGAGTCCGGAACCCTCAACTTGTTTTACCACAAAACCTACCTGACTCATCCCCCCGGTAATCAATATTTTGGGAGGTTTTTCTCCAAGCGCTTCGCACGGGGCCCGTTTAGTCGCGACAACGCTTCCTAAGCGGCTAATTCGCAGTTCGTCCACGTAATCTCGGATTTCCCTAATGATAATATCGCGTGTTTCTTGCTCAAAACCGGGGGAGGCTCCTGCATGAGCAAGCTCGGCCAATAAGTCCATAACTTGAGCTCCTAATAACTTATTTTGGCCCTAACATTTGGTTAGGTTGGACGATTTTATCGAATTCTTCACCTGTTAAAAGGTTAAGGGCTAACGCTGATTCCCGAAGGGTTATTCCTTCGGCATGCGCCTTCTTTGCGACTTTTGCTGCGCTATCGTATCCAATAACAGGATTGAGGGCTGTTACGAGCATTAAAGATTGCTCTACATAACGGGCTATTGTTTTGAGTTGGGGTTGTATTCCGTCTACTAAGTGCTCGCGAAAAGTTCTGCTGGCATCCCCGAGTAAATTCGCTGACTGTAGGATGTTGTGAATGATTAATGGCTTGTAAACATTGAGTTCGAAATTTCCCTGGGCTCCTGCGAGTGTCACTGAAACATCATTCCCGATCACCTGCGTACAGACCATCGTCATTGATTCGGCTTGGGTGGGGTTCACTTTTCCGGGCATGATGGAGGAGCCGGGCTCATTTTCCGGAAGGTTCAGCTCATTTAAGCCGCATCTGGGTCCTGATCCCATCCAGCGGATATCATTAGCAATTTTCATCAAAGAACACGCGGTTGTTTTTAAGGCTCCGCTAGCAGCAACCAATGGATCGTGGGACGCAAGAGCCGCAAATTTATTTTTTGCGGGATGAAAGGGGAGGGCTGTCATTCTAGAAATAATTCTGCAAACAATTGTAGAGAATTGAGGGTGGGTATTAAGGCCCGTTCCCACAGCCGTTCCTCCGATCGCTAATTCAAAAATATCCGGAAATGTTTGTTTGATTCGTGTGATATCGCTATCTAATTGAGAGACATAGCCGGAAAACTCTTGTCCCAGTGTAAGCGGAACCGCATCCATTAAGTGCGTGCGTCCAATTTTAACGATGTCCTTAAATTCTGTCGATTTCCGGTTCAATGAATCGCGCAGCAAAATGAGCTGTGGTAATAAATGATCGCAAAATTCCTGAGCAGTAGCGATATGCATAGCAGAAGGAAAGGTGTCGTTGGAGGATTGTGACATGTTAACATCATCATTGGGGTGGATCGGTTTTTTGCTGCCCAGTTCCCCGTGCGCAAGTTCGATCGCGCGATTAGAGATCACCTCATTGACATTCATATTCGTTTGAGTTCCACTGCCTGTCTGCCAAATGCTTAGGGGAAATTGATCATTCCACTTTCCGTCGATGATTTCCCTGGCCGCTTGTTTGATGAGCAAAGCTTTTTCCTTTGGCAACATCCCAAGCTCCTCATTTGCCTCCGCGGCAGCGTACTTTAGGATTCCAAATGCTTTGATTAGAGGTGTCGGCATTTTTTCGTGTCCGATGCCAAAATGAACCAACGATCGTGCTGTTTGCGCTCCCCAGTATACATTAGAAGGGACTTCTACCTTCCCCATACTGTCAGCTTCAATTCGAATGTCTTTGTTTTCCATATCCGTTACCTCCATATGTATTTCAAAATAAAATTGTTAATAAAACAAGAGGATTCCACGGGGATACAATTTTTCTTTTCCGAATTTTGAAGTTCTGGCATCCTGACCATTTAAAAAATTGTTTTTAACACAAGGATGATCCATGTCACTAAACGCTTATTGCCTAATTTTAGGTTGCGGTGTGATAGCCCTTTTGTACGGGGCCTATCTGGTTCGGTCGATTCTTTCTCTGCCGACAGGGAATGAACAGATGCAGAAGATTGCAAAAGCAATCCAAGAGGGTGCTAGAGCATATTTGAACCGTCAGTATCAAACGATTGCCATTGTGGGCGTCGTCATTACCGCATTTTTAACCTGGATTCTAGGTTTGCATGTGGGGATTGGCTTCGTGATCGGGGCAGTTCTTTCAGGCCTGACCGGTTATGTTGGAATGCATGTTTCTGTACGTGCTAACGTTCGCACAACAGAAGCCGCACGCACAGGGCTACAAGAAGCTCTTAACGTAGCGTTTAAATCCGGTGCGGTAACCGGCTTGTTAGTCGTGGCGCTCGGTTTAATAGGCGTTACCGGCTATTACGCCTACTTAAAGGAAATTAACACTCCAACCCGCGCTCTGCTTGAATCGCTTGTCGCTTTAAGCTTTGGAGCGTCATTGATTTCTATTTTCGCTCGTTTGGGTGGGGGAATCTTCACAAAAGGTGCGGACGTAGGTGCTGACCTGGTCGGAAAAATTGAAGCAGGAATTCCCGAAGACGATCCGCGTAATCCAGCAGTGATCGCCGATAACGTGGGCGATAACGTGGGTGACTGCGCCGGGATGGCGGCAGACTTGTTTGAAACTTATGTGGTCACAATTGTTGGAACCATGCTTTTGGCCGGTTTGTATTTTAAGGGATTAATCCTAGACACGATGATGCTTTATCCGTTGGCTATTGCCGCGGTAAGTATTCTTGCTACTATCGCAGGAACATTTTTCGTTAAATTAGGCAAAAGCCAGAATATCATGGGAGCTCTTTATAAAGGCTTTATTGTGACTGCAGTACTTTCTGCGGCGGCAATCACTTTTATTACCGAGAAAATGATCGGGTTCAGCCAACAATTTACAGTTAATCACGTGACTTTTACAGGACTTAATCTCGTCTACTGCTCTATCGCAGGAATCGTGGTGACTGGACTAATCATGTGGATTACCGAGTACTACACTTTGACCAAATACCGACCAGTAAAAAGTATTGCGCAAGCATCGACTACCGGACACGGGACAAACATCATTCAAGGGATCGCCATTTCCATGGAAGCTACAGCGCTTCCGGTGATTGCTATTTGCGCGGGAATTCTCTTTACGAATGCTCAAGCAAGCTTATTTGGTATCGCGGTAGCCGCGACAGCAATGTTAGCAACAGCAGGAATGATTGTCGCTCTTGATGCGTTTGGTCCAGTGACTGATAACGCAGGCGGAATTGCGGAAATGGCTAATCTTCCTCCGGAAGTTAGAAAAACAACAGATGCCCTTGATGCCGTGGGTAACACCACCAAAGCTGTCACAAAGGGATACGCAATCGGTTCCGCCGGTTTTGCCGCTCTCGTACTGTTTGCTGCTTTTATTGAAGATCTGGAACACTACTTCCCTAACGTCGCAAAAGGACAGTTCTTCTTGGAGAATGCCTACGTTGTCGTTGGGTTGTTTATCGGAGGACTCCTTCCCTACCTATTCGGTGCTTTGAGCATGATGGCTGTAGGAAGAGCTGCAGGTTCCGTCGTGGTTGAAGTGCGTCGGCAATTTAAAGAAATCCCTGGAATTATGGAGGGTACTGCGACTCCCGACTACGGACGAGCGGTCGATCTTCTTACTCGTTCCGCGATTAAAGAAATGATATTACCTTCTTTATTGCCGGTGGGAGCGCCGATCCTTGTTTACTTTACAATCAACTTCTTTGTGGGACAAAGTGAAGCATTCGTGGCTCTTGGCTCGATGCTGCTTGGAACAGTTGTTACAGGTCTATTCGTAGGATTGTCGATGACGTCCGGCGGTGGCGCTTGGGATAACGCAAAGAAACTGATTGAAGAAGGTTCCCATGGTGGAAAAGGGTCCGATGCCCATCATGCGGCAATCACCGGAGACACCGTAGGCGATCCGTATAAGGATACTGCGGGTCCTGCGATCAACCCGATGATCAAAATCATTAACATCGTAGCATTGCTCTTACTAGCGGTGTTATACGCGTTAAGTCCTCACTGATTCTCTAATTTGCACAGGAGCTAGCTCCTGTGCAAATTCCATAAAACTTATAAATACTTCTATTTGATGATCAATGAGAACATTTGATCTCTATTCACAACACTTTTTTGTCCAAGCCAAATATTCCATAAAGTTTGGGCAAACTGGTTGTTCTTGACTTCTCCAGAATTTTTATCATTTCGGTAAAACTCAACTGTTCCATCCGGAAGCCAGCGAAGTACAATTTTATCATTAACCCTCATGTCTTGATCGAAAACAGTTAAAAACTTATCGATAGATCCTTGTAGGGCTGTGAATTCTTCCGGCGAGGTGATTTTATGGAAGCTTTCGTTAAATCCGTCTTTTACTTTAGCTGCGTCAACATCATGCAACCACTGTAAAGTGAGTTGGCGAGCGCCATTGCCCTTAATAATTTGATCATAGAGGTCGTTTTTTGATGTTGCTACGGGATTCTCAACATAGTTTGCTACGGCATAAACCTTCACGAAAAATTTTGTTCGTGTGGATGATCCAGTAGCCTTCAAAGTATGTTGGGTTCCGGCAACATCGAAAGAAACCTCGGAAGGAAATGTGACTTTTGATGCTGGGTCTTGCAGGGTGGCTTGAGCTTCGATAGAGCAAAAACTAAAGGAAACTAATCCGATAGCGACGACAGTGCTAATTTGAGTAAAACTCCACTGTAAAAAATTTGTTCTCATAACAGATCCTTAGGGTTGCATAGGTGTAAAATATCTCTTTATTTCTTATGTCTATCAGATTTTTGGAGCTATTGCAAGCGGAGAAAAAACAAAAAAAAACAGGGCAGAAGCCGCACATTTTCAGGAGGTTGAAGAAAGGCGCAAAAAAAATTCAGAAAGAGGATTGCTATTAAATGCCCATGTTGTGTAATGTTATTCATGTTCAGCAAAACGAAATCAGACGAGATCGAATAGCTGAAATAACGAGAGCCAAGAGCCTCACCAATAGATGTTTGACAGTGATAGTAAGACAATATGTAAGTACAATAAATTGAGTTTGTTGTAATTACGTTTATCGTCCGTAGCACAGGCTTTAGCCTGTGAAGCAAAGCGGTAAATGTAATTTAAATATTTTGAACAACCAAATTTTCAAGAAATTTTTTTTCGAGAATTTGATCTTGGTTCAGATTGAATGCTGACGGCGTGGATGAGGCATGCAAGTCGAACGGATTAAGTAGCAATACTTAATTAGTGGCGGAAGGGTTAGTAATACATGGGTAACCTGCCTTTAACTTGGGGATAACGATTGGAAACGATCGCTAATACCGAATGTGGTGATTTTAGGCATCTAAGATTCATCAAAGTGGGGGATCGTAAGACCTCGCGGTTAAAGAGGGGCCCATGGGATATCAGCTAGTTGGTGAGGTAATGGCTCACCAAGGCTAAGACGTCTAGGCGGATTGAGAGATTGACCGCCAACACTGGGACTGAGACACTGCCCAGACTCCTACGGGAGGCTGCAGTCGAGAATCATTCGCAATGGGCGAAAGCCTGACGATGCGACGCCGTGTGAGCGATGAAGGCCTTAGGGTTGTAAAGCTCTTTCGCCTGGGAACAAGAGAAGTCGGCTAATAACCGGCAGATTTGAGGGTACCAGGTAAAGAAGCACCGGCTAACTCCGTGCCAGCAGCTGCGGTAATACGGAGGGTGCAAGCATTAATCGGATTTATTGGGCGTAAAGGGCGCGTAGGCGGAAGGATAAGTCAGATGTGAAATCCCGGGGCTCAACCTCGGAACAGCATTTGAAACTATCTTTCTAGAGGGTAGGCGGAGAAAACGGAATTCCACAAGTAGCGGTGAAATGCGTAGATATGTGGAAGAACACCGGTGGCGAAGGCGGTTTTCTAGCTTATTCCTGACGCTGAGGCGCGAAAGCAAGGGGATCAAACAGGATTAGATACCCTGGTAGTCCTTGCCGTAAACTATGTATACTTGGTGT
>CAZENM010000021.1:0-24444 GCA_964513575.1 uncultured bacterium | reverse complement strand
CTAGTACACCATCTCATTTAAATTGACTGTTTAGGCTAATTGGAAGCGGGAATTAATTCTTGCAGTTTTTTATCAATCGCTTCAAAGTATTGATCTACAAAATAAAACTGCGAACGAATCAGATATTCTTCGGTATTTTCTTCATTCAGATGATGGAAAAAGTATCCAAAGAGGTAACGATACTCTAAAAGCTGCTGTGTAAAAGATTCTATTTTTTTCTCGAGACTCATGCGCTCATCTCCCTCATTCACAGCTCGTTGGACATGAGCAAAAAACTCCTGTAGATATCCTTTGATATCATTGATATCTAGCTCGATATCTCCGGTGTGATTGACTGTTTCTCTTTTTGTAATCCATCCCTTGAGTTCCCAAAGGACTTTTCGGAATTTGGATAACCTGCTTGCGTGAAGTTTATCTTCGATAGCTTCAGCCAATCCTAAATGAATCGCATAAATTTCATGAAATTTTGGGAAGCGATGTAAAATATGATGACGCCAATCTGCCCGCATTGCTTTTCCAAGCCAGGCTCCCATATCGTGCACTACACATGGATTAAAAGAGCCAAGTTCATTTGTTTGTTGAAGCAGCTCTAACAGGGATTGCAGTCTTTTTTCCATAATCTTTTCAGACAGAAGCGGCGCTGAAAGCTCATGCAGGACTTTTTCGATTTGTTCTTTGTTGATCAATTCCTGTTCTAAAGATCCTTCACAACCCCTATCTAGTGATTCTATCAGTTGAGAATACAGCCTATTAAGAGACTCGACACTATAGCCGAAGCGGTAAAGATTTTTTGTTTCTTGGGATTCCGGCCCTAAAACCCACTCAGCAAAACCCATGCGAGTTCTCACATAAGGGTTGGGATCTGTAGCTAATAAAAACTCACGGTACTGATCGATAGTAGAACCTAAGAGATAAACCTCTTGCTGAACCTCTTTTAACAACTCCGCATGATTTTCTCTCAATTGCTTCGATGATAGTTCGGGAGCGCTTTTCTTTAGTGCCAAGCTTTGACGAAATAGCTCTTTATGAAGCCCATGATAGTAGTCTCTAAAAGTCATGAATGCTTTTTCGCGACTCATTGACTTCCGTAGAGCCATTAACACGTCTCTTTCAGCAAACATGTTTCTTTGTTGATTTTTTTCGTAATATTTTAATAATTCATACAAATCTAGAAATTTTTGTTGAGCCTCTGAATCAAGCATAGAAAAAACTGGCATTGTCCCAATTCGAATCACCGAAGCCACGATTTGTTCTTTAATAGAATTAATATTTTCGAAGATCTTAGTGAATTTCTGATAACCTTTTAGCAAGGTTTTTCGACTAGCTTTGATGGATACTAAAAGTTCTTTATCAAGAATATCCGTTCCCATCATTCGAGAAATCGACCACTTTCTTGTGTCAGTCTCTTCTCTTAGTTCAACAAGCGCTTGATTTAATCCGGACACCGCAACTTCGACATCATCTAGGCTGGTGCTTAGCATTTGCTTAACTTCCCGAACAACTTCCATTGTTTCTGGCGACCAGGTTTGTAAATCGATTCTTGCGACTTCAAAATAGAGTTCCTCGATCGCTCCTTCCAAAAATTCTACATGATTCCAAAGAATCGGATTGATTTGGGTGGCGATTCTGCTCCATTCTTCCGCTTGAACAAGCTTAGGGCTTCTAATCGATGCTTCATGGATTCTACGTCCAAACTCGTCGATTCCCTGTGAAAATCTTAATTTTTGATCGAGGGGGGTTGGTAATTTTGGGGTTGGAGAGAGCGATGTCAAACGATCTAATGCATGTAAGCATTCATGTGCGAGTTGTGATTCTTTTTTTTCCAGGAACATTCGTAACCTGTTTAAAAAGCCTCGATTCAACTCGGTGCCTGTACTAAAATCAAAAGTTTTCCATGCCATAAACTCACCCTACCTATAAAGTCGAGTTAATCGCAAGTTATCAAAATCATATTTTTCTGGCTACTTTGGTTTCCAACTGTTAAAATGACCTTAATGAACTTATGAAGAGATGATATGCAAAAAGGACATTTGCTCGAATTTGAATGTGTGGAATGTCACCAACCGGTTACATTTTCGGTTGTAACTCACTCCTTAAAACCATTAGAGTGTGAAGGTTGCAAAAAAAAATACGTTTTTGACGATCCGGTTCTTATTCGTCAGCTAAAGAAATTCCAGGATCTTTGCAGGCAAATCCACGAATCTGAAGAAATTTTGGGGATGACTCATGTGGGGATCGATGTTAATGGGCAATCGATCAAAGTTCCGTATCGAATTCTTTTGACCCGATTAAATTCTTCGTTAGATTTAGTTCTTGGGGATCAACCCCTTTCGATCCGTTTTCGTATAGAACCCTCTTAAGCTTTAGGAAAATAATATGAATAAGCTAGAACAACTCAAAAAATTTACTGTCGTCGTTGCTGATACAGGCGATATCAATTCCATTAAGCAATACAAACCGACAGACGCGACGACGAACCCCTCACTCATTCTAGCTTCCGCTAATCAACCTCAGTACGTTCATTTAATCGATAAGGCCATTGATGACGCAAAGAGCAAAAACCTTTCCAAAGAGGGGCAATTGAAGCTTGCTTTAGATAAGGTATTTGTCAATTTCGGAACCGAAATTTTGAAAATTATTCCTGGTCGTGTATCTACAGAAGTGGATGCTCGCCTCTCTTTTGATGTCCAAGGCAGTGTGGATAAAGCTCACCAACTGATCGCTCTTTACAAAGAGGCAGGTATCCCCAAAGAACGAATCTTGATTAAACTCGCGGCAACCTGGGAAGGAATTCAGGCGGCAAAAATCTTGGAAAAAGAAGGGATTCACTGCAACATGACGCTAATGTTCAGTATGCCGCAAGCAATTGGATGCGCCGATGCAGGAGCGACTCTTGTTTCCCCTTTTGTTGGAAGGATCCTTGACTGGTTCAAAAAACATGACGGAGTTGATAAATATCCTCCAACGGAAGATCCAGGTGTTGTTTCCGTGACCCAAATCTACCACTATTACAAAAAATACGAATATCATACTGAAGTAATGGGCGCTAGCTTCCGCAATGTCGACGAGATCTTAGAGCTCGCGGGCTGCGATTTGTTAACGATCTCTCCTCAATTCCTGGATGAACTCAGCAAGTCAGAAGGAACTTTAACTCGCAGACTTAATGCTTCAGAGTCTTCAGGGATGGAAATCCCCCGCATGGATATCACAGAAAAATCATTTCGTTTTCTACTCAATGAAAACCAAATGGCGACGGAAAAACTTTCAGAAGGGATCCGAAAATTTGCCGAAGATTCGATCAAATTAGAAAAATCGATGAGCAGTCGTTTTTAAAGTTTTCGACTTAGCGAAAAATAGAACACGTGTTTAAGGGGTGATAAATTTCATAAATTTTCATCAAAAAAATACCGTTCGTTTCATCCCTTCCACGTTAAATGTGTATGCGATCTTTTGTCTCAATTCCTTCTTGCTGGCATTGGGCATAAAGTTTGATGAGTGCAATCGCAAGGTCTGGGGTTTGCGATATATTACTCTTAATATGAGAATTTCCGCATTTCACTTCAAATCTTGAAACTTCATGAATAGCTGATTCAGCAACAAAACGTTTATTAAGATTCTCTAAGAAAGCAACCACAAGATTACAAGGCAGAGAGTTTATTTTGGTAGATGCCCTCTTCATCACTATTCCATAGGTAGAGTAAAGATCCACCCCGCAGAAACATTGCTGTGTAGGATCCAATGAGTTTTGAACTGACATACTATTTTCCTTTGGTTCGTTTACTTCTGTTTATTTGATCTTTTTGAGGCTGCATACGCCAAGGTGAAAAATACGACAATGAGAAAAGACATTGTCAAGATCGATTGATTTGTGTGAAGGGTCAGAAATGACAGTAGGACCGTTGTAAATGTCATACAGTCATGCCTGACCTCATTTCCAAGATAACAAAGAAATAACTAAAGAATGCTTGAACACAGCTGAAAAACTTGCTGAAGGAATTGTAGCGCTTTGCGATAAAAAAATCTGTGATTCCACGTACAAATTACATAAAGCTATTTAAAAAATCTTATAGGTAGGTTGCCATGATAAACAAGCATATTGGATCAAGCTTTGATGTTTTTTTAGGAGAAGAAGGCATTCTGGAGGAATGTAAACAAACCAAAAAATAGTCCAAGGTTGGAGTGAGAATAAGAAATTATATTTACAAATGTTTGCTGGGTGGCCTGATGAGTGTAACTCCAGTTTATGGCCAAGCAGAAGTTACGACATCAAAGAACCTGATGGAACTCGGAAAAGAAGAAGCAAAAATACGAATAAATATGTTGGAGAATCCAAGTTCAGAAAACATTGCCAAAAACAATGATGACAAGCGCGAAAAACGAGCGTTTGTCACACCCCAAGCCCACACCGGGCGATCATCCATTTTCTTAACATAAAATTTAGCCTATCTTAACAGCAAATTCACAGTGAAAAGTTATAATTAAGTTTAACAAAACAGTTAGGTTTACTTATGACTTCAAGACTTTCATCCTATTCTTATTCAATTGCTTCCACTGCGGCCTCTTGGGGCTCGTGGGGATTGAGTAAATTGCGGGGAACCGGGCAGGTTCAAGCCGTTGCCTCTAGCTCGATTTCAAATTTGGAGGCTACTGCTTCCTCATCGCAACCGTCCTATCGGCTAGCAAAAAAACAGTTATTATCGCTCCTGCGTGAAATTCCGATCAGTAAAAATGGTGAGCGTCAACTCTCTGTCGATCAATTTCAGGAGTGCACACGAATCATGCTCGCCCATGAAGAAGCGTTTTTAAATGAAATTCAAGAACTCCCCGATCAACCCGAAACTCAACAGCTGAAAATTTTAGTCAACACCCCGCGCTTTAACAGCTCCCCAAATGGAAAATTAACCCGATCGTTTGAAGAACGAATGATTGCTTATTTCAAAGACGCGCATCGGGGCGAAGAGATCACCATAAAAATTGGCCCCCAAGACCCCGTTGTATTTTCCGGGAATGAAAAACAAATCATCAAATCGATCGCCTGTCAGTTTATCGATTATTTGATTCAAAACCCCGAACAAATCTCAACGCATTTAGAGGGGCTAGAAAATCACCCTCTAAATACGGACGCGACACTTGCATACCTGATGAAAAATGAGCCTATCACATTAAGTACGGGAAAAGGGTCAATGAGTTGGTCATTAGACATCTTTGACATCATTAATGAAAAATCAGAACAATTTGGAGAGGGCTTTAGCGACGAGTTCATAAAACTCGTAAGCTTTAAGACTGTAGAGATCATATCACATCTCTACCAAGGATCTATTGAACCGATTACGTCACCCATAATGATTGTGTTCTTTCAGAATGAATATGGTATCGATCACGATTCCATCAATTACCACTACCAACTCGCGGAAGATTTTCAAGCTCTTACAGTGCAACTGACCGGAGAAAGCACTCCGAAAACTTCCGGTGATTATTCTTGCCCGATTAATTATTCAAAAAATTATGTGATTTCAAACTTTTCGCTGCAGGGTGATGATTACCAAGATGACAATGATTTTAGTGAACCCTATCAAATGAGCTTTGCTTCTGATGTTTTCATCACGGAGGCCGTACACTTGCTTCCCCAGTTGGACACCGGAAATGTTATCATAGGGTCCAAGCCGCAAAACCCATCAGGAATTCTAGTTAAAGATCTTGAAAGGTATCTGAGCAATTCCATAGCACGAGCAGAGAAACTTCACAGGGATTTTTTTGAAAAAATCCCTGCCGAACTCTTTGGGTATTCCTATGATCCCGCGACACAAATAATAACCATCGAATCTGAATCCTATTGTGCGCTGATCCGTCAGTTTAAATCCGAGTTTATCGAAGACCCTCAAAGCCCTGAAGGGAAACAACTGATTGCCTCAATTCTCCTTTCCTCGCAGGTTCCTGTCTCGAGCATTAACATAAAAAATTCATCCATAGATGAATTTTTTAACCATTTAGAATCCCTTAATGAGTTTGTTAAGATCCTGGGTACGACTTTTACCAATCTTCTTAACGATGAAAAGCATCATGATCTCACACAAGCAAAGGTTTTGGAGATTTACATTCCAAAACTTATAGCCTATCAGCTGATGATTAACTCCCCTGAAGATGCCGCAAAGGAGATTTCGAATTACTGCAACAACATTTTAGAGGTCCATGCATGGACCGATTATCAAAGCGAAAACAGTGGAAAAATAGAAGCAATGATCAACCGATTAAAGCCCGCAGAAGAAAAAATCAATGAGGTGCAACAAGGAGCTTTAATTATTAATTAATTCTGTTATTGTTGGGAGTTAGAGAATTTGTAAAAATTAGGATTCCTTTGGCTTTGCAACAATTTTCCCACGCTCTATTAACAGAGCATTTATTGATCGTCTGCTGTCAAGCGTATAGGCAGCAAGAGTCCTTGCTTGAGATTGCGCGATCATTAGAAAACCCCGGCAGAAAACTCTGCTTAGCCCTTCCGTATGCTGCACTAGTCGATCACCATAAAGAATTATCCTCGCTAAACATCTGGAAAGGGCTATCAGACATCTATAGCATTGATTCGGAAACTTTTTCAGGTAGTGTCGCCATTCGAATGGCTAAAGAAGCAAAGATTGATTTTGCCGTTGTAGGCGGCCCGATTTCCCGAAATGTTCTTTACGAAGGGGATCAAATCCTGGCTGCCAAAATTCGCGGTTTATTGGATGCCGACATCACACCTGTGGTTTGTTTTGGTGAAAACCTTCAAGATTATCTTAGAGGCACCTCTAGCCAGGTGATTAAAGAACAGCTTGGAGCCCTTCTTTTAGGGTTAAGCTTTGACCAACTGACTCAAGTGATCCTTGTTTATAAATCTCCCTGGGTGGATTATATTGCGCCCGAGCACTTTGCTGAAGAGTCAGAAAAATTCCATGCGATGGTTTTAGAGGTCATGCAGCATTTATTCGGATTGGACGCCGCAAGTCATATTCCCCTATTAACCAATTTGCCATATGCTAAAGAAGACTTTCAAAAAATCTCATATGACATCCCCCCTTCCGGCTACTTTTTAGAATTGGCGGGGAAAAACCCGGAACTTGTCAAAGATTACTTCAATATCCTAACAGCCGAAACGATTCCTTCTTACCCTTCTAAAATCTCCAAACCCACTCTAGAATCTGCCAAAGCGATCACAGAGTCAATACCAGTCAAAAAACCTCGAAAATCCAGAAAGAAAAAAGATGAATCCTTAGTAGAAAACGTCACGGATGTTCATGAACTATCCGAGGTAGAAACTGAGGTGGAGGTTTCAGAACAAACGGTTGAAGATTCACATCACCAAACAATCTTGTCCATAGAAAATGAATTGGAAGAATCAACCCTTCATTTTGAACTGCAACCGACAAATGAAATCGATGAGAAAGAACCGGAAGAACCCACAACCGAAGATTCAGCATTCGATTGGTTTAGCGAAGAAGAATTAGAATCTCTGCAAAAAGAATTCGGAATGACCAGCGATGGGCATTTTCAACTTCCTCCACCCCCAGAGTGGGACAACTCCCATCATGTGCGGGTTATCAAGACCCAAGCGCAGAAAAATGAAAAGCCGAAAAAGAAAAAATAAACCTTAATTTTCCCCTGAATTCAACTTTAGGGTTTAAAAAATGGGCTTGATCCTATAAAATGGTGTTTTTATCCGTAAAGGACTAAGATGCAAACAGTTTCGTACTCAGTAATCGTTCCACTTAAGAACGAAGAAGAAAATATCATCGACCTCATCCAAGAACTTAATCCTGTGATGACCACTCTCCAAAAAAATTGGGAGCTTATTTGCGTGGATGATGGATCCACCGACAAAACTTTAGAAATCCTTCAATCTCTTCAGAAGCAACACCCTCAGCTGCGTATTCTGTCGTTCGATGGGAACTTTGGCCAATCTAGCGCGTTTGACGCGGGTTTTAAAGCTGCGCGTGGGGAATTTGTCATCACAATGGATGGGGACCGCCAAAACGACCCTAAAGACATTCCGGCTTTACTTAAACATGCTGATGGGTTTGATCTCGTGTGCGGCTACCGCGCCAATCGTAAAGATCCGCTCCACAAAAAAATCCAATCAAAGATAGCGAATTTTATTCGCAGCCGCGTCTGTGCCGATGGGGTACGAGATACGGGATGTTCTTTAAAAGTTTACCGACGATCCGCGCTAGAAAAGATCAAATTATTCAATGGAATGCACCGTTTTCTTCCTGCCTTATTCTTGATAGAGGGATTTAAAGTCACCGAAGTCCCGGTCAACCATCGCGAACGTGTCAAGGGTGTCACCAAGTATAACTTCTTCAACCGTTCATTTAATACCGTTGCCGATATGCTGGCTGTCAACTGGATGGGAAAGAGAAACCTACGTTATAAAATTAAGGGAGATTTATAGATGGAAGAATGGCGTGAACTACTTTATCCCTTAGGATTCATCTCCTCTTTAGCTTTTTCGTTTCGCTTTATCCTTCAATGGATTCAAAGCGAAAAAGAGGGGAAAAGTGTTGTGACCGTCTCATTCTGGAAAATTTCTCTTATCGGAAACATTGTATTAATGCTCCACGCATTTATTCAAATTCAATTCCACGTTTCCCTTGTCCAAGCATGTAATGCCCTCATCTCTTGGCGTAATTTAAATCTGATGAACAAGACCAAGAAACCCCGGTCGCTGGTATTTGTTATTATCGCTATGGTAATGACGATGAGCGGTGTTGTTGCCTTTTTTGCCATCCAGAGCGCTTTTCTCGGGAGCGAAAGTTCTTCGTGGTTCCGCTCCCCGTTTTCGGAAGATATTATTCACCCCCTTTGGCATGTGTTAGGAGCCCTAGGGCTGCTGTTATTTAACAGTCGGTTCTGGATTCAATGGTGGGATGCGGAAAAATCCCAAGAGAGTCGCCTAGGGTCGATGTTCTGGTGGACAAGCTTGCTGGGTGGATGTTTAACTCTAACTTATTTTATACGCCTTGGTGACCCTGTCAACATGATAGGCCCCGGCTTTGGAATGATTCCCTATATCCGTAATCTGATGTTAATTTATCAAAATCAACGGAAAGCTGTTCCAACCGGTCAGCCAATATGACACATTATTTTATTTCTGTGGGTGAGTTAAGCGGAGATCTCCACGCAAGCCGCTTAGTCAGAGAGCTGCGTCTAAAGGACTCCTCCGCCAAAATTTCGGGGATTGCCGGTCCCATGATGCGCGATGAAGGTGTTGAAACATTCCTTCCAATGGAACAATTGCAAGTGATGGGCTTTGTCGATGTTTTGCTGGCCTTTCCTCGCCTTTACCGCATCTTTCAACGAGTTAAACGACACATTCTGGAAACGAAGCCGGATACTGTCGTCTGTGTAGATTACCCTGGATTTCACCTTAGGCTTGCCGAAAAGTTACGTAAAGAGGGATTTAAGGGGAAAATCGTTCAATATATTTCCCCGACTGTTTGGGCCCACGGTAAAAAAAGAATCTCTGTTTTAGAAAAATATTTTGACCAGCTTCTATGCATCCTTCCTTTTGAAGTCGCACACTTTCACCAAAGTTCCCTTAAAGTGACTTATGTTGGACATCCCCTTGTAGAAAGAATCTCCGAATATCAGTATGACAACTTATGGAAGCAAAAATGCGGTCTTGACCCTGACAAACCGATCTTAGCCTTATTTCCCGGAAGCCGCCCCAGCGAAATTAAGAGGCATCTTCCCACAATGCTGGAAGCCGGTAAATCTTGGGAAGGTCAGGTGGTGGTGTCGGGTTGCGGCGGAATTCCAAGGGAGTTTACTTATGAACTCATGCGTGACTGCACGGCGGCAATCGCCAAATCGGGGACTGTTACTCTAGAGCTAGCGCTCCATCACAAGCCTGCGTTAGTGATCTATCAAACGAACGCCTTCAATCGGTGGATCGCAAAACACATTTTAAAGCTGGAACACCTTCCCTATTTTTGCCTTGTAAATATTTTAGGAAAAAAAGAGATCTACCCTGAATATATCAGACATGCTTTTACCCCCAAAGACCTTCAAAACAAGTTGGCTGAAATGGACTATTCTTCTATTTCTCGTGAATGTGTCAAAATCAGCCAACAGTTAGGTTCCTTTCAAAGCTCAAAACTCGCGGTGGAATCACTCCTATGATAAAAAAAGCTCTCCCCTACCTCATTGCCTACGGCGCCAAGTACCTATTAAAATTGATTTCATGGACCTGCAAAAAAGAATACCGTGGTGTGGAACAATTTCTTAAAATCACACAAAGCAATCCCTGTATCGTGATGCTATGGCATAACCGCTTAGCGCTCGCAGCTGAAGCTTTCACTAAAAAAGCCAACAACCTAAGCTATAATGCCTTTATCAGCAATAGCCGCGATGGAGAACCTTTGGCAATTTTTGCAAAAAGCTATCGAAACTGCAACACGATTCGCGTCCACCACCAAGCACGCCACCAAGCTCTTCGCGAGATGATCTCCCGACTGGAAAACAACAATGAAGTCGTTTTAATCACCCCCGATGGCCCTCGCGGCCCCCGATACAAAGTAAAACCGGGAATCGGATTAGCGGCTAAGCACGCGGGGGCTTGGATTGTCCCATTTACTTGGGAATCGAACGCCTACTGGGAGTTAAATACCTGGGATAAATTCAGAATTCCCAAACCTTTTTCAAAAATTATCTATACCTGGGGAGAACCCATTTCTCCCGAATTGGATTGGGATAATCTTGAGGAAATCCTCGATAGTAATCACTAGTAGTTCAACAAACAACACCCTTTTTTTTAAAATTATTAAAATAAATAATTGACAATAAAAACATAACATTAAAAAATTAAGTAGTAAGGCTTTGAGTTCATAATACTATTTAATATA
Organism: uncultured bacterium; assembly: GCA_964513575.1. Lineage (GTDB taxonomy): Bacteria > Chlamydiota > Chlamydiia > Chlamydiales > Parachlamydiaceae > CAMFKA01. The sequence continues at coordinate 13,567 of CAZENM010000021.1, read as the reverse complement.
TCAAAGCATTTATTTGTTTAGTTTAAAAAAATTATAAAAGGTGAATTTTATGACAATTGAACAGTTTAGGATTATTAAGCCCCCAGGGGATTATAAAAAAGATAATCTTTTGACTGACGAAGAAGTTGAGTTTATAGAGAGTTCCCGACAGAAAGTCTGTAAGATTCTTTGTGGAAATGATCCAAGAATTGTCGTTATTCTAGGGCCTTGTTCTATTCATAACGAAAAAAGCGCTCTAGAATATGCTGAAAGACTCAAGTCTTTGCAGGAAAAAGTGAAAGATTCTATGTTGTTGGTGATGCGTTTTTATTTCGAAAAACCTCGCACCAAAACAGGATGGAAAGTAATTTTATATGATCCACATTTAAATGGTTCGGATGAATTGGAAGAAGGTCTTGCAATTACCCGAAAGCTGATGACACAGATTACCCGAATGGGGGTTCCTTTGGCAGCAGAAATAGTGGATCCTATAGGATTTTATTATTTTAGCGATTTACTAAGCTGGTTGTGCATCGGGGCAAGGACATCATCCTCCCAAGTTCACCGACAAAACACTTCTAGAATGTCAATGGCTGTAGGATTTAAAAATGACTTAAGCGGAGACATTACAAACGCAATTAACAGTATTGTCGCGTCTGATTCGTCTCATACCTTTATGGGCATTAACGACGATGGGCGCGTAGGAATCTACCAATCAGAAGGATCTCCTTTTGGGCATTTGGTCTTACGAGGATCAAAAAACAAACCGAATTATCGGCCGGAAGATGTTAATGAAGTTGTCAATGAACTCGCGCAGTCAGGTTTAATTTCAAGCCTTGTTGTTGATTGTTCTCATGATAACTGCGACAAAAACCATGAAAAAATGCCCGAAGTCTTTGAAAGCGTGATCAAACAGATCATAGGCGGGAATGTCGCGATTAGGGGTGCCATGTTAGAAAGTCATCTCCTTCCCGGCAACCAATCAATAAGTGGCGGATTTGCAAATATTGATCCTAGAATTTCAATTACGGATGCTTGCATAGGCTGGGAAAAAACTACGGAAATAATAGAAAAAGCGGATCAGTTGATCAGTGAAATGATTCACGCCAGACATGGATAGGTGGTAGGATCTATTCTTTGCTTCTGCTATAAAAAGATAAAAAAGAAGCTGAATGAATTTTTTATTGCAGAGGGGTTATGGATTGTGATGTAGTGCCTAGCCAAATTCGTGGAATTATTAAAATTCCTTCCTCGAAATCACAGTCACTCAGAGCTATATTATTCGCTTCTTTAGCCGAAGGATCCTCCACTATCGATAATCTTTTGGACTCTACGGATGTTGAGTCTATGCTGAAAGCGTGTGAGTTGTTAGGGGCTAGGATCACACGAAATGGTTCACGCGTAATTATTGAAGGGACAGGGGGGGTTATCTATCCTCCCGACGATGTTATCAATGCGGGGAACTCGGGAATCGTTCTCAGGTTTGTTTCAGCTATCGTGTCTCTAGGCACTTTTCCTATTATCCTGACAGGTGATCACTCCATTCGGCATCAGCGATCGATGCAACCCTCTTTAGAAGCGCTTACTAAACTTGGAGTCTCGGCGCTGTCAACACGGGGAAATGGTTTCGCTCCGCTAATTATCCAAGGCCCGATCACTCAAAATCGCACTTGTGTTGAGGGTAAGGACTCCCAACCGGTCTCTGCTTTATTAATTCTTGGAGCTTTCTCCCCTTTTCCGATTGAAATTGAGGTGATAAATCCCGAAGAGATCCCTTGGGTAAAACTAACTTTAGATTGGATGGATTTTTTAGGTGTTCCCTATGAAAAAGAAGAATACAGACGATTCACGATTGGAGGCGGCCCCCGGATAAAAGGTTTTGAGTATTATGTCCCCGGAGATATGAGCTCTGCGGCCTTTCCTATTACCGCGGCAGTGATTACCGGATCATCTCTTCTGGTCGAGGGATTCAATAACGAAGACGGACAGGGCGATAAGGTCTATTTTGACATTCTAAAACAAATGGGGGCTAAACTGACAATCTCCCAAAAAGACCACACCATTCGGGTGGATCCCACCAGCAAACTAAAAGGGATCACCGTCGACATCAATGACTGCATCGACGCAATCTGCATTCTTACTGTAGCAGCGTGCTACGCAGAGGGAGAAACAAGAATTACCAACGCTTCCATCGCACGAACAAAGGAATGCAACCGTATCGAAGCTCTTGTAAAAGAACTTTCTAAAATGGGCGCGAGCATTAGGGAAACAGAGGATGGTTTGTGGATCAAAGGAACCCCGCTGAATGGTGCGCGGGTCTTCTCCCATAAGGATCACCGCATGGCAATGTCATTGGCCGTCGCGGGCCTTAACGCGAAAGGAAAAACATGCGTTACAGATATTGAATGCATCAAAAAAACTTACCCCTCCTTTATTCAAGACTTTAAGAAATCAGGAGCCGACATACATGAATATTCTCCTTAGCGGCCCCCCTTTTGCCGGCAAAACGACTATTGGAACTGAACTGGCCCATTTGCTCGATTGGCAATTGATCAACACGGATAGTCTTTTAGAGGAGAAATATGGGATATCATGTTCAGAACAATTTAAGCTCTTTGGAAATCAAAAGTTCCGAGAACATGAATTTGAAGTGTTGCAAAAATTCCAAAAAAATTCCCAAAAGCAGGTGATTTCCTTAGGGGGTGGAACTTTAACGCATGAACCCAACGCGCTGATTATTAAATCACTCGGACCGCTGTTCTTCCTTCAGTGTTCATTTGAAGAACTTTATTCACGACTTCTCAAAACAGGCAGAAAACCCGCCTACTTAGATCCCGATAACCTCGAAGGTTCCTTTAGGGAATTTCTAAAGGGCCGAGAACCGCATTATTTCAAATATGCAGACTTTATCGTGGATGTATCACAACCCACTCCGCTAGAATCGGCATTAAAAATTATTCAGCTCTACGAAAACCTAGGAAAAACACAAAGCTGATCAAGGATACACTCAAAGAACCTTCCACCCCAAAAAAACAGCTCCGTTTAAAATTAAAAAAATGATTTAAATTGATCTTCAAAGAGATTTTCCTCTATCACTATACACAATTTAATTTTGAAACAGGTCTTACGCACACATGCGCGCATTTTATCTCTTCCTTTTCCTTGCGTCTTCACTTTTTTCAAATTATCCGGATGGGGAAAGAAAGGGCAATTTAAGCCTTATTCACCTAGAATCAGCTTCTACAGCTATTGTCGATGGCTGCGTAAACGCTATCACAGGCGAGTTTTTTCAGAGCGTTAATGACATCCAAATCACCGGCGCCGAACCACTCTATCTAGAGAGGTATCTCGGAGATAAACTCCATTTTACCTATGACGAGCACAGCTGGGAGCATTTTGCCTTTAACATCACCTCAAAAGTCTATCCAAACATAAACCCCTGTGTCCGTGAAGGCAATGGAGGCCTCCTTGAGCTTCAAAAGATCCACAAACATCATGACCGTTTCGAGTGCCATCTAAATAGAAACCACGTCAAATTTGGAGTCACTAACTTTTCGGAAGAAGTCTTAGGAAGAAAAAACCATCTCCGTTTTATAAAATTATTCGTGAATAAAAAGGAAACTCATGCCGTTTATGAGCATCCGAATGGAACGCAGCGCATTTATGAAAAAATCAAACTCAAAGATAATGAAGATGACTTACTGCCGACCAGAGAGAACCGCCCTTCAGGGGCCTACCAGACATTTGAATACATCCCAATATACGGAATATCAAAAGTCACTCTAAAGGCACGTAATGGTGAAGAATTAAGCTCCATAAGATTTGAATACCCTTCCAAAAAACAACTGATCAACAACCCTTATTTTGATGCCATCGGCAGCAACGGTCAGAGAGTGCGCTACCACCTTAGAAAAGAAAATAAGCGAGTTACTTTCAACATCAGCAAGGTAGAAAAAAGTTATGCGCCCAGCGAACGGATCAAAGTCAAAAGAGGACAAAGCTGCAATGAATTAGTCCGCGTTAAATATCCCGAATGCCGCTATCGCGAAGCGCATTTATACCACTACGGCACCCAAGACACCCGTCAGGGAACGGTGAAGATAAAATATAATGGAACTAACGCAAATAACGCCGAAATGTTCATCGGCAGGGTCCATAAACTCCGAGCGCCTGTAGGGACGGATGCCTTTGCGGTGACCACGCATGAATTCATTTACCATACTCCCCTTATTCGAGATCAAGAGACCGGCCTATACAAAACCGGCAGGGGCTCGACATCACTATATGACGCCCATGGGTATAAAACGTGCTACCACTGGAATGATTCTTTTCAGTTCGATAAAGTCGAAAAATTTACAGGTACACAAAACCATTCATTATACAGCACAGAGTACTTCCGCTACGACAATTCAGGCCAGCTGACACAACGCTACTTCGATAAGGCTAATGAAGGGGTCTTATTCTGCCGGCAATTCCTTTATGATCAGCATGGAAATGTTGTCGAAGATCAACTATGGGGGAACCTTACCGGTCAAAACCTCGATAATAAGGTCAAAATCGTCAACGGAACCCCGGTCGGGAATGGCGCCGACATTTTAACTAAAAAATTCAAGTATACCGGAGATCGTTTTCATAACCTCGCTTATGAGACTGATGGGTTCCAGGAAACGTTTTTCGAATACCAGCCCGATACCGATATCCTCACAGCAAAATTTTATGGAAGCATCGGCAAAATAGAAGCGCGAGAATTCTACGAATATAATGCCCGCGGTGAATTGATCTGTAAGGTTTGCGACGATGGAGAAACGCGAGACAGGAACAACCTCCAGGGGGTTATGTGTCGAAAAATCGAACGCCGTGAGATGACTAACGGCCTTCCTACGATAATTGAAGAACGTTTTTTTGATTTAGCAACCGGTCAGGAGTTGCTTGAAGGCAAACAATGCATTAGATATTCACAGACGGGTAAACCTCTGGAAGAACATCACTATGACAGCGATGGACAGTTTCTCTATTCGCTTAATAAAGAGTACGATGCCCACGATAACCTAATCATGGCTAGCGATCCCCTCGGGATAATCACTCGATTCTCTTACGACAAAAATGACAACCTGATCCTTCAAGAACGAGATGAAATCCAAAAGGTAAAAACCTATGACTTCTCAAACAGGTTAATCAAAGAAGAAATCTTAGGTGAGGGTAATTATCAGAGCCAATCCCACCGATATAACTACCTAAGTCAAAAGACCGACACGACAGACCATTGGGGAAATAAAACCACTTACACTTACGACGACTTTGGCAGACCCATTCAGGAACAAGCCCCTTCTTATTTTGGCCCAGATCAATCACTCATCACCCCCACAATTCAACGTTCGTATGATGCCACCGGAAACGTCACCAAACTCACGACATCTTCAGGTTATGAAATTAATTCCCTGTATAATGTCCGGGGCGACCTCATCCACTCCTGGGATCAGGACGGCACACTCCAACGCTGCGAATATTCATTGAATGGATGGCTAGTAAAAAAAGTTGAACGTTCCGGACTGGAAACTCGTTATACATATGATTTCCTCGGTCGAACGATCAAAGAAGAACTTTATAGCCTTACCGGAGAATTTATCCGTGGAACAACGGCGGTTTATAAGGGAACATTAAAACTAAGCGAAACCGATTCTTCAGGAATCGAAACCCGTTATAGTTACAACTTCCGTGGGCAATGCATCGCGAGGGAAACCTACGGAGCTATCACCACGTTCACCTATGATTCTCAAGGAAGAATCGTTCGGGAGCAGCTTGAAGACACGCTCAAAACAACCACGTATGATCACTTTAATCGAATCATCGAAGAATCCACCGACGGGATTCCAACCAAAAAGTCCTACGACTCTCACGATCGATTAATTGAAGAGCAACAAGGTGAAAAAAGAACTCTTACAGCCTATAACCCCCTTGGGCTTCCGGTAAAAATCACTGACTCGGAAGGAAGGGTCACGGTCATCACCTACAATGACAACTTTGTTAATGTTTTAGGACAGAAAGTCAGGCTAGTCACTATCTCACAACCCAACGGGACACGTTCAGAAACTGAATACAATAGCCACGGAATGGTCGCAAGGGAATCTACCTATTCGACGATGGGAGAACTACTTCAAGAGAGTATAAATTTTTACGACTTCAATGGAAAGTTAGCAGAAACCGTCTCTGCAGTGATCGCCCGTAATAAATCCCCCTACAATCGAAAAATTTGCTTTCAATACGATCCGCAAGGAAGGCTGGTCGCCGTCCGTGATGGAGCAGGATCTCCCGACCAGAAAACAACACTCTACTTCTACAATACCCTAGGACAGAAAAACTCCGAAACACAAGCTAACGAGATCAGCTTAAATTACACCTACGATGTTTTGGGTCGATTATCGACATTAGATTCCACAGATTACACTGTCAGCTACCTGTATGAATACGACGAAAAAGACAACGTTGTGTTGGTCCAAGACCGGATCAATGGCACAACCACAGAAAGTGAATACGATGCCCTGAATCAATTGACTCGAGAAAAATTAGCCAATAACCTAACCCTAAACTATACGTATGACACCGTTGGACGTCTGACAACAATGGTCTTACCCGACCACACCGCCGTCACTTATACCTACAAAGGCAGTTTACTAGACACAGTTTCACGCAATAACTTCACACATACCTACGTCGCCAGAAATACCTCGGGACGGGTCATAGAAGAACGACTGCCTTCCGGAGAAATAAGGACAACGACGTATGCCCCCAACGAACAAAAGCTAGAAATCAACACGAATGGTTTCGTTGATAAAGTCGTCACACGCGATGTATCCGGGAACGTCACACAACGTACCCTGCAGCAAAAAGATCTGCTGTATCAGTGGGATCAACTCCACCAGCTTAGCCAGGAAAATAATCAATCGTATATTCACGACTCTCTTTACAACCGCACCCAGAAAGGACGCAACGAATACAGCCTAAATCTGCTAAATCAAGTGTTACATGATGGAGAAAACACCTACAAATATGACTCCAACGGAAATTTAATAGCCGGACGTGGGATGACGTTCGAATATGACGCCCTTAATCGAATGGTTGCCGCAAACACACCCAAAGGAAAGGTTCATTACCAGTACGACTCCCAAAACCGACGGATAAGCACCACTGCGACAGAAACCACCAATTATTTCTACTTCGGAATGAATGAACTAGGAGCGGTTTCACCGTCGAAGAGAGAACTCCGAGTGTTCGGTGAAAGCGAAGGAGCTGAGCGTGGCGCAGGGGTATTATTCGAAATCAATGGAGAAGTCTTTATCCCTCTTTATGATCTTACGGGAAACATCGTTCAACTTAAGAGACCTAATGGAACGATTGTCGAAGAGTACAGTTATGATCTTTACGGTATCGAAACCTCCCACAATCCCCTATCCCCCTGGAGATATTCCAGTAAAAGAGTGGATGTAGAAACAGGATTTGTCTACTTCGGTTATCGTTATTACGACCCTACTCTAGGACGTTGGATCACGGCCGACCCTCGCGGGTATACGGCAGGACCGAATTTGTACGCCTATGTCATGAACAATCCCATCGCACACATGGATCAGTACGGGCATGTGTCCGAAAGCACCGGTCAAAACGACGGCAAAAATCCGAGCCGGAAAGTAATACGTTTTGGAAAAAAATCTCTGGTTCCCAATGCCCTAAAACGATGTTTTCAAAACTTTCCTGAAGTCCGTGATCCTTTAAAATTCACAAAAGTTAAATTAAGTAGTAAACTTAATCCCTCTTGTTGGAAAATTAGTGATGGAAAGACAACAGTCTTTTCGTTGAACTACGATAAGGAGCCGGAGAAATACTTTATCGTCTTCGTCAATGGAATGGCTAATACCCTTGAGGATGCCATCGAAAGCACAAAATTAATTTCTCAGGCCCACGATAATATGAATGTGTACCTTCTGCATAACCCAACAAACGGCGTTTTTTTGGATATCCTTTACGCGGGATTACAAAAAATCGGGTTCTATACGGAAACATGTCAACATATTGAAATAGGATTTAATAACTTGTTTGAAAAATTTCCCGATAAATCATGTGTCGCCTACAACCACAGCAAAGGGGTTATAATTTGTGCCAAAGTTTTCAAGAGGCTTTCTAGTGAAAATCAAAGTAAAATATATTCAACGAGCTTTGGTGGTGCAGGTATTATCAAACCAAAAGGTCTCGGGGGAGCAATGAACTATTTATCCAGTCGCGATGGGGTTCTTCTGTTTAGTTCACCTTGGGAGTATACTCGAAACGTTTTAAAGGGAAAAGACTATGTCCAGGTCCTAGATGGTTGTGGTTTATATGGGTTGGATCACAGTTTTTCCAGTAAGACTTACCAAAAAGGCCTATCTAGGGCAGCAGAAAACATTGATTTATACTTTAGGAACCAGCATGAATAAAATTAAGATCTTTTTTTTGTATTTTTTAAGTATACTAGCACCTCTTTCATCCTCTTCACAGGAAGATATTAGATCTGCCATCTTTAACGAGTTTAACCAAAAACAAAAAAAAGAAGGCTTCAACATTCTGAGAATGTTCGTAATGGCCCCAGATAAATTTAAAGGCTATTTTTTACAATACTACGGATTTAGAAAATTTTCTTTAGAACAAGCCCGAGAACATTTCATCAAAAACCATTATAGCCTTCTAAATAACCTTAACAGTGAACTCCGCATCAAAGATTCTTTTTATCATTACCCGTTGGTACCTAGCGATATTTCCCTTTTATATATATATTTTGAGTCTGAAGAAACACCATCTTCATATCCATTTGTAGAAATGGTAGAAATAGATGGCCCTAATGTAAAATATACTTTTTTTTTCAAAGAAACTGAAAAAGCTGCAGAATTTTTCATAGAAACCTACAACGAAGCCTTTGAAAAAGTATATGGACGCCCTCGACAGTAGCTGAGGGTTTCCGGCACGTCCCTTCGGGAGTGCGAAGGGTAATTTTGTTTGTACTCATGGTTACATTCCTCAAACCTCTCTATGCGCTCGGATGAGGAATTCACCCTGGGCTACAGTCCGAAACCCCTTTCAGGGGTAATTAAAGATTGTTTTAAGGTGAATATTTAGGGTTAATAAAAACTCGAATACATACAAAAGCGCAAGTTTACAACGGAATCTTCATTCATCAACACACAATTCTGTTTAAAAACAACCCCTGAAAGGGGTTTCGGACTGTAGCCCAGGGTAAGACCTTCAAACGAGCGCTAGCGAGGGTTAAGGTCGTAACCCTGGGAAAAAACAAAAAAAACCCTTGTACCCTCGAAGAGGGTACCGGATTCCAAACTTGAATTAATGCCCCTCATCAAAAGTGATTAAAAGGAAATCTACTTTCCTTTCTTGCGTTTGAATAAAGCAATTGCTAGAATTGTCTTTACAGTTAAATGTGGAACCGGAGAAAGCAATAAAGTGAGTGTATATCAATACAATCGTTATTTTCTGGAAAGACATTTAGATATGTAGGAGAGGCTTGAGATGAATGAGGATAAGTTAATCATAGATATTTCAACTGTACGTCAATTAATAGCTACCCAATTTCCTGATTGGAAAGAGCTTCCTATTCGTCCTGTTACTTCCAGCGGTTGGGATAATATAACCTTTCATTTAGGGGATTTTATGCTCATCCGCATGCCAAGTGCCTCAGCATATGCATTGCAGGTTGAAAAGGAACAACAGTGGCTGCCTAAACTTGCGCCACTATTGCCGCTTCCCATTCCTGTCCCTTTAGCTATTGGAAAGCCCGCATATGGTTATCCGTGGAAATGGTCTGTTTACCAATGGGTTGAGGGCGATACGGCAGCACCTGGAAACATAGCCAATCTGTGCGATTTTGCAACAAGTCTTGGGCAATTTCTCCTATCTCTCCATCGTATTGACACCAAAGATGGACCCGTAGCTGGATTGCATAGTTTTTATCGTGGTGGATCTTTAACAAACTATGACGCGGAGACAAGGAAGGCGATCAATGACCTGAAGGGTAAAATTGATACCAACGCAGCAACTGAAGTTTGGGAAAAGGCACTTACAACCACATGGGAAAATCCACCAGTTTGGGTCCATGGAGATATCAGCACCGGCAACCTACTAGTGAAAAATGGACAGCTTTCCGGTGTCATCGATTTCGGACAGCTCGCAGTTGGTGACCCCTCCTGTGATCTTGCAATTGCATGGACATTACTCAGCGGGGAAAGCCGAAAAGCTTTTCGAAAAACGCTCAATTTAGACACTGAAAATTGGGCTAGGGGGCGTGCATGGGCTTTATGGAAGGCTTTATTGGTAGCCGCTAGTTTCACAAATCCAAACAATGCTGAATCAGTCCAATGTTGGCGAATCATTGATGAAGTAATTGCAGATCACATTCATTCAAGCTTTAACAAAGAATAACATTAAACAGGATAATCTATGCATAATAAACTACTAACTAATTTAATCTACTCACTATTGATACTGTGCTGTTTGACAAGTGCTACACTATTTTCAGCTGAATTCCCCATTGAGGCCGCGAGTGGCCATTTAACCATCAAAGAATCTTATGTGGAAGTGAATGGAGCCAAACTGTTTTGTAGGACAATGGGCCAGGGCAAACCTTTAATCGTCCTTCACGGTGGCCCGGGACTTTCTCAAGATTACTTACAACCTCAACTTTTTAAACTTGCGGAAGATAACTTTGTGATTTTTTACGACCAAAGATCCTGCGGCAGATCTACTGGAGAGTTCTCAAACGAAACCATTAATTTAACTACGTTTGTTCAAGATCTTGAACAGCTGCGTAAAGCATTTCATTATGATAAAATCTCGATTCTGGGACATTCATGGGGTGGATTCCTAGCGTTAAATTATGCGATAAGGCACCCGGAACAAGTGGACAACCTGATTTTAGTAAATACTTTCCCAACAACTTCTGAGGGAGCTGCTTTATTTCTAGAAGAATATTATAAAAGGATGGCACCCTATCAAGCTGAAATCTGCGCTATTAAAAGTTCACAAGGTTACCAAGAAGGAAGTCCGGATGTGATGGAGCATTATTATCGCATTATTTTTGCCGCATATATGTATAATCCTGAAAACGTAAACCTTTTAAATTTACGGATGACAGCAGAGGCCTTTCTAAATGACAGAAAAGTGAATGGGTTGTTTGCCGAATCACTTTTCATGAAGCCCTATAGCATGACAGACGCTTTAAAACAGCTCAATGTGCCTACGTTGATTATCCACGGAGAAGAAGACGTTATACCTGCAATAACTGCAAAAGCACTACATGAGAACATCAAGGGATCAAAGTATGTTTTGATCCCCAAATGCGGTCACATGGCTTACGCGGAGGCCCCTTATGAGTTTTTTAAGGCAGTTCACGATTTCGCAGTACCATCAAATATTCAAAAATGACCCTGTAAAACCCTGAAAGGGGTTTCCTAGTCCTTTTTCACCGGAGCAATTTTCCTAAAGTTTCCATAAGATTCCGTCTGCAACTCCACAGCAGCCCCTTCGGGACCAAATACGAACGTTGTTTCATCATTCGCGGTATTAACCGCATCCCACTTCAACAAAAAGGTGTCATTGCTCCAATGAACTAACTTACCGGGAAAACGCCCCGGACCAGCCTCTACCACCAACTGTTTATCTGTTTGGATCACATGGATTTTCCCATAAAATTGGTTTTCGAATTCCCCAGTGTATTTATCCAAGGTATGCCCGATTGGTAATACTTCTTTAGGTTTTGGTGGAGCCTCTAAAAGCTTTGATAGCTGCTGCTCATGCTCATTAAATTCTTTGGCTAAATCTTGTTGCGGGTCTCCAAAATTCCTTGTTAGGAACTTTGCGCGGATCTCTTCCGGCAGCACCGTAAGATTCATGTTAGCGAGTATCACGATTCCTATTTTAGCCTCGGGGATAATAGTCATGACCGTTCTCACCCCATCCAATGCGCCTGCTTTTTCTACGATGTACTTCCCGTGATATTGATAATTATCCCAACCCATTCCAAAAGTGTAGCTAGAGTTTTCATCAATTGGAGGAAGTTCAGCGAAAGAGATCTCCCCAACCATTGATGGAGCGTGCATCGCTTTAATCGTTTCCGGCTTTAAAATCTGGTTCCCTTCAAAAGCTCCACCATTCAGGTGCATGATCATCCATTTTCCCAAATCATTAGCAGTGGAGGTCACTCCACCGGCAGCTGCAAATAATATTGACTTATCATAGGGAACTTCTTGCAATTTACCATCTACTACGGCATGTCCATGGGCGACATTTGATTTATCCAACCCTTCCCAATATCCTGTTCGAGTCATTTTCAATGGTGTTAGAAGTGTTTTTTGGACAGCTTGCTCCAGGGACATTCCCGCTACGCTAGCTAAAACCTGTCCTGCGGAAAAATACCCGACGTTAGAATAATGCGAACTTTCGCGGAACGAAGATGCCGGTTCAATATATTTTATTCTGGACAGCACCTCATCCGCGGTATACCCAAGCTTGCTGATAAGATCTCCGCCGAATGCCGGAAGACCTGTCCTATGCGCTAAAAGATCGCGAGTGGTGGTATAATAGGTGGGATAAGAGTCTTTAAGCTCAAAACCTGGAAGGTATTTAACGATCCGATCGTCCCATCCTAGTTTCTTTTGGTCTACCTGGATCCCGAGCCCTGCGGCTGTGAATGCTTTAGAAATCGAAGCCAATTGGAAAATGGTATCGGGATCGATTTTATCCTCCGAATCGACTTTAGAAACTCCATATCCTTTTGCGAAGACAATTTTGTCATCATGAACGATTACCACGGCGACTCCGGGAACTTTACGTTGGACCCGTTGCTGTTCAATATATTTATCGAAATCATCAAAGGAAGTCGAGATGTCACCCTGAAGGGCAAAAAAATTCACTAACATTAGGAAAACGGGCCATTTTTTCATAAAATAATCACTTTTCTTTGGTTTGATAAACTTTGCAAACATCCATTAAACTATACTCATGGCGTACTCGCTCAAAAATATCATCTAAAATAGGACAGGGTTTCAATCCCCAAATATCTTTGCAGTAATGTTCAATTGTGACATCGGAGGAAAAGTTTCCCATTCCTGCAATATTATGGATGGCGTATTCAGCCCATTTTTGCGGCTCGCGATACAGTTCTTCGACTCTCTTCTGGGTTTCGTAATACCCTTCTAGATCTTTAAGAAGGAAGTACTTATCCGGCGAGGATCCATAATGCATTTCCATCAACTTATGATAGAGATCACTAAAGGATTGGTGTTCTTCATCGTTCTTCGCGAATGTACGATCCCGAAGTGTATCGACAGCGCGTTTAATCTTTGAATTTGAATTGTAAGAGTATTAACTTTCAAGCTAAATCAGAATTAAATTTATTTTCCTGAATTCCCTTGCAGTATTATAGTTCTTTTATTAAATTAATTAATTATAAATAGAGAGAAGAATTATATAATTTATTAAGATGGGAAGTTTCTTTTAAGGGACATAAGGGACATAAGGGACATAAGGGACATAAGGGACAAAAGAGAAAATTTGG
>CAZENM010000020.1:0-24713 GCA_964513575.1 uncultured bacterium | reverse complement strand
GTAATGAGCAAATCTTATCGCTGAAATGTCTTCAAGATAATTTTCAGGGGTGTCAAACGTGTCAACTTCTAGTAATAAACAATAAGAAATCAGTGTTGTTCTTAACGCTGTTTTTTCACTTGCTAGAATATGTGCAAAAACTTTTTTCAGGCTGTCTTGAGTCAGCCCATTGTCTTCTTTCATGCCTAATTGTTTTTCAAGCATTAACTGCACCAAATTCCACTGTTTGCCATCAGCAGCAAACACTAGCGGAGTTATTCTCTGACATGGTCCTGTAGCAGGAGCTACGTTAATATTGGCGTTAGGATACTTTTCGAGTATTAACTGCACCAGATTCCACCTTTTTAAACTAGCAACCATCCATAGGGGAGTGATTCCTTGAGTTATCCCTTCAATGGAAGCGGCGTTCACGTCGGCGTTAAGGGGTTTTTCAAGCATCGCCTGCATCAAGTTCCACTGTCGGGAATAAGCAGCCAGCCACAGAGGAGTTTTCCCGCGATTTATACCTTCCGCGGGAGCTACGTTAATGTCAGCCTTAGAGTGACTTTCAAGCATTGCCTGCACCAAATTCCACTGGTTGGCATTAGCAGCCAACCATAGTGGAGTTAATCCTCGGCCAGTCCCTTCAATAGGAGCTGCGTTAATGTCTGGTTTAAAGCGTTCTTCGAGCATTGCCTGCACCAAATCCCACTGGTTGGCATTAGCAACCAACCATAGAGGAGTTGTTCTTTGACCACGTCCTTCAATGGGAGCGGCGTTAATATCTGCTTTAAAGCGTTTTTGGAGCATTACCCGCACCAAATTCCATTGTTTAAAATAAGCAGCGAACCACAGAGGAGTTGATCCTCGACCGGGTCCATTAAGGCAAGCTGCGTTAATGTCGGCATTAAAGCGTTCTTCGAGCATTAACCCCACTAAATCCCACTGTTGCAAAATAGCAGCAAGCCACAGAGGAGTTTTTCCACGTAATGATCCTTCAACAGGAGCGTCGTCGATTTCGGCGTTAGAGTGGTTTTTAAGCATTACCCGCAACGAATCCCACTGTCTGTCATAAGCGGCCCACCATAGGGGGGTTGCTCCGCGAGTTTTCCCCTCAGTGACTGGAATGTTAACATTTGCATCTCGATCTTTATCGAGAATCAACTGAACTAAATCGTATTTTTCAAATCTAATTAGTAGCTGCAAAATGGTCATTTTTTTGGAACCACTACCGATCGTTTCATTTGCAGAAATAATTTCATTTGTTTCGATAAGTGTTTGGACTTCCCCCCATTGTTTGTTTGATACGGCTCGAGCAAGCAGTGATTGGGGTTCTGTGGTTCCGTTAATCTGAATAGAGGAAGAGCTGCTAGCAGAGGTCTGTTGCTCATCCAAAAGTGTAGTGGCTACCAAGGAGGTTTTTTCAGTTAGAGAAGGATCCTCCCTGGTTGTTCGTTGTCTTTTGGGGCTCGATTCGCTTTCTGGTAGTGTAGGGTTTAAATTTCTTGGCGGGGATGGGGGGATATTATTAAAATTCATAAAAAAGCCTGTTTTTTAGATTTATAAAAAACAATAATAATATAATTTAGATTAAAAGTAAAGGTAAGTATGATGGATTTTTTAGCTAAGATTTGTAATTTCACATGCGTGCGCACATTCTATTAAACAAATAAAGACGGCCGTTATGACCCCGTTATCAACTTCCTGTTTTCTTCCAGAAAATCCACGACTGTAACCTCCATTTCCGTAATGCACATTACGATAACACCTGATATTTTTTTCATTGTTTTTCTCTGTTATTTACATTTGAGACGTACTATATCGAAAAGTATGACCCCGATCATTGATGACAAGCGCGAGGAATGAGCGTTTGTCACACCCCAATTTTTGCTTCCCTTTAGATCTTTAGTATGCTATAATGAATTTTTTTAAATTATTAATTGAGTGACACTTATGATTCAAGTTGATGGATTAACTTTAGCTTACCACGGCGTGGACTTGTTTAAAGAGGCTTCGTTTAGTATCCAGCAGGGGGAGCGTTGTTCTCTTATCGGGCTTAATGGTACGGGGAAATCCTCTTTATTCCGGATGTTAACCGGGAAGGAAACCCCAGACAGAGGGACCATCGCAAAACGTAAAAATTATCTTATTGGGACGTTGGATCAGCATATTGTGTTTACTCAGCCCACTTTACTTGAAGAAGCTGCCCTAGGCTTGCGGCCAGAAGAGAGAGATTGTTTGTATAAGGCCGAAGCTATTTTATTTGGTTTAGGATTTAAAGAAGCGGATCTTGAGCGGTCACCCCAGGAATTTTCAGGGGGCTATCAGTTACGGCTCCAGTTAACGAAAGTTTTAGTAGGCGAGCCAGACTGCTTGCTTTTGGATGAACCTACTAACTATTTGGATATTGTTTCAATTCGTTGGTTTGCTAGCTTTTTAAAAGAATGGAAAGGTGAGTTCATTTTGATTTCCCATGATCGGGAATTTTTGGATAGTGTGTCGACACATACCATGGGTATTCACCGACAGAAGATCACAAAATTGAAAGGAAACTCCGTTCATTTTTATGAACAAATCATGCAAAAAGAGATTATTCATGAAAAGACTCGTCAAAATTTAGAAAAAAAACGGGAACATTTGCAGGGATTTATCGATCGATTTGGTGCAAAAGCCTCTAAAGCTACACAAGCACAATCCAAACAAAAATTATTAGGCCGCATTCCCGTGCTTGAAAACTTGAAAAACCTGTACCAATTGGATTTTCAGTTCAATGAAGCCAATTTTCCGGGAAAGAAAATGTTAGAAGTGAGTGATGTCTCCTTTTCTTATGTCCCCGACTCTTTGCAACCTTTGATTAAAAACCTTTCCCTTGCCATTGAAAAGGGAGAAAGAATTGCTATCATCGGGAAAAACGGAAGAGGTAAATCCACCATATTACGCTTACTGGCTGGAGAGCTTGAGCCGTTAGCAGGCGACAAAAAAAGCTCAGAAAACCTTGCGATCGGTTATTTTGGTCAAACGAACATTGATAGACTCCATCCGAAAAACACCATCGAAGAAGAAATTTCTTGCGCTAACTCAAAGCTTACTTTTACACAGGTTAAAGCCATTTGCGGTCTGATGATGTTCAGCGGTGATAAGGCTAAAAAAACTAACAGTGTTCTCTCCGGAGGAGAAAAAAGCCGTGTCTTGCTCGGAAAAATTATCGCAGCTCCCTGTAACTTGTTGCTATTGGATGAACCTACTCACCACTTAGACATGGAATCGATTGAAGCATTGATTGATGCGATTGAAGACTTCCAAGGAGCGGTCATTATCGTGACGCACAGTGAATTGATTTTAAAGCGGATGCTTTTAAACAAAATTGTGGTGTGTCATGAGGGAAGGCAACAGCTGTTTTTGGGATCTTATGAAGAGTTCTTAGATTCAGACGGTTGGCATGACGAATAATTAAAGTGGGGCGTTGCAAAGTGTCTGTAGTATACACACAGAAGGCAATTTTACCACAGAGAGACTATTTCCAACCCAAAATAAGAAGGTGCCTCTTCTTATTTTGGCACTACGAACTCTCTCCCGCTCTTGCCCTCTCTGTGTCCTCTGTGGTAAAATTGTTCTTTTAGTGTATCCTACAGGCCTATTCTAATCGCCCTCTGTGGTGAAATACTGGAACCTGAAGTTTCTAGATTTTAATTTTAAGAATATCATCCCACTGCGTTGTGAAACAGGGGGATTTCTGCGTCGACTTCATTTTCCATGCCTGTTGCATCCCTTCCGCGGCGAATTTCAGAATTTTTTTCCCGAATTTATGATTTGTTTGATCCATGAGTGCCATAAGTTTGGCGTTTTCGGGCGGTGTTTTTGTAAATAAATCGTATTGGTAGGAGTCTTTGTGGACTAATCCTCCGAAAATCACCCCTGTCTTTTTGTATTCTAATCCTTCTCTAAAAATACGCTTCAGTGCCGTTTTGGCATGCTGAAGGAGTGTAGGGGTGTGTGCTGTGGGTTCGGGGAGAACGATAAGGTGTTTATTGCTGTAAAATTGTTGATCCTGCCGGTGGGGATTCGTGTGTAGAAAGACTTCTAAAAAGCTTACTAGGCTATTTTGCTGCCGGGATTTTTCGGCGGCTCGCGCAGTGTAGCTTGAAAGTGCTTCAGCAAGCTCGTCATACTGACGGATCGTTTTTCCGAATGATCGCGAGCAGATGATTGATTTTTTTGAGGAGGCAACTTCTTCCAGCTGAAGGCAGCTGATCCCGCGCAGCTCCCAAACTGTGCGGAGGAGGACAACGGAAAAGTGATGCCGGATCCAGACATCGTCAGCGCGGGTCAGGTCGCCTGCAGTGATAATCCCGGAAGCGTAAAGTTTTGCGGATGTTTGAGAGCCTATGCCCCAAATTTCCTCGACAGGGAGTTTATCCAGGAGTTGCGTTCGAGCGGTCTCATCGGCTAGCGAAAAGGCACCCACATCCCCCTTAGCCATTTTATTGGCTACTTTAGCTAATGTTTTTGTCGGTGCAATCCCAAGGGAAATCGGGATTCCTGTCCACTGCGCGATTTTTTTTCGAATGTTTTTTAATTCATCTAGAGTGGTTTCGGCGGGGAATGTTAAAAATGCTTCGTCGATGGAATAAATTTCTATGTTTGGAGAAAACTGCGCGAGTGAGCTCATGACGCGTTGGGACATGTCGCCATATAGGACATAGTTGGAGGAACAGACAACGACTTTATGCTGTTCGATCACATCCTTCCATTTGAATAGGGGGGCTCCCATAGGAATTCCAAGCGACTTAGCTTCCTTGGATCGGGCAATGACGCAGCCATCGTTGTTGGAAAGCACAACAACGGGTTTTCCGATCAGTTTGGGGTTAAACACCCTTTCACATGAGGCATAAAAGTTATTGCAGTCCGCTAAGACATACAACTCTTTGTTTTTAAGTTTTGTGGATAACATACGTGACAATTCCCCACACTTGAAAATCGGAGTCTGCAGAGATTTCGATGGGGCTATAGAGAACGTTTTCAGGAAGGAGGCGCACACGATTCCCCCGGATCTCGATTCTTTTGACGGTGAATTCTCCATTCAATATCGCTACAACAATTTTTCCATCCACGGCTTCTAACGAACGGTCTACCACTAGGAGGTCTCCGGACTGGATACCCGCGTCTTGCATGGAGTCGCCTTCGACCCGGACATAAAAGGTGGCGGCGGGGTGGTTGATCATCATTTCGTTAAGATCGAGATTTTTTTCAACATAATCATCGGCAGGAGAGGGAAAGCCCGCGGAAACGGAAGATGTAAAAGAGGGGCATCCCAAACCACTGCTAACAACAGGCTGAAAAAGGTCAGTGATTTTTAGGGGTCTAATAGGTTTCATGATATCATTAGTTTTGTTATTATTAATTCTAATAGATAAAAGAGCGTAAGTCAAATGGATGAGAAGAAAATTCACCCTTATTTGAAACAAATCGGTGTGGTCCTGGCAATCGTGATTGTTCTTTGGATAACAATCCGATCCTGCAGCAGCAGAAATGATTATTTAAGTACCGAATACACAATCGTCAGAGACGGCACATGGTATCCTATTTCCCTAGGGGGGAAAGAGAAAAATATGTTGGGATTCACTAACGAACTCGTCCTGAAAATTGCCGCAAAAGAGAATTTTAAAGTTCAGCTATTTAATAAAGGCTATACAGGGCTATTTCAAGGTTTGGACAATGGCGATTATGACGCGATTATTTCGTCGCTAGTTCCTTCTTCCGCGAATAAAAGCCGATATTTATTTTCCGATCCTATTTATCTTATCGGTCCTGTGTTAGTGGTGCGAAAAGGATATATGATTAAATCCCTGGATCAGCTGGCCGGTCAAACGATCGCATTCCGACGAGGGGATAATATCGATATCGATTTTAATCGCTATCCCAACGTTTTTATGAATGTCTATGATTCCTATGGAAAGGCTGTGGAGGCCCTTATTGATAATAAGGTAGATGCTATTTTGATGGAAGCAATTCCCGCGTATAACACTATTCAAGGGTATTATTCCGGAAAAATGGTCGTCGCTACAGCGCCGATGAACGATAGCGGACTTCGTATCGTTTCCCTTAAAAGCGCTAGAGGCAAACGGCTGATCGACGCGTTTAATAAAGGACTTGCTGAAATGAGAGAAGACGGATCTTTTAAAAGCCTTCTCTTATCGTGGCAGCTGATTGATACGGAAGCTCCCCCGCACCTAAAGCTCTCTCCACCGGCACCTTGATGACAATAAAAAATCATACCGTCGTTGTTGTCGGAGGCGGCGCAGCCGGATTTTTTGCTGCGATTACTTGCGCGGAGAAAAATACTCATTCCCATGTGATATTACTGGAAAAGGCACGCCAAGTGCTGAGTAAGGTTAAAATCTCGGGAGGGGGGCGTTGTAACGTGACCCACGCCTGCTTTGATTCTTCCGAATTGGTTAAATTTTACCCCAGAGGCTTCCGCGAGCTGCGCGGGCCATTTTCAAGGTTCCAGCCTAAAGACACCCTAGCATGGTTTGAACAGCGGGGCGTTAAGTTGAAAAAAGAAAATGACGGACGAATGTTTCCTGTGACGGATGATTCCCAAACTATTGTCAGCTGCCTCATGCACGCTGTGGAGTTGTCCGGTGTGGAGTTGCGTAGAGAGTGCGGCGTCGAGGCAATAGAAAAAACAGGCGATCAATTTACTCTGACATTGACCACAGGAGTAACTCTCCTAGCCGATAAAGTCCTTTTCGCCACCGGCAGTCAACCCAAGATGTGGGAGCTTTTAAGAAGCCTTGGCCATACGGTCATAGATCCTGTTCCTTCCCTTTTCACGTTTAACCTGCCGGATTCCCCCTTCCATGATCTAGCCGGCGCTTCTGTCGCAGAAGCGGTCGTTTCCCTTCCTAAGTGGAAAATGGAGCATAAGGGGCCCGTGCTCATTACGCATTGGGGAATCAGCGGTCCCGCGGTATTAAAGTTGTCGGCTTGGGCTGCGCGGGAGCTGCATGCGTGCGGTTATGATGCTGACGTCAGAGTGAATTGGATTCCCGATGTCGATCCTTTAGAGGCCATTCAAAAGGCCAAATATGAACTTTCCGGGAAATTTATTTCTACGGAATCCCCGTTTGATCTTCCCAAAAAACTATGGAAACGGTTTGTCACGTTGGCGGGTATCGATGAAGGGGGCCGTTGGTCGCATATTACTAAAGATCAACAGCAAAAATTGATTCAGCAGTTGACAGCGTTCCCGTTTAGGATGAAGGGAAAAACCACAAACAAAGAAGAATTTGTCACCGCCGGAGGGGTTAAACTTTCCGAGGTGAATTTCAAAACGATGGAGAGTAAAATTGTTCCGGGGGTGTTTTTTGCGGGTGAAATTCTGGATGTGGACGGCGTCACCGGAGGATTTAATTTTCAAAATGCGTGGACAACAGGGTGGATCGCGGGGAATTCCCTCGCTGATGCAGAAGGAAGTGTAACGCTTCGCGTTTAAAATGCCCTAAAAAACTTGCGAATTTGTGGTGTTGGATTGCGTTTGTCACACCCCATTCTTAGTCTCTTTTTTTTCTTCCACTCGTTCTGTTTGCTTTTAATCAAAAAATTGTTATAACGACCTGTAATTTTTATCACATAGGTCACTCATGAAAAAAGCACTTTCAATATTTTGCTTTGCGACGCTTCTCTCTTGTTCATTATTAGCCCGGGAACCCTACCACGCGACGATTATAGTTTCGGGGGAAAGCGCGAAAGTCAGTGATCCGAACCTGGTTGATTTAAACAGAGATTTAAAACAGACAAGCATCGAAAAGTTGTTGCCGATCTACACTCCAACTTCCGCAATTTCATTAGGGCTTAATTTAAGAGGTGTTTTAGCGGATGCTTCGTTCGCCGTGAACTCTACTGTGCTAGTGTTAAATATTCCACAGGCAGGTATCACACAAACATTCGACGGCGGCACGCGTGATTCTAGCTTTGCGTTGATGAAGGAATATATCCGAGATGGGGGAACGAAAGGCGGTTTGCTAAGAGCCTATTATAAGCATTCCCCGATCGATCCTATCGCAGGGAACCCTGACAGTCTGTTATCCCGGATGGGTGAGGCGGATTATTCGCTGGGTCGGTTATCGCCCTTAAGCGGCTGTTCTTGCTCGTGGACAGCTCAACCGATACTGCATCAATTTCAGGTAGGTTTAAGGGGGGGGAGGTCGTTTTCTAGGGGATTTGATACGACAACAGTCACACTCCCTTTGCGTTATTCCTATTCGCCGGACCGACGATGGGCATTGATTCTCGACGCGCCGTTCACCTATTTTAGGAACGGGGGAGCTTCCTCAGTGCAGACCTCTATTGGTGTAGGTCTTCGTGTACCATTGATCTCTAATTGGTCGCTGACGCCTGTTTTTAGAATGGGAACCGGCGGGTCTTTAGACCTGTGTACGTCGGGAAACTTTGTTTCTGCGGGAGTGACCAGCGAGGTACACGTGAAGATTTCGGATTGGGTGTTGAGTATGACCAACTACGGTGGGTACTACACTTCAGTGAATTTCTGGTTAACGGGGATCAATTTTAATTACCGAATTCAGAATTTCACTATTAAAAATGGTCTTTGGTTAAATTCCTGCAATGGTTTTACAGTATGCAAGCGACCGTTTAATATAGGGTTGTCTTTTGTCGATACAGTATTTACGAAAAAGAAACTTTATATTCGACATTATGATGAAGTGGGGATTTCTTTGATCACAACCGGAGTGCTTCCCTGTCTGGAGTATGATTGTTTGACCTTTGGATTCAACTATCGATTTGGGCAGAAAGAATACAAAGGATTTAATGTCAGCCTGAATTACCAATTCTAAAAGTATTTTGTGGACGGGCTGAGTCCCGTTCACATTGAGCATCTTTCTAAAAAAACATAGATTTTATTAGAATTTTCTTTTAGTCTTTCCCTCAATGTTTAGGGTTTTGTACCTGTTTTTGTTTTAAGTGTTTTAATAACAGAAAGATAGTGTAGAATAACGATGAAATGCCCTTTTTGTTATCATGAAGAATTAAAGGTGACCGACTCTCGGGACGCGCCGGAAATGAATGCGATAAAAAGACGTCGAGAATGCTTAAATTGCTTAAAAAGATTTACGACTTTTGAGACTATCGAACTTTCGATGCAGGTGCATAAGCGAGATGGACGGTACGAGGAATTTCAAAAGAATAAACTGGTTGACGGCTTAAAAGCGGCCTGTCAGCACACCACAGTGAGCCATGAACAGGTAAATACCCTGACGGAACAGATTATTGGCGAACTTATGCAACGGAACGTTAGGGAAATTAGTGCCAGGGAATTGGGCGAAATGGTGATGAAAGCATTGCAACCAATGGATCCAATTGCGTATATACGGTTTGCATGTGTCTATCGTAGATTTAAAAATGTGGCCGAGCTGAAAGATGCGATCGAAGCTATCCATCCGAAAGATGACGGTGTTGTCTAAATTTAGAAGTGAGGGTTATATACAATGGCGCTTAAAAAAAGTGAAATAGAAGCATTCAAAAAAAGATTGTTAGAAATGCGCGAGCAGATTTCAAAAGCTTTAAGAGTAACTACAGAGGGTGTTAAAAAACCGGATGAATCTACAGGCTATTCACAGCATCAAGCCGATCAAGGGACTGATGACTTTGATCGTACCATTAGCTTAGAAGTCACAAGCAGAGAATATGGCATCCTTCGACAAATAGATCGCGCATTAGAAAAAATCGAAGAAAAAACTTATGGTCTTTGTGATATTTCCGGTGAGGATATCCCTATCGCGCGATTAAATGCTGTTCCTTATGCGACGATGACCGTCAAGGCGCAGGAAAAGCTTGAAAAAGGGTTGATTTAAGACGTAATGCTAAAATGGTTTAAACGAAATAAGACCGCCGCATCCATGTGGGTGATATTTCTTGTGATACTAGTCCTTGATGCAATTTCAAAATGGGCGACACAAAAGTGGATCCCCATCATGGGAACGGACTCCCTATGGTACCCTTATGGTGGAATTGGGGTGTTCTCCGACTTTGGAGGGGTTCAATTTTCACTTGTTCATGTGACAAATAAAGGGGCCGCCTGGAGCGCCTTTTCTGGCTATCAATCCTATCTGGTGATCTTTAGAATAGCTCTGATTATAGGCATGGCTTTGTTTATCACCTATTTTAATAAGAATAAAACAATCGTTCTCCCTTTTACGCTTATTCTGGCAGGAGCTTTGGGGAATATTCTAGATTACTTTGTTTATGGGCATGTTGTGGATATGTTGTATTTCAACCTGTGGGGTTACCCCTATCCCGTATTTAATATCGCAGACTCCGCGGTTACCGTTGGAGTCGCTTGGATCCTTTTACAATCATGGTTTAAAAAATGAAGCCTCTTCCTATGCAGGTGTCTAAATGGTTGGAAGTTCCGGCTTTACTAGATGTTGATGAACTACAAAATCTGCGCGCCTCATTGCCGCCGTTTAAGATTTTTTATAATGGAATGGTGGTCGATAAGGGGTGTGAAGAGATCTCTTGGGATTCATTTCTGCAAGTTTACACAGACTATATCCGCGATCTAAAAGAAGGAAAACTTCCGACTGAAGCCGCTTGCAGACCTTTCTTTTCTGCTGTCTGGACTGCGGATGAAAAAGCGATGCTGATATCTGAAACTCCAGCTGGTCAAGTGATTCCTCGTCCGTGGCAACCGGTTATTCAACTCCAGTTGCATCGGTTTAGCATTTCCGCCGTCGACGGAAAGGTTCGCTCAATGGTATTCGGTCAAGATACGATCTATTGGGGAATTCAGTGGAGCTTTCCGCAGCTTTATTTAGAGCCCGAGAACAGGGAAGTGATCAAATTGACACAGAATGACATCAACGGTAACTTTGCTTTGTTTAAGGAGCTTCAAAGATGGATGAGGCACCACACAGAACCGGCGATCTTTGAGATCAACGGTAATCAGGTGGCTACTCCTATTCGAGTGGGTGTCCGCTGTAAGGAGTGGGTCTCCCGTCATCCGCAATTAAAAAGCGTTCATTCATAAAAAGACAATTTTACCACAGATGGCGCTTATAATGAGTCTGTAGGGTGCACTAGAATAGCAATTTTACCACAGAGGACACAGAGAACACAGAGGGGGCAAGAAAGGGGAGACTATTCGCAACCCAAAATAAGAAGGTGCCTCTTCTTATTTTACATCCTAGGTATCATCAATAACCCTGTGAACCATGTTGCATTTTCTATTGAAACATTCCAGTATACGCAACATGATCCCCAGGGCTATCGATGACACCTAGTATAAAAAGAATGGTGTTAGCTGTTGTTATTTAATAATTTTAGGTTGGTAACAGTCTCCCCTTTCTTGCCCCCTCTGTGTTCTCTGTGTCCTCTGTGGTGAAATTGTTCTTTTAATGTGTCCTACAGACTTGTTGTAAGCGTTATCTATGGTAAAATTGCCCTCTTTGTGTAGACTGCAAATCTTAAAATTCAACGGCCATTTTTTTTAATAAGATCTCGTCGTTATCCCCAAAACTATATTCCCAATACCACGTGGGTTCGCTGATCCTGAATATTTTTGTTGATTCCGGCGTGATGATAAGTCTGTGTCCGTTGGGGACGTAGTAGGACTTTGAGCCATCGATAATGACATTTTCGGCATGGAATTCCCCATTCCCCTCTATTTCAATCAGGCATCTTTCGTGGTGGATAAAATCTCCATTCCAATAATTTTCGGTTTGGGAGCGGTCGATTCCTTTGTTGTGAATAGAGACGTTTACAAGAGTACATTTACCTCCCTGGTGACTGTATTGAAGAGTGTTATTCTCTTTAAGATGTCCGCATGGGGTTGTGCACTTGATGATCAAACTTCCTTCGACGGTAAGGTTCGCGATTTCGATTTCTGAAATTTCCAGGATGAGTTCCGCATATTTCGCTAATTTACCTTTTCGGATTTTTTGTCCGATGATGCTGTAAAGAGGGCCTAGGGAGGGGTGGTGATCAAAATAAAATGAAGGCCCATTGTTAAGGTATTCTTCAACGAAATCTTCCTTTGGGAGGGTAAACGAACAATGTGTCGTTAACAGCTCTCTGCAGTCTGTTAAGAAGTCGTATAAGGCTCCCTCTGGGGTGTCATGAATTGCTTTTCCGTTTTTGTATTGGTGTTTGGTTACGGAAATGGTTTTGATTCGTTTATTATAGGTCATAAACGAGGGGAGGTCATTTTGGTTTTCAAGGGGTTTTGGTGTGGATAACAGTAAATAATCTGCGATGTGTTGCATGGTTGATTCGATTCTTCCGCCCTTAACCATTTTGTGGGTTCCATCAGTTTCTATCACGGGGAAAGTAGATTTTAAATTCACTAAGATCCCCGGTAGAGGAAACTTCAGGCAGAGATCGTTTACGGTTTCGAGGTCGATAAATAAGATATTCGTATTGCATGGATAGGCAGAATATGGGCTTCCGGGTTTGCAAGGCACATCGGCGATCCCTTCTTGATGAAAGTTGGTGTATTCGACGTTGCTAAGGGAATATTCATAACCGTTAACAGAACCCCAACTTTTTTCGATGAGGACATTCATCCCTTCAGCGGAATTAACCAGCCTTTCGCAAGAAGCAAAACCAAATAATTTTTTGTGTTCAATTCCCCAGCCCGCAAATGCCAGCAATCCATAATCAATTCCTGAAATAGGATTGTTAATCTGTCTGACAACCGCTTTTGTGATTTTTCGCTTCATGAGCCAATCGAAAATGCCGGAGTCGTGGGCGATCTTCCAGATGACTCCGTGTCCTCCAGGTTTCATACACAGGGTCAAAGGGGAGTTTTGCGCCCAGGTTCCATCTTCAGAGATAACAGGAACTAGGGGTTGAATAAAAAATTTAAATGATTCTTTATCGCGTGAAAACCAGTTGTGTTTAGTCAGGGTTTGGGAAATGAGCTCGTGGTTTCTTTTCTCATGCGAGGTCATCATCGCTACCGGTGTGGTCACTTGAATGCCGCGCAGTTTAAAACATAAAAATTCTTTTGCCTGAAGGTCTCTAAAAAGGTTTTCTAAGAGGGTGTGTTTGCGAAATTGGAGCATCGCCACCGGAAGAGGTTCATGCGTCGTCGAATCTCTTAAATTTAAACGGTCTCCTGCGCCTCCGATGGGGTATATTTCAGCCATTGTTTCGAGGTGCTCTAATGCGTGTCGTACGGAACGGCGGACTTCATCGGTCATGCTGGTGATGTCTATGCTTTGGGGGAGGAGGAATTTGGAGCCTTCTCTTTTGAGCTTTTTCTCGTCGATAAGCCATTTAAAGGTGTTGTGGTAAGCTTTAAGGCCTCCAAGCACATCATAGAATTGTTCTACGGGTTTAAGCGAAGAAATCAGCCTGTCTATTTTTTCGTTGGGATTTGGAATGGAGGTTAGGTGTTGAAAAAGATTTTTTGCTTGCCCGCATTGAAAAATTGCATCGATAATTTTTAACGCTTGGGGGTCTTTACATTGTTTAATGTATTTAGCCAAGATCGGATAGTCTTTAATATCAGGTGTTTCCATAATTCCCTGTCAGGATTGAGAGTGCCAATCTATATCATTTCACGAGATGAACTTTAATTCAATAGCGAGGAGTGTAAAGAAATTCTTTTGACACATAAATAGCTGCACAGATAAAACCACACCCAGAGAGAAATTTCTTTTAACTACAGGAGTCACTGATGACAACAAAAGAAAAAAAGCCTTCGGCATTCATGAAACCAGTACAGGTAAGTGAAACATTGGCAAAAGTTGTAGGCCGTGGGCCTATGCCACGAACAGAAGTTACCAAAAAACTTTGGGACTACATCAAGAAACATAATCTCCAAGACGGAACGAACAAGCGTGTAATCAATCCAGATTCAACACTTGCGGAAGTTCTCGGTTCTACAAAACCGATTGATATGTTCAAGTTGACAAGCGAAATTTCGCGTCATTTGAAAGAACCAGCTCTAACAGGTAAATAATTTGTCTTAGATGTGCGGGAGAGATCCCGCACATTCTTTGTTCTTTAAGTGTATGATCGTAAGTTCCGTTTATGCTACACTTAGAAGAAAATCTTATTTCGATGAAATCTAGACGTTTAAATCATGTTTTTGACTTCCTTTGGGATATCTGGTGCCTTATTACCCTAGTGGGAATTTGGCCCCGTTGGCTTGAGCCGCGCGCGTTATTTACCACACGGTTAAAGGTTGCCATTGATCCAGGGTTGAAGGGCTTAAAAATCGCCTTTTTTAGCGATTTGCACCTGAATGAAACCTCTTCGGAATCCTTCCTAAAAAAAATTATTCATAAAACCCAACGATTCAAGCCTGATTTAATCGTTTTTTCCGGGGATTTTCTCTGCTACTCCCAGCTACACTCCGCTGAAAAATTCCAATCCTTTTTCAATGCCTTTTCAGCCCCCTTAGGATGTTTTGCGGCGTTAGGGAATCATGATTACAATCAATCGATTGGCTTTAATAGCAGGGGGGACTATGACCTGCATAAGCCCGAAAAACAGTCCTTCATTGTTTCGGGTTTTAAAAGGCTTCTCAAAAAACTGAAACCCACCGGTGTTCACTCCGATACCTTATCCGCTTTGATTCCCCATTCGGAACTTGAGCGTTTACTGAAAAATACCCCTTTTCAACTTTTGCACAATCAAACAGTCCAAAGGGTGTTTCAGGGGGAGAAGTTTAATGTTACAGGAGTTGGAGAATACTCTGCGGGACAATGTGATCCGAAGGCTGCTTTTCAGGGCTTTGAAAAATCTTTTTCAGGAATAGTGCTGGCTCATAATCCCGATGCGTTAAAAGCGTTAAAGGAGTATCCCGGAGATCTTTATCTTTCAGGGCATACGCATGGAGGGCAAATAAACCTTCCTTGGATTTGGAAAAAGCTGACTGTTTTGGAGAATATGCGGTTCAAAAAAGGGCTTTTTGTCGAAGGGGACAAAAAAATTTACGTGACCCGCGGGGTGGGAAGTGTTTTTTCCTTTCGTTGGTTTTCCCCTCCTGAATTAGTACTAATAACTTTGGAGTAGATGATGTTTCAAAAGGAAAAAGTTGGATTTATATTTTTAGCGGGCGGGCAAGGTCTTCGGTTTGGAGGGGCAACCCCTAAGCAGTATCAGCATTTGCAGGGGCGGCCTTTAGCTCTCTACGCGTTTCACACGTTTCAACAATGCAGTGAAATCGATGAATTTGTTGTGGTTTGCGCGGAAGAGTTTCAACCTCTTTTCTTAAGCGAGGCCTCCCGCGACATTAAATTTTCCTCTCCGGGCAATAGAAGACAGGATTCAGTGGAAAACGGATTCAAAGCCCTAACAAAAGATGTCGAGATTATTAGCATCCACGATTCCGCAAGGCCCTTTTCAACAATATTAATGCTGAAACAAGTATTAGAAGCGGCGCAAATCCATGGGGCATCGGCAGTGGGAATGCCAATTAAAAACACCCTAAAGGAATGTAATGAAAACGGTATTGTGGTTCAAACTTTAAATCGATCAAGGTGTTGGGAAATTCAAACTCCACAGGCCCTGCGGTATTCCGTGTTAAAGAATGGGCTAGAAATCGCCGGTAACGAGGGTTTGATGGTGACTGACGACACAACCCTTGCGGAATTAAACGGAACGCCTGTGAAGATTGTAGAGGGTTCCTATTCGAATATTAAAATCACAACCCCGGAAGATCTAATCGCTGCGGAGCTTTTATATGCAAACGTATAGAATGGATATCAGTTATGATGGAATGCATTACGGAGGCTGGCAAATGCAGCCTAACGCTGTGACAGTCCAAGAGCTTATTCAAAATGCATTGAAGGTGGCTTTAAAAGAAGAAATTAAGATAACAGGTTCTGGACGAACAGACGCGGGAGTGCACGCTTTGCAGCAAACCGCCCATTTTTGTACCGCTCTTCCATTTGACCCTTTTAGACTCAGAGGCTCCTTGAATGGAATCCTTCCCCCCGACATTAGGATTATTCAGATTTCACCGGTTTCCTCGAGATTTCATGCCCGTTACAGCGCGATCGGAAAGGTTTATCATTATGAGCTTTATCTGGATCCTGTGCTTCCCCCATTCAAACGGTTATACTGCTGCCATGTGAAGCAAAAAGCTGACCTTTCTCTTTTGAAAAAAGCCGCTCTCGAGTTTATGGGCACCCACGATTTTACCTCTTTTGCCAATGAAGCTCATTCGGGAAGCGCCGCAAAGGATGCTGTAAGGACGATCCATAGTCTGGATGTGATTGAGCAGGGAAAGGCTGTGACCTTAAGATTCGAGGGGGATGGGTTCTTGTATAAAATGGTGCGTAATATTTCCGGGACTCTTTTGCAATGCGCCTATGGAAAAATAGCCCCTTCAAAGATTCCTGAAATGCTTGCAGCTCGGAATCGGAAGGTTGCTGGTCCGGCGGCGCCGCCGCAGGGGCTTTTTCTTGTGCGGGTGGATTACAAGAGTCTGTAAGGGACTGTGAAATAATAACCTGTACGATTTGGCAACGCCAAAGCCCCGGGGTTGAACGATCAAAAGTGACCTAGTATTATAATACAAGATCACTTTCGATCGTTCAACCCCGGGGCTTTGGCGCAGCCGAATCGTACAGGTTATTGTTTCACAGTCCCTAAGTTCTTTAACGACACCTGAAATCTATAATATTTTCTCGTCTAACTCTTCAAGGCTTCTGAGGCGGGTAGCCCCTTTTTGGATGAATTCCGGAAGTTCGGGGTATTCGACTTGGCAAACTATGACCGGCTTGGCTTGTGTTCCCATCAACGCCTTTAATCCTCTAGGGGTGTCTTCAAAACCAATAACGCGGTCTCCAGGCTTGCTGTGTTTGCGAATTGCGGTGATGTAACATTCCGGATCGGGTTTCGGTTGCGAGTATTGTTCCCGGGTGATCCAGTGAGGAATGGTATTCAGAATGGGATTTTGCGATCTGATCGCCTCAATTAGGATGCCTGGAGAGTGTGTCACAACGCATCTGTTGATGTTGTGTTCTTCTAATAACTTCAGAAGCCGTTCCACGCCGGGCATCAATTCAATTTCGCCTTGTTCGACTAACTTCATCAACGCTCTTTTTTTTTCATCGTAAAGCACTTCCCAATCCGGTTCGCTTTCTTTTAGAGCGGGGAAGTCTTTAAAAACTGCCTCTCGAAATCCGGCGGCTTCATAATGAGCAAAACTGCAGTATTGACTAAAGTCCCATGTGAAATTAACGCCTCGAGCAGCACACATGGAGCGATAAGCTTCATAATGCAAATTCTCCGTGTTGACTAAAAGGCCGTCAAAGTCGAACATGAAAAGTTGGAAATTAGTGATCATATCCATATAGGTACCATTAATGGTTAAGAAAAGAATTATAGCAGTCTTATTAATTATCGGCACTATGACAAGTTGCAGTGATCAGCCGGCAGCAGTAGAAAAGGGGGAGTTTATCACTCGTCTTTCTGCCGATAAAACAGATATTCCCCCGCCAACCCCTCAACCCCGTCCGTCTTATCCTTGGGATAATCCATGAGGAATATCCATAAGAAACTGGGCAAAAATAACTGCTACATTTTTTGCTGGCTGCGAACCTGCATCTGCAATGTCCACCTCCTCGGGAATAGGAGAAGAACTATTCCCTCGTCATTGGTCATGGCATCTGCAGATTCTCGCCTACCAAAAAATGTAGCAGTTATTTTTTCCCAGTTGCTAACCATCAACAATCCTAGAAAGGAAGAATAATGAAGGCTTTATTTTTTTGTTTAATGATTTCTTTTGGCTCTTGTCTACATGCAGGCATTTTTAGCGATAATGCTGTAATATTTTCCGGAAATGCGAATCTACCGCTTGCCGAAGAAGTTGCTGACTAT
Source organism: uncultured bacterium (assembly GCA_964513575.1). Classification (GTDB taxonomy): domain Bacteria; phylum Chlamydiota; class Chlamydiia; order Chlamydiales; family Parachlamydiaceae; genus CAMFKA01. Next base: position 6,875 of record CAZENM010000020.1, on the reverse strand, counting down.
CTAGGGGTTCCTGTTGGGTTAAGCTCAGTAAAACGGTTTAATGACGGTGAAATCTCCATACAAATCGAACAAAGCGTGCGAAATAAAGACGTGTTCATTCTGCAGTCTAACTGCCCATCCAAGACACATAGCATTAATGACAACTTAATGGAGCTTTATCTTCTTGTTCGCACCATGAAACGCGCCTCCGCAAACAGCATTACGGCGGTGATTCCTTATTATGGTTATGCCCGGCAGGATAGAAAAACGCATTCCCGCGTTCCTATCTCAGCAGCTGATGTGGCTTTGATGTTAGAAGTTGCCGGAATCGACAGAATCGTCACAATTGATCTTCACTGTGGACAAATTCAGGGCTTTTTCCAAAATGCCCCGGTCGATAACCTCCACGTCGCCACGATGTTTGCCTCCTATTTTGCAGAAAAAAATTTGAAAAATATTGTCGTGGTGTCACCCGATGCAGGGGGGGTAGAGAGAGCTAAGAATTTCCAGGAAAGTTTAGGGCTCATTGGCGTTCCGGCAGAGATGGCGATTATCAGTAAACAACGGGTGAAAGCCGGAGTCATTGGAACGATGCACCTGATAGGAAATGTTGATGGCGCTGATGTGATCATTGTGGATGATATTTGCGACACAGGGGGAACTCTGGTGCATGCAGCTCAGCTTCTTAAGGATAGCGGCGCCCGTAGGGTCTTCACAGCTATCGTACACCCTGTTTTTTCGGGCGCCGCTCTGGAGAAAATCGGCAACTCTGTGATTGAGGAAATGGTCGTCACTAACACCATTCCCCTAAGAGAGACATCCCCGGCGAACCTTCATACTATTTCGGTCGCTCCTTTATTAGGGGAAGCCATCAAGCGGATACAGCAAGGAGAGTCGCTTTCGGATCTGTTCAGGTGATATTAGACGATTTAACGAGGAGACGTGGAGTTGGTGAGGCGTAAAAGATCTGCAGTATGCGCACAGAATGCAATTTTACCGATGAGGTTGTTTGAAATGGATCTGTAGGGTGCACGAAAAGAACAATTTCACCACAGTCTCTCTGTGGTGAAATTGTTCTTTTCGTGTATTCTACAGGCCTATTCTGACCAACATCTTGTCGAGGTGATCGCTAAACAAAGTTAATGTGAGGACGAATGAAATTAATGACACCGCTCCAAAAATTGTCCCGTTTTAACAGAATGGGAACCGTTATTTCTCGGTATTCGACATCATTTCCCTTCATGCAATAATCATTAAGCTTTTTGGAAGTGTGTCCACCGCCGGAAATGACCAAGACCTCGTTTTCATTCTTGCCATTCGATAATAAAACCCCGGGGGTAAAGTGGCCCCCTCCGGCTTTTGGTACAATGAAATCTCCATCCATGGCTACATGTAAAACTTTAAGATTTTCGTTTGCGTTTTGAGGTAGGGCTGTTTTTTCCAAGCGGGGAGAATTCAACGTGAAGAGCTCTCCAACAAAGTTAGGGTTATCTGCGCACACGCGTTGCGCGATATTTCCTCCCAGGCTATGTCCCGAAACGACCGCTTGACGGGTTCCCTTTTTTGTAGCCCCTTCTAACCAGGTGGTAATATCCTTTTTCTTTTTTTTATATGTGTTTTTACCGATTTTTCCCGCTAAATCAGCTGTGAAGCCGGAAGCAAGCTTAACGCTTTCACCCTCTTCACTCACATAAGCGCCACCGCTTGTACCTCTGAAAATTAGCCGAGGGGGTGCTGCTGAATCTTTATCTGTTGGGATTAATCCATATCCGACTAGACCTTGTTTTTCTTCAAAAAACGCATCCACCTTATATTTAGCGATTTTTTCTACCCCTTTGTCATCATAGACTAGGTTGAACTCTCGTCCCACCATGCCATTCCCGTCAAAACGATACACAAAATTTAGATTTAGATAGCTTTCTCTCGAGGCCTTAACAAGTACTGGATCGACTACTTGATCTGTAAAATTTGCTTCGCAGCCGGCTACCGTAAACAGATTTTCCACGTTATCGCTATAGTAGTTAAAGTACTCTGTTCGCTTAAGAGGATCTTTTCGAGCTTCCATTTTTAATAATTCCAATGTTTCTGCGTTTTCAAAGCGTTGGGTGTTATTCGCAGATTTTGGTATGTTTTTAGTGTGATCAGTTGCTTTAGCGTCGTTAAATAATCGATTCATGTCGCGAATGAGGGGAAGGATTTGTGTTGCGAACCCAAGCACAACTAAAGCGACTCTGCTTACCGTCAATGCTGTTGCCCATACAACTTTGCCGATATTTACCAAAAGGGCAAGCGTTTCCGGCATCACAGAGACTTTCGCATTTTTTAAAGTGGGGGCATCGGAGGTTGGCTTATTCAATTCTTTTACGATACCGGGAATATGTACCAGACGTTCAGCCAACTGTTCTTCTTCGTGGGAAGTAACTAATTCCATCGGGGAATGAACAGAGTCTAATCTATCAGTTTGCGTTCTATTAATAGAAGTGTTGCTATTCATTAAACACCTATAATTATTCTATATAATAATTATACGATCGTTTTTGTTTATTGTGCAATATAATTAATTTTGATGTTCTCTGTTAAACATTGAACTGTTTTGACGGTTGTTAAAACTCTATTTTTTTTGTCATGTAGAGGGTTTTAGTAGCAAAGCATCCTGTCACAATTCGTAAAAACCTTTTAACGAAGGTGCAATAAAATGCATGTTGATAACGAAACATATATTATTTATTGCACCTCAATAAGCACTATCGATCTTACGGTTTATTTGCTTGCCTGCCAATATATCGAATCGTATTTATACCGACGCCCCAAGCCGCTCCTTTCGCGGCATATGCCAAAATAAAACATCCAATTTGAGGCAAAAAATCTTTTGCAATTAAAGCACCCACTCCGATGCGTGCTGGACTAAGAGGATTAAGAGCTCTTTCATCCCCAGCAATTGCTAAGCCCAGTCCGCCTATAAATGAACCACCTACGGTGAAAGCTGCAACCGATATACCTGCGGCTGCTCCTCCACCCCATTTAGCGCCTGTTATTGCACCCCGTACCCACATACTTCGTAATTCTGGATTAATGTCATTGTACGCACGCCATAGACGCATCATAAGATTCTCCTTTAATGAATGTTTTATCTGCAAAATAACACGATGTCATTTCTCTTTTCGAAAAACGATAACAGAAAAAACAAAAAATCCAAAAGAAATTGCATGAAGATTAATGGACCGTTTTTAAGTGAGCCTTATTTTTGGGATGAATCGTGAATTTTTGAAACTGAGTCGATATCTGATAGACATCCCAATTTATTTTTAGAGTTTTTTGTGTATTTATTCACGGGGAATCATGTAGATTCTTGGCGGGCGAATCGTTCCGAAACTCAAAAAAAGAAACAAAATAGGTTATCTAATGGCTGCAGTAGCAACTTTACCAAAGACAGAATGGAATCAATATTTGATTTTACCTAAGGACAATCGTCAGACGATTGGAAAAAAAATCAACGGGGCAGTGGTGGAGTTGTTGCGTCAGCTGACAACAAACTATGAAGAAAAATTAGAGGCGTCGAAGACGTTTGTTGGGATGACTAAAGAAGAGTTAGGGTTGAAAAAGAAGCTGCTCAAAACAGGGCCTTGGTATCCCGGGGATTTTTATAAGCGTTGCCAGGAACTTGGGTCAAAGGTGCTGATAAATCACTTAAAGAAAGGGGAGCATTTCACACGCGGTTATATGAATCCACAACAGTTTTCACTCAAAGGACCAAAGGAACCTGAAGATGAGGCTCATAAAGTGTTTTATTTTGAAGCGAAAGAGGGACATGATCCATTCGAACTTGCTATGGGAGTTTCTAAAAGTTTTTCCATTATTGACTGCGGGAATATGGTCATTGTCGCACGATACCAAGCTTTGGCCGTCTGTTTAGGGGAGAAAAGATTTAACTTTGCATTCTCGAACAGGGGATTAGGTCGTATGAATTTTTCCTCGAGAGTTACCATCCCTTTCCAACCGCTTCATTACTTGTTAAAAAGTATTGACCCGACTGCAAAAAGCTCTCCCGGCTTTAGGCCTGTTAAGTTAGGGGATGTTTGTTATTTCATGGGACATCCAAAATATGATTTAAAGCACGTTTACGGTTGTTCTGTAGGGTTTAATGTGATTTGCACGGATGCTGCGAAAGGAAATCAACGCTTTACGGCATTTGGGTTGCCTTTAGATCTGAGTGAAAAAGAACTGTGTCAGCATTTATTAGATGCTTATAATTCCCCTTCAGAGCAGTGGTACCGCAAATTGCCGAGTGATGAGGAACAAAAACAAGATCAAAAAAAGAACTTTAAGCGTGATTTGTTGAGTATTAGTCCCCCCTATAGCACTTCTGCGACTCTTGATCAGATTTTGGGTTATAATGATCAATTTGGAACCACGTTTAGAGCGCAATATATTGAGGTTTATGCCCAAAAAAACGAAGGTGTTATCCTGGGTTTTCAAACAATTCTTAAATCTTCTAAATAGAAGCAGAATATGAATGTAGATAAAATTAATGTAATCTTAATAATTCATTAACTTTTTCTTAATCGATAAGTCGTAATTTTAACACAATAAACAAAAAAATCACTTAAAGGGTTCTCTATGAAAGCATGGACTAAAAGAATCGCGCAGTTAGCGCTCACATTATGCCTCGTCACAAGTTTAATTAACGCAAGCGAGGTCGGACAATCAATTCCGGAAGATGTTAGAAAGTCTGTTGGCCTGAAAATGATCACCGACGAGCAACGGTCGAGTTTAGAAGAACAGTATGCTCGCGAAGCGACGGAAGAAAATGAATGTCAGATTCAGGAAAAAGGCGGGTACAGTCTTTACTATCCCGTCGACTATTCAAAGTTTTCAGTGAGTTCTATTGGGTATCAAGGGACTTCGGTGATCCTCTCCGATGACACTGCTTGGTCAATTCGCCCGCTTGATGGGATGACCGTGAAAAGATGGTATGATAAAAATGACAACAACTACTACGGGCTGACAGAATCGAAAGTGTATATTACAATCAACGACAGCTGGTTATACACGGGCCAATACTTATACCGCATGGTTAACATGGAAACCGGGGAATCGGCCTTATGTAAAATGGTGCAAGGTCCTGCACACACTGCAACTATAAGAATTAGAAGCATTGATTATTACACAGGTGACATAGAACTCATAGATTATTATGGTAACTATGTCGTCATGAATCTCGCTTATTTAGACGAAAATTATTACTCAATGTGGGCGCCAAATGATCGAGTGATTTTCGGACGCAACACAAAATGGGACCAATTCGTAAATCCCTACATCTTGATCAATATAGAGCTATTTACTAACGCACGCTGCGATCTGTAACTTCGTAGGCAATTGATACGTTAGCAAAACGTGAAAGTTTCACGAAAATATGTTATTTTTTTTGTCAATTTTCACGCTTTTATCGACTAAAGTATAAATTAAAGGGGACGAATCAAAATAAGATTCATCCCCTTGATCATGTCGTAGCCAATTTTAAGGCTGCTTATTCCTTGATGAAACCATCAGCGAAGTCTACAGCAGATCCCCACCAAGGTTCACCACTGAAAAATACGGCGTCATTCAAATGGAATATGCGGTAGGAGCCATTTTCCACATTGGATCCTAAAACCATTCTGTATCCTTTCATGTGAAAGAAATATGTGATCTCGGGATTATCCATTGCGATTTTAGCAGCTTCGTCAAGAGTTACGCTATGGGCGATACCAACGACATTACTCCAATCCGCTCCTCCATATTGGGCCACGTTAGGAACTGTTTGAAAGCCGGTGATAGATCTAATGGGGTTGAGTGTGGGAATGTCGTTTGTTAAGTTTTCTCCATTAAAGCGATTTACAGACTCTTGCTTAACGGGTGTATTGTTTTCTTGTGGAATTGGATTATGTCTCCAGGAAGTGGTTACCAATAGCAATAAGAGGCATGGGATTAATATGGCTAATTTTCTCATGAAATCTCCTTAAAGATTAATGTTTGTTAGTTGCGTTATTAATTCTAGTAAGTGATAATTATGATGTTTTTCTGTTTATTTTGCAAATTAAGATTGTGTTAAATGTGTTTATCGCGCAATTAGTACCTGCTCCTAAGGAGTAATTTTTGTCACGCCCAACAGTATATTATTCTTTCTGACATCGCCCTTTGCTCTCGTTTCTTGGATTTTTTTGGGGGTAGCCCAGAAAAGGATCACAACTACTCATGACCGTGCTAAGCCCGGAGGGCTTGAACCTCTCAGCCCAGGCTTCGCGGCCCCTCCGGGGCACGCCACAGCCTGGGCTGAAGTGTTTCAGCCCTTCGGGCTTAGCACAGTCCTGGATAGTTATGATCCTCATTTGCGCGATGAGCCGAAAGTCAACGTTACCAAAAAATCCTATTATGGTATCTAACGTGAAAAAGAGGAGTATTTTTATGGAAGTTATGAGCCCCGCTTTTGAACATCATCAGCCGATTCCCCAGAAGTATACATGCCAGGGAGAAGATGTTTCTCCTCAATTAAATTTTTCCGGGATTCCTCAAAAGACCAAAACGCTTGCGATGATCGTTGACGATCCCGATGCCCCCGGAGGCACGTTTGATCATTGGATTGCCTGGAATCTTGCTCCCGGCTTAAAAGTTCTTAAAGAAGGGGAATCTGCCCCTAATGAGGGAAAAAACCATTTTAATCAGGTCGGATATCGCGGTCCTTGTCCGCCTCCCGGAAAAGTCCACCGCTATTATTTTAAGGTGTACGCACTTGATACCGTTCTTGATCTGGCGAAGGAGGCAACGAGGAGGGATCTCGAAGCAGCCATGAAGGGACATATTTTGGATCATGCAGAGTTGATAGGAACTTATCAAAGGCATTAATTTATTCTGAGGCT